>JBAWFG010000232.1:0-13782 GCA_049591655.1 Solirubrobacteraceae bacterium
CGCTGCCGACACCAACGACCTTGCGCGCGGCGTGCGCGTAGCGAAAGCGCTCGAGCAGATGTTTGCGATCTCCCTGCAGCGTGCGTCGGTAGCCACGGATCACCCCACGTGCGAACTCTTCGATATCGCGGCCGTCGGCCAGGTCCTCGATCGGTACGATCAGCGGCGGGTCGGCAGCGATCCGTGGCTCACCGTCCACGATCGTCGTGAGCTTGCTGAAGGCGCGGAGGCTGTCCTTAGCGCGCGTCTTGGCAAGGTTCTTGTCCATCAGCTTGCGACGCTTGGCGCTCGCCGTGCTGTGAACCTGGGCGACCAGTGCCTCGGCATCGACGCGCGAGTACCACAGATCGAGCACTTTCATCGACGCGAGGCCGCGGATCGCTTTGCGGTACGCGCGCGTGACCGTCAGGTTCACCGTGCGGCGCTGACCGGCGTGGAAACCGAGATCGCGCCCGGCGACCGCGAAGCTCGCGACGAGCCGCTTGAGATCCCATTCAAACGGGCCCGGAAGCGTCTCGTCGAAGTCGTTGACGTCGAACACGATCCGCCGATCGGGGGCGGCGAATGCCCCGAAGTTTGACAAGTGCGCGTCTCCGCACAGCTGCACGCTCAGACCGGTTCTCGGCGAACGCTCGAGATCGGCCGCCATCAGATATGCCGCGCCGCGATAGAACGTGAACGGCGAGACGAGCATCCGGCCATACCGGATCGGCACGAGCTCCGGCACCCGCGATGCCGCCTGCTCCTCGAGCAACTCGACCGGATCACGTCGACCCGACGGCGCCAGCCACTCACCATGATCGGCCCGCGGCACCTCCGCCCGCGCCGCCTTGCCAAGCGCTGCCCGCTCGGCGACCGACAAATGCGCAACCTTGACGCCGCCGGACTCATGCACCGTCGGAGATACTGCGACCTTCGGGTCGAGGTCAGCGTTCGCTTTCGTACTGACAGCACTCATGTCTGTGGCTCCTTGGACGAGTTGTGCTGGTCGCGATCACTGACACGAGATGTCCCCTGGGATGAGCATCGCTAGACAGTGAACCGGCACCCATCAGGCGCTATTGGCGGCCATTTGCTGTTGGGCGTCGGCGATCGCGCCCTTGAGCGCCTTGACGTGGTTGCCCTCGGCTTCGCCGATCGCTTTCTGCACCGCCCGGGTTACAGCGGGCTCGACCTTCTCGGCTTCGGTGTGTGAGTAGGCGACGATCAGGCCGGCGCCGCCGATCGGGATTGTCGCGCCGGCTTGGTCGCGAAGCTTGTCGCTGACTTCGTGGTGCAGGAGTTCGCCGGCGCCGGCACCGATCGCGGCGCCGATTGCGGTCGCCGCCAAGAGCGGTGGCGCGAACAGCCCGACGGCGAACCCGACCGCGCCGAGGCCCTCCACTCCCTCGCGAACCATGTGGTCGGTTTGCTCGACCGAAAGGTGGCCCTCGAGGTCTTTGCTGACGATCACGGCGCCCTGCAGATCGCCGCCGCAGTGCAGGACCGCGTTGTAGTCCTCCTCGGCAGCCTCCTTGGACAGGTAGCCACCGATCAGGACGTCGATGGTGTCATGAAGCTTCATCGAGATTCTCTTCCTGACTGACGATGGCTCACGCCGAGAGGGCGTGGGCGGCGTCGCCGTGGTGGACGGCCTTGTGCGTTTCGGATGCTTCCTGGGTCGAGGGGTGCGGGTTGACGTCGAACGTGACCTTCTTGATCGTGCCGGTGAACGCGAACGGTTTCCGATCCTCGTAGCTGAGGTCGACGACGCCGGCGTTGTCGCGGCCGATGTCCATCCCGGCGTAACCGGAGAAGCGGATCGGCACGCTGTGATCCATCCGTCCCGTGCCCACTGCGTGATCGTTGATGAACAGGGTCACCTCACCACCGGTTGCGGGCTTGGGCGCATCGGCGACGAACTGCATCCGCACCGTCACCTCGCCCTCAGGCAATGATTCGTTGGCCTGTTGGCGGAAGACGAACACGCCCATCATCGAGTAGGTGTGGGTCAGCTTGCCGCCGTCGAGGAACAGCGAGAACCCGCCGAGGTGGTCGGCCTCGGCGACGATCACTCCTTCGGCGCCGCCGGGTGGGATCACCAGCTCGGCGGTGATCGTGTAGGAGTGGTTGTAGATCCGCGGGATCATTCCCGACAGGACGTTCTGCACATCGCCGCGGAACTCGTATCTGGCTGTTTCAGGCAGCGGCGGCACCATCCCGAAGAATCCCGCCAGCGGGGCCATCAGCGGCAGCACGTTGTACTTCTCGGCCTCCTGCCAGAAAAGCTCCCGCAGCTCCTTGACCTTCTCCGGATGCTCGGCGGCAAGATCATGGGCCTGGGAGAAGTCATCCGGCAGGTAGTACAGCTCGGTGGGATCGTCATCGGGGTCCCACACCCCGGGGGCATAGGGCTTGATCGCTTCCGGCGTCAGCACCCACGGGATCCGCGCGGTCTTCATCGACAGCCACCACCCGTCCTTGTACATCGAGCGGTTGCCGATCGTCTCGAAGTACTGCTGGGTGTGGCGCTCGGGGGCGTCGGGGTTGGTGAATGAGTCGGCGAACGTGACGCCGTGCATCGGCTGCTGCTCGATTCCGTCGATATGCGAGGGCAGCGGGATCCCGGTGATGTCAAGGATCGTCGGACCGATGTCGTTCATGTGGGTGAAGTGTGTCCTGAGCGCCCCGGGGTCGGTGATCCTGTCGGGCCAATGGACAACCAGTGGATTACGCGTCCCGCCGAGATGCGAGCCGACCTGCTTCCCCCATTGAAACGGGGTGTTGCCGGCCCACGCCCACGCGGCGGAGTAGTGCGGGTCCATCATCGGGCCGCCCCACGCGTCGATGCCCCCGTAGCGCTCGGAGAGCTGAAGCTGCATCTCGTCGCTGAGTGGGATCCCGTTCTGCATGGTCAGCTCGTTAAACGAGCCGGTGATCGTGCCCTCCATGCTCGCGCCGTTATCGCCCCAGATCCAGAAGATGACCGTGTTCTCCAACTCGCCGAGCTCATCGATCGCGTCGATCACGCGGCCGACGTTGTGATCGGCGTTCTCCGAGAAGCCGGCGTAGACCTCCATCTGGCGGGCGTAGAACGGTTTGAGCTTGTCCGGGACATCGTCCCAGGCGGGGAACGCCTCGTCGCGCGGGGTGAGCTCGGCATCGGCGGGGATCACCCCGAGCGTCTTCTGCCGGGCGAAGGTCTGCTCGCGCAACTGGTCCCAGCCCTGGTCGAACTTGCCCTTGTACTTTTCCGCCCACTCCTGCGCCACGTGGTGCGGGGCGTGGCTGCAGCCCGTGGAGAAGTACGCGAAGAACGGCTTCTTGGCGTCCTGGGCGCGGATCGCGTGCAACCACTCGATCGTCTTGTCTGCCATCGCGTCGGGCAGGTAATACGGGTTCGCCTGGTCATAGAACTCCGAGGGAGTTCCGATGATCTTCTGATTCTCAGCCAGGCACGGGTCCCACTGCGACGCTCCCCCGCCGAGGAACCCGTAGAAGTAGTCAAACCCCCAACCGACCGGCCAGCGATCAAACGGCCCCGAGGGACCCTGCTGACCATCCGGCGTCAAATGCCACTTACCGAACGCCGCCGTGCTGTACCCGTTCTCTTTCAAGATCCTCGGGAACGGAACGCAATCATCTGGCACAAACGCCGTATAGCCCGCGAACCCCGTCGAAAACTCGCCCACCGAACCAAACCCCACCGCGTGGCTGTTGCGACCGGTCAAAAGCGCCGCCCGCGACGGCGAACACAGCGCCGTGACGTGAAAGCGGTTGTAGCGCACACCCCCTTCCGCGACCCGCGAATAATTCGGCGTATCGATCGGACCGCCGAACGTCCCGGCATTCCCGAACCCCGCATCATCGATCAACACCACCAACACATTCGGCGCGCCATCGGGAGGCTCGACATGACCGAGCACCGCCCAATCCGGCTCCGAACCCCCGAGCGTCCTGTTCGCCACACCCCCAGCCGGCGCCTTCCGGATCGGCAGTTTGCTTCGATCAGGCTGGCTCATCAAGTCGCCTCCAGGCCGGTTGCATCGTTGACACCGACGTCCGGGTCGATGTTGTAAGCGACCGAGGCTCCCACCCCGGATCGCGACGCACAACCCGCAAAACCGGCGGTTGAGCTCAGTAGTTGTCCGCCGCGCCCAAGGTCAAGCACTTGCTCGATTTCGCCGCGAGCAGTTCGACCTCAGCGGCAAAAGGCCTCGGGCGGAAGCGAGCATGCGGCCGTCCACCTGCTAGCCGGATCCCGGCTAGCGGTCGGCCTCGTCCGCGGCCCCGAGCGGTTGCCTGTACTGCGTGCATATGCGTGCGCACGCACGTGCATGCTGGTGGCTGCTCCCGGCTATAGTTGGAGAGAGCGATGAGTAAGAGCCCCACAAAACCGAGCCACACCGTGGCCCAGGTGATCACTCCAGAGCAGCAGGACGCCTGGTTTGCCATGCTGTTCGCTCACGCGACGGTCACTGAGCGGATCGACTGGGAGCTGCGTGAGCAGCACCGCATCTCGTTCAGCGCCACTGAGATCCTGTGTCGCCTGCACGACGAGGAGCCGCAGTCGGTGCGCTCGCTCGCCGGCCGGCTGGTCAGCGTGAGTCCCACTCGCGCTTCTCGTCTCGTGCAGGAATTGGTCGATGCCGGATATCTGCAGCGCGGCGCTGATCAGGGCGACGGGCGCAAGTCGCTGATCAGCTTCACCAACGAGGGCCGGCGCTACAGCGAGGCGGTTGCGCGGACGCTTGAGGACGCCATTCTTCGGTACTTCATCGAGCCCCTCGACGAAGAGGATATCGCCGCGATCGCTCGGATCTGGGGGAAGCTTGGGGCTGCCCAGAACTCACAGCTGAAAGCCGCGAGCCGCTGAGCCGCCGCGGCGGTCTTGCGCTCTGGCTGAGGGCGCGTAGCGGCGGTGGAGCATCACCGCGTTTCCTGAGGCCCTGACACCCGCCATCAGGCACATGCTGCTGTCGCTCGTGCCGCCATCGAACTGGACGCGGGGCGCGCCAGCTTGCGGTTACCGCGTTGCGCTGGCGAGTGCCGCACGGATGGCGTCCTCGTCGGCCGGTTGGCCTTTCTCGTTTGAGTACGGCCCGTACGGGGTTCTACATACCGGCGTGCCGGTCGCTTGGCACCAGCTATCGGCCAGCGGTCCCGTGTCCACCACACGTATCCGATGGATTCGATGAATTCGGTCACCGCCGCCGTCGCTTGCGTGGAGTCCCCGGCGATCGGCGGTAGGAGCGGCCGGCCGCCCTACCCGGGCGGGGGAGTGACAGCAGGTGCTTGTAGTAGATGTTGTTGAACGCTTTGACGAGCATGGCGTCCGGCATGTACCGCTGCAGCAGCTCCTTGAGGTGAGCGAGTTGTCGTCGAGCTCGGTGATGTGGCAGTCACGCTCGGGGCCGTAGTTGCACGTGTCGATGAGCGTCTTGCCCGCGCGAGTTGCTGAGCACGACCCGGTGCCCGGCCTCGATGGCGAGCCGCGCGACGGTACTGCCGACCTGTCCGCTTCCGTGGATCCCACAGTTTCATATTCTCAGCGTCCCTCGGAAGATCCGTGTGCCGGATTGGTTGTGATTCGGGTGCTGCCATCAGCTGGCGGGGAAGTAGTGACCGTTGTCCAGGTCGGCGAGCAGGCTGGGCTGGGCGGGTTCCCAGCCGAGGGTCTGGCGGGTGATGAGGTTGGACGTCGGGTAGCTCTGCGTGACGATGTTCGCCAGGAACCCGAAGTATCCGGGGATCATCAGTTCGTCCTCGGGAATGCTCACGGCGGGCAGGTCCAGGTGGTTGGCGATGGCTTCGGCGATCTCGCGGAACGGGATGCCCCCGTCCTCGGCCGCGTGCCAATAACTGCCGGCCGGGCCCTTCTCCAGCGCCAGGCGGAACAGGGAAGCGACATCGCGGGCGTGCACTGCGTTCCATAGGTTCGCGCCGTCTCCGGGGTAGCCAGCGACGCCCTGCTGCTTCGCGAGCGCGATCAGCATGGGGAGGAAGCCGACATCGGTCGTGCTGTGCATGATGTTGGCAATCCGCACGACCGAAGACCGCACTCCACGCTGGGCGAGGTCGATGACGGTGGCTTCGACGACATTGCGAACCCGGAGGGTGCCTCTGTGCTCATCGCCGACGGGAAGGGCCGAGTCCTCTTCGGTGGCCGGCCGGCCCAGCTGTCCGGGCGAGCCGATGCTTCCCGCCGCGACCAGCGGCTTTCCGGTTCCCGCGAGGGCCTCGTCGTAGGCGAGCATGATCGGGATCTCCGCGGCGGCGACGGCGTCCATCCCGCCGGACGGGAGCAGGTCTTGCCTGTGCGCGACGTGGATCACGCCGTCGGAGTCTGCGGCGGCCTCCTTGAGCCCGTCGAGATCCTGAAGGTCGCCGCGGCGCACCTTCGCGCCGAGTGCGGACAGCGTCGCCGCTGCCGTGTCTGACCGGGCCAGGCCGGTGACTTCGTGCCCGGCGGCGATGAGCTCGGGGATGATGTAGGAACCGGAATGGCCGGTCCCGCCAGTAACAAAGACGCGCATGCTGCTGCTCCCTTGGGGGTGATCAGGTGGAGTAGAGGTGGTGTGGGTGCGCTCAGCCGGCAAGGTTGATGCCGAGGGAGAAGTTGAAGTTCCCCACGCCATGACGGGCCAGGCCGATCATCAGTACGCCCGCGCCTTCCATCCAGCGCGCCACCTCCAGGCCGCCGGCATCCAGCGGGCGTACCCCGAGGCTCTCGATAAACGCCGACACGCTCGCCTTGGCCCGCGCGTCGTTGCCGGCGAAGAGCACGTCCAGCGGGCCGCCCTGGGCCAGGATGTGGCCAAAGACGGTGTTGAACGCCTTTACGACCGTTGCGCTCGCCGGGACGGCCTTGGCGATCTCCTGCGCGCCGGAGGTGCCGTCAGGGGTGACCAGCCCGGTCGCGTCGGCGGTGGAGGTGTTGGTGATGTCGATGATGACCTTGCCGGCCAGCGCGTCCCCGTATTGGGCGACGATCGGCACGGCGCTGGCGTAGGGCACGGCGAGGACGACGAGGTCGCCTGCCGGGGTGGCGGCGAATGTCCCGGTCGTGGTGCCGCCGCCGAGCGCGGCGGCCAGCTCCTTGGCCTTGGCCGGGTCGCGTCCGATGACCTCGACGGCGTTGCCGCCCGCGACCGCACGAGCGCCGATAGCGCGGGCCATTCCGCCTAAGCCGATGATGCTGACATTGCTCATTGATGTACCTGCGTTCCGTAGAGAGTTGACGATACGACTGCCACGCTAGCAGATACATGCGCACGCACGTAGATTGGCGCCGATGGTTTCGTTCGCCGGTTCCGCAGCTGGTCTCCTCCGTCTCGAAGGGGTATGAACGCGCTGAGCTCCTAACCGTTCTCCGCCCACGATCAGCGGATTCATCGGCTCGATCCAGACACACCAGAGCGCAGTCAACATCGGCGTCGTCCTGCTCGACCGTATCCTGCTGACGCTGATCGTGGCTGAGCTGCTGCACACGTTGGGCTACGTCGTGCTGCGCGGTGAGATCGTGGTAGAGCCGTTCCTGTTTGTCGGTCTGATTGCCGTGGTGAGGCGGATTCTCATTGTCACAGCAGAACTGGAGCGCCAGGCCTCCGGTGGGCGGGCGCTGACCAACCAGTTACTCGAGCTCGGGCTGCTCGCGTCCTAACGCTCGCGCCGTCGATCGCGATCTACCTTGTACGCCGCGCCAACCCGGGTCCGACGCCCTGACCGCGGTGTGCGCCTCAGGCATGACCTTGCAGCGCTTCTGGTTTTCAGTGAGAGTCTGAGCGGGCGTCGAGCAACTCGGCGGAGTCGTGCGTTCGTGCCGTGGCGTGGAGTCGGCCGTTCGTCAAGGCGGTTGTGAGGGCGAGACGATTAGGCGTTGTCGCTATGGGGCGATGCCGATCGCGTCGTTTCCATCGCGACATCGCGGGGCGGTCCGGTGGGGTCTCGCGCTAGCTGGAGCTGGTGAGTCTGGCGACCAGTTCGAGCATGGCATCAAGTGCGGCTGCTAGCGGTTTGGTGTCGCGTTGGATCTGCGTGAGGAGCAGTCCGCCTTGTAATGCGGCAAGCAGCGCGAGCGCCAGGGCGTCAGGGTCAGTGTCGGGAGTGAGCCGGCCGTGGGCGTGCATCTGTCGAAGGCCGCTCTGGATGGTGGCTTCCCAGTGCTTGAAACCCTCGGCGACTTGGGCTCTCGCTCTGGGATCGGTTTCAGCGAGCTCACTTCCAAGCGAGCCGATGGGGCAGCCGCCGCCGCAATGGAGTTCCCGCTGGTGCTCGATCACCCAGTCACGCCAGGCACGCAGGCCCTCCAAGCTGCTGAGATCGAACGTTTTCTGCCCGGCGACGATCATGTCGGCTTGGTGCGCGATCACGGCCCGGACCAAGGCCGGCTTGTCGTCGAAGTAGTGGTAGAGCTGTGAGCTTGAGACGTCCGCTGCCGCGCGCACGTCCTCGATGGTCGTGTGGGCGACGCCGTGCTCGAAGATCAGATCGGCCGCCGCGCTGACGATGCGCTGGCGGGTCTCTTGTCCTTTGCGCGTCAGCCGACGAGGGGAGGGGCTAGTCGTGCTCACGTTCGAAACTCTACCAGCAGATTGGATCGGCCAATCCATTATGCGCTAGAGTGGAATGAGCGATCCAATTTCGCGTGAGTTCACAACGACGATCTGACGGGAGAACACAGACATGGGACTACACGGCAAGACCGCCCTCATCACCGGCGGCACATCTGGCATCGGCCGCGCCGTCGCCGAGCGCCTCGCAAGCGAGGGCGCTGAGGTGATCATCACCGGGCGCGACGAGGCCCGTGGTCGCGAGGTCGTCGAGGCGGTCCAGGCCACCGGGGCCAAAGCACGGTTCATCGCCGCTGACCTCGCGCGCTTTGAAGATGTCAGACGCCTCGCCGAGGCCACAACCGACGTCGACGTGCTGGTCAACAACGCTGGCGTCTTTCCCGGCGGCCCGACCGACCAGACGACGGAGGAGGCGTTCGACGTCACCTTTGATGTCAACGTCAAAGCACCGTTCTTCCTGACAGCGACGATCGCCCCGCGCATGGCGGCAAAGGGCGGTGGCTCCATCATCAATATCTCAACGATGGCCGCGACCATCGGCATGAGCGGCTTGGCTGCCTACGGCGCGTCCAAGGCAGCGGTCGAATCACTCACCAAGGCCTGGACCGCTGAGTACGCCGCCCAAGGTGTCCGCGTCAACACAGTCGCACCCGGACCAACCCGCACCCCCGCCAGCGCCGCGATGGGCGACATGTTCGACGTCCTGGCTTCGAGCACACCGGCCGGGCACGGCGCGACCCCAGACGAGATCGCCGCCGCTGTCAGCTTCCTCGCTTCAGACGACGCAAGCTTCATCTACGGCGCAGTCCTGCCCGCCGACGGCGGCCGCGTCGCCGTCTGAGCCCCGAGAGGGTGACCTGGAGGTGCCGGCGAGCATCGATGCGGCGATGCGGGACGTCTGATCCGTGATCCTCGTGAGCCTGGCGATCCCGGCCCAGGAGCTCACCGTCGTCAACAGCGCCGTCCGTTGTCGAGCAGATCGTCACGCTAACCGACGGCACCAAGCGAGGGATTCCGTTCTTCTCACGACCCGACCAGCCCGGGCGCCCCCGCGGCCAGTGGTGACCCAGCGCAGGCCCGGCTGCGTGGCTCCCGACCTGCAGGCGACTCGTAGTGCGTGATTGCGGCGCTCTCACGGCCTGGCTCTCGTCGGTCTGTTCGATCCCGCTCCTGACATGCAGTGACCGTGGAACGTCTGCCCGGCGGCCTAAGACTGTTTGGGCGGTGAGGGTGAAGAGGTTAGGCTGCCGCCGATGACGGAATCGTCTGACCATTCGCGTGTGGATGTGGCCGAGCTTGGTGCTCTGCTTGTTGTGCTGCATGGTGCTGACGCGCCGCGTGGCCGAGTCGAGGTCACGTACCGCGTTTGGCGCCATCAGGAGCGGCTGCAGGCTGCGTTTACTGCCAACGCGGAGGAACAGAAGCGTCGGGGTGCGTCGATCAGCTCGTTCAGCGTCGGTAACAGCCGCCCGCAGCCGGTCGAACTCGAGGAGACCGTACGGATCTGGCGTGATGGCGAACGTTCTCGCGTCGAGTATCACGGCGGCCCTCGGGATGGCTACTACGCAGTCGTTGACGGAGCGTTGTGGTGGATGTGGGACGAGCGAAACGGTGCCCACAGCAACCAAGACGATCCCAGTGTGGGCAGTGGCGTCGGGCAGGAGCTTGAGATCATGCTCAACCCGCTGGCGCTGCTGAGTGCGGTGCGGCTTGAGCCGACCGGGAGCTCCGAGATTGCTGGCAGGCCGACGATCAGCGCCCACGGCATCCCGCGGCCGCGTGATACCGCCCGTCACGGCCCGGCATTCGAACTGCACGAGCTTGGTACGGGCGCCGACTTCTATGAGTTAGAGGTCGATCGGCAACTTGGTGTTCTGCTCGTCGTCACTGCTGTCCGAGATGGGCAGCCGTTTCACAAGATCACGACCCTCGCGGCGAAGTTCGACCGGCCGATCCCGGATGAGACATTCCGCTTTGAGCTGCCGGCCGGTGAGCAGATCCAATCGAGGTGGGGTGAGGAGCGAGTTGAACACGTCACGCTCGTCGAGGCGCAGCGACAAACCCCCTTCACGGTGCTGATGCCCGACAGCGTTCCTGCCAACTGGCAGGTGCAATGCCGGCTCGTCCGGCCGTCCGAGCGTCCACCTTCGCCGATGCAGATCGGGCTGATCTACACCTCGACCGACGGACACGAGAGCATCTCGCTCAGCCAGTTTCCCGCTGGCGGGTCTAATCCGTACCGCGAGCTGGGCGGAGAGGGCTGGGAGACCGTCATCCGCGGCGGGATCGAGATGAAGACCCGACCGGCCCGATGGGGTCAGGCACAGGTAGAACTGGAACGGGACGGTACGTTCGTGCACCTCATGTCCGACAACCTCACCCGCGACCAGGTCCTGACGATCGCGGCCGGCCTGCGACCAGCGCCAACCACCAGCAGCATCTAGCGATCCAAACGAGCGCTCAACGCGGCCCCGTTGGCAGAGCGCAGCTTGCGAAGATTCCTCCTGCCCGTCCGCGACTGGAGTACGTTCTCTGGTGATGCTGAGCGGAAGCTTCGTTAGCTCGCTCGAGGGCAGCCAACTTGGTGGATCCGATAGCGATTTCGTGATCGTCGAGTGGACCGATGCGGGGGACTCTCCATATGAGTGGATCGCGCCGTCGCATGTCCATCACGGCGACGACGAGGCGTGGTACGTGCTCGAGGGCAGGCTCCGGTTCCAAGTCGGCGACGAGGTTCGCGAGGTCGGTCCTAACGGCGCGGTCCTGGCGCCGAAGGGAAGTCCGCACGCATATGGCAACGCCGTGCGTGGCCAGCGCGCTCGATATCTGCTCGTGACAACGCCGAAGATCCAGGCTCTCGTACGCGCACTGCACGAGCCGGGAGCCGGTGACTACGCCGCGATATTCCGCGCCCACGACTCTGAGTTGCTTGGCTGACCGAGCAGCCCGGTATGCGCGGATTACCGGCTTGACCCGGGCTGGGGTGACCACGGACCCCCGGAAAACCATGCGGATCAGCGCGCGCCGGGCGGTACCGCTGCCGTGGGGATGGCGTTGTCGATGAGGACTGCCGCGATGGCGGCGGCGGCGGAGAAGGTTGAGGTGTTGAGGACTCGGCTGCGGGCCGAGGCGCCGTCCAGGAGCAGCGCCAGTTGCTCGCCGAGCTGTTCGGGGTTGGTGGCGCCAGCCTCGCGGGCGGTTTCAGTGAGCCGTGCGGCAAGGGCCTTCTTGTAGTCGCGGGCGTATACGCGTGCCGGGTGGCCCGGGTCGTGGATTTCGACAGCCGCTGCGATGAACGGGCACAGCGGCGGGTGGATATCGAAGGCGGCGAGGAGTCGTTCGCGGGGTGTGAGGTCGGCGCGGTCGAATACCTCGGGCAGGATGTCGGGATCGAATCGGCGTAGGTGTTCGGCGATCAACTCGTCCTTGCCGGGGAAGTGCTGGTAAAGCGTTCGCTTGGACACCTCGGCCACCGCGCAGAGCTGGTCCATGCCGGTGCAGTTGATGCCTTGATCGCGGAACAGCTGTCGTGAAGCGCTGAGGATGCGTTCTCGTGCGCCCCTGCCGCGGCGCAGGCCTCGCGGCCCCTTCTCCAAGTCCGTCATACGCCCAGCGTAGCTCGGTCGGTACTGGGCGGTGTGCATAGCCGTTGGTCGGCTGATACGTTAAGCACTCAGATCGGTGTACATAGCATCGGAACGACTAGGCGACTGGAGTATTTGTGGGACACCTCAGCAGCACGACCAGACTGAGTGGAAAGACCGCCGTGATCACCGGCGGTGCTACTGGCATCGGCCGCGCTGCGGCAAAGTGCTTCATCGATGAGGGCGCTTTCGTCTTCATCTTTGGCCGCCGGCAGGAAGCGCTCGACGCAGCTGTGGCCGACCTCGGGGCCAATGCCCGCGCGGTGCAGGGGTCGGTCTCGGATCTGGCCGACCTCGATCGACTCTACGCGGCGGTGAAGGCCGAGCGCGGGACCCTCGACATCGTCTTCGCCAATGCCGGGGCGGGAAGCCAGCTTCCGCTCGGTGAGATCGACGCCGAGCACCTTGACGAAATCTTCGACACCAACGTGAAGGGTTCGATCTTCACGGTCCAGAAGGCGCTACCGCTGATGGGCGAGGGCGGTTCGATCATCCTGACGGGATCGAGCGCCGGCACCACAGGCGCCCCGGCTTTCACCGCCTACAGCGCGAGCAAGGCGGCCGTGCGCAACCTCGCCAAGACCTGGGCGCACGACCTGAAGGGCACCAGCATCCGGGTCAACGTGCTGACGCCCGGACCGACGGCGACCGAACTCGCGAAGGAAGCGCTCGGCGAGGAAGGCCAGAAGGCCTTCGCGTCTATGAACCCGCTCCAGCGCATGGCCGAACCGGCGGAGATCGCAGCGGTGGCCGCGTTTCTCGCGTCGCCAGACAGCAGCTTCATGACTGCCAGCGAGGTCCACGTCGACGGCGGCCTAGCGCAAATCTGACGCACTATGCCCGGCCGATCACTCCATTCGATATGCAGAGCCCGTAGGGCGTGGCAACACAAAAGGAGAACATATGAACTGTGCAATTATCGGCTTCGGCAACATCGGCCAAGCTCTTGCCAGGGCGTTTGCCCGAAGCGGCATCGAAGTATCCGTTGCGACCACTCGCGACCCGGAAAGCTTCGCATCCGCTGCGGCCGCGATCGGACCCCAGATCATTCCCACACAACTGGCGGAAGCGGTCAAGGCGGACATCGTCTTTTTGGCTGTCCGCTTCGAGTCGCACCGGGATGTCGCGAAGGCGCTGCCGGCCTGGACGGGAAAGACCATCATCGATGTGACCAATGCCTACGGCGTGTCCCCCGAGGAACTGGGAGGACAGCCTTCCTCCAAGGTCGTCGCCCAGGCCTTCACTGGTGCAAGACTGGTCAAGGGCTTCAACCATTTGGTCGCATCCGTCCTCGACCAAGATCCGGCCGTGAATGGTGGCAGGAGAGTCGTGTTCCTGGCGAGCGACGACGACGGCGCAGCAGCGGAGATCGGTGCGCTTGCGGAAAATCTCGGTTTCTCTCCCATCCAGCTTGGCGCGCTTTCGGAAGGTGGACTGCTCGTCCAGGCGCGCGGAAATGCCTGGGGTCAACTGATCTTCAAGGACTTGGTCACGTTTGACTGAGCTGTCGTGGCGAGGTACCTGCGCCGCGGGCCGTTCAGCGGCTCGCGGCGCTCAGCTTCGCGTTCTGGCAGCCCGCATTCCGG
>JBAWFG010000233.1:0-1670 GCA_049591655.1 Solirubrobacteraceae bacterium
CCCCCCGAGCGGGCGTCCTCGGGGGGCGCGCGGCGCCCCGTCGCCAGGCGCTGGCGGGCGCAGGACGGGCAGGCCGCGGTCGAGTTCGCGCTCATCCTGCCGGTCCTGCTGCTGATCATCACGGCGATCCTGCAGTTCGGTGGGATGTACAACAACTACATCACGCTCACCGATTCGGTCCGCACCGGCGTGCGGACGCTGGCCATCGGGCGCGGTAGCAGCGACCCATGCGACGCGGCGGTCACGCAGACCGTCAACTCCGCCATCGGGGTCGGTCTCTCGGCCAGCGCGGTGACGACCACGATCACGGGCACCACCGGCGACACCTGCGGCAGCGGCAGTTACCCCAATCGAACCGGTGTGAGCATGGCCGCGGGCGATCAGGCGACCGTGTCGGCCAAGAGCAACTACAGCGTCAACATCTTCGGCCTTCCGCTCATCACCGTGCCCCTGACGGCCACCGCGAATGAGGCAGTCGAATGAGGCGCGCGGCACACATCCAAAGACGGCTGCGCCGCCAGGACGGACAGGTGATGCCTCTGGTGGCGGTGTTGGCGGTCGTCATGATGCTGTTCGCCGGCCTCGTCATCGACGTCGGGCGCGTCTGGGTCGCCCAACGCCAGCTGCAGTCCGCGGTCGACAGCGCCTCCCTGGTCGCCGGCCAGGACCTGCCCGACGCCCAGACCGCCTACACCGATGCGGTCTCCTACAGCGCCGGAAGCGGCGACAAGAACCAGCTGTCAGACGGCATCAGCGCCAACGCGCCGACCGTGACCTTCCAGTGCGACAACAACGCCCCCAACTACACGGCGGGGTCTCCCCCGACGTGTGCGTCCGACTCCAGCGGCAAGAGCTGCCACCCCACGGGCTCGCAGACGGTGCAGCCGTCCGGCGCCACGACCTGCAACGCGGTCAAGATCGTGGAGTCAGCAACGGTCAAGACGACGCTGGCCGGCTTCGCGCTGCCCGACTTCACCGTCTCCGCCACGTCGACCGCGGCGGCGCGCGGCGGTCAGGCGCACCCGATCCACGCCTACGTGATCTTCGATAACACGGGCTCGATGAGCAGTAGCTGCAACGCCTCTGTAACGGGGGTCAGCAGCCCGGACAAGCTCGACTGCGCCAAGGCGGGCGTGCGGGCGCTGCTCAATGCACTATGGCCCTGCCCTCCGAGCCTGGGCAACTGCGGATCACCGAACACCAACCCGTTCGACTCGGTCGGCATGCTCGTGTTCCCGGCGATCTCAGGCAACCCGCCGGCGCAGACCACTCTGAATAAGGAGCTCGACTGCAGCAGCAGCAGCACCTTCACCACCGCCTATCCCAACTGGTCCTCGTACACCTACAACGCCTTGGCGTCCTCCGGCGGGATCCCCTCCAGCGACCAGTACTCCGGCTACCAGGCGGTGGGCCTCTCCAGCGACTACCGATCCGGCGCGGCCAGCAGCTTCGGCCTGAACGCAACCACCTCCAACCTCGTCAAGTCCGTCGATTGGGGCCAGTGCCCGAGCGGCACCTACCCAGGCGGCGACTACTACGGCCTCAAAGCAATCGGCGGCCACGGCAGCTACCTCGCCGGCGCGATCACCGAGGCCCAGTACCTCCTCGCCCAGAACAGCCAGGCCGGTATCACCAACGCGATCATCGTCCTCAGCGACGGCCAGATGACC
>JBAWFG010000234.1:0-14358 GCA_049591655.1 Solirubrobacteraceae bacterium
TCGTGGAGGGGCGGGTGCGCGTCCAGACGCGGCCGGTGCGGCCGCAGGCGCTGCCCGTCGGCGCGCTGGAGCACCGCGTCCCGGTTCTCACCGCCGTGCTCGGCGAGGACGGAGAATTGATGCGGGCCGCCGGCGCGACCGCCGACGGGCTCGTCATCGCCGCGTTCGGCGCCGGTCATCTCACGCCGGGGATGCTCGCGGCGCTGCGTGAGATCGGCGATCGCATCCCGGTGCTCATCACCGTCCGGCCCGAGCGGGGTTCGATGCTGCGGGCCACCTACGGCTTTGAGGGATCCGAGCGCGACGTCCGCGCCACCGCCGCGGTGTGTGTGCCGCTGCTGTCGGCGCCCGCGGCGCGGGTGGCGCTGCTCTGCTGCCTGGGCGCCGGACTTGACCGGAACCGGATCGCGGCCGCGCTGGCGCTATTCGATGCCTGATTGAATCCTCGGCTACCTCACGATGCTCCGATCCCGGCTCTGGCTGATCCCGTTGCTCCTGGCCGCCGGCCTCGCCGTCAGCGGCTGTGGCGCGAGCAGCGGCTCACGTGCGGTCGGGCTCAAGTTCATTCCGCTCCCACCGCGCACCCAGATCACCGCCCGAGTGCACAGCTGTGACCGTGGCGCCAACGCCTACTGTTCGGAGCAGATCGTCGTCGTGGGGCCGGCCTACTCGAGCTCGGCGGACCTGCTGATCACCGAGCGCCACCTGCTCGACCACCTCGGCTGGAGTTCGGCGGCGGGCGCCGACGGGCCGGAGAAGGGCGAGGACTCGCCCGGCCACGAGGTGCGGCTCCTCTACGCCACCGCCTACGGGGACCTGCTGGGGATCGACTCGAGCTGGATCCGGCGTTCGCCGCCGATCGCGCGGGCGCTGGCATCGGCGATGTTCGACCGCCGGCCCGCGCTCTCGATCATGCTGGTGCGGGGCTCCTCGTGACGGGACTCAGCTCCAGCCGGCGGGTGGCGCCGACCGACACGGCGGCCTGACCGGCGAGCAGGTCCCGCAGGTCGTCGCCGACGAGCTCTCGCCGCCAGCCGCTCAGTGTGCGGACCTCCGGCTCGGGCTCGCCACGGCGGCTGGCCCCGACGATCTGCTCCAGCTCCGCTCGGGACGCAATCAGCTCGTAGGCGAGTCCCGCTTCGAGCGCGCGGGCGCGCAACAGCGCCTCGGCCAGCGCGATCAACGGCGCGTCGCCGGACTCCGTCCGCCCCCGGCCCTCGTCCCGGGGGATGGGGGGCGCCTCGCGGCCGCGTTCGATCGCCTGCAGGATCGCCTCACCGCGGCGCTTGATCGTCGGCGGGTGCAGCCCGCGGATCTGCTCCAGGGCTGCGGGGCTTGACGGCCGTCGCTTGGCCAGTTCGACCAGCGCGGGGTCGGCGACGATCGAGCCGACGGGTCGGTCGAGCTCGGACGCGGTGCGCTCACGCCAGGCGGCCAGCTCCCGCGCGACCGCGCGTGAGCGGGGGTCGAGCTGCCCGATGCGGGGCAGGCGCTCCCAGACCGTCTCGGGGTCACGCTCGTCGGTTGCCGACTCCAGCCGGCGGCACTCCTCGCGGGCCCACTCCAGCCGGCCGCTGCTCTGCAGCCGGCGCTGGATCTCGTCCGAGAGCGCGAGCAGGTGGGCGACATCCTCGGCGGCGTAGCCGAGCTGCTCGGCGGTGAGCGGACGGGCGTCCCAGCGCGTGTAGCTGGCGGTCTTGCCGACCCGCTGGCCGAGCACCGCGCCGAGCAGATTGCCGTAGCCCGCCTGGGCGCTGGCCCCGGCGAAGCCGGCCGAGATCTGGGTATCGAAGATGTTGTTGAGCTCGGTGTGCCAGGCGCGACGCAGGATCGCGACGTCCTGGCGACCGGCGTGCAGGACGACCTCGAACTCGGGGTCGCCGAGCAACTGCGCGAGCGGCCGCACGTCGGCGTCGCCGAGCGAGTCGATCAGGTAGATGAGCGGCTCGCCGCCCGGCTCCGGGTTGTCAACGGCCACCTGGACGAGGCACAGCAGCGCCCGGTAGCGCCCCTCGGACATGAACTCCGTGTCGATGCCGAACCGGCCGGAGGCCCGGGCGGCCTGCGCGGCGGTGGCGATGTCAGCCGACGTGGCCAGTCGGCTCGATGTGTCCCCACTCATGGGCGGACCCTACAGGTCCGGGCGGCCTCGATGGTTGATTCTGCGGCTCGTTTCCTAAACCGACCCTGCTGGTAGGATTTGACGGCGATGATCTTCTCCTCCAAAGCGGAGTACGGCGTGCGGCTGATGATCGAACTCGGCCGCCAGGTCCCCGAGCATCCGACGAGCCTCAAGGCGATCGCCGATGCCGAAGGCCTGCCGCTCGCCTATCTGGAGCAGGTTGTGGCCCGGCTGCGCCGGGCCGGCCTGGTGATGAGCGCGCGCGGCGCCCACGGCGGCTACTGGCTGTCACGCCCCGCGGAGGAGATCGCAATGGACGAGGTCGTGCAGGCGCTGGAGGGCGCGATCGCCCCGATGGAGTGCTTCGTCCACGACACCACCGAACGGGTGCTGTGCTCGCACCAGCCGGATGCCGGCCGGGGCTGCGCCACCAAGCTTCTGTGGACCCGCGTCCAGGGCGGGATCATCCGCTCGCTGCAGACCACCACCTTGGCCGAGCTGGTCGAGTTCGCCGGTGGTCGCGAGGACCAGCCGGCGGTCGCACCCGTGGCCGCGGCCGGCGCTCCCGCCGCCTGACGAGAAACCCAACCGCTGAGAAGAGAGATGCCAGACCTAGAGATTCGCAACCTTCATGTCCGTGCCGGTGAGAAGGAGATCCTGCGCGGCCTGGAGCTGACCGTGGGCAAGGGCGAGATCCACGCCCTGATGGGCCCCAACGGCTCCGGCAAGTCGACGCTCGCCAACGTGATCATGGGCCACCCCAACCTCGACGTGACCGAGGGCCAGATCCTGTGGGGCGGCGAGGACATCACCGAGGCCGACACGGACGAGCGCTCCCGGATGGGCCTGTTCATGGCCTTCCAGTACCCGGTCTCGGTCCCCGGCGTGACGGTGACCAAGTACCTGCGCACCGTGCTCAACGCCCACCGCGTGGCCCGCGGCGAGGATCCGATCCCGCTCAAGGAGTTCCGTCAGGTCGTCGAGGCGGCGATGGAGCTGACCAAGGTCCCGGCGGAGTTCAGCCGGCGCTATCTCAACGAGGGCTTCTCCGGCGGTGAGAAGAAGCGCATGGAGATCCTCCAGCTCGCGCTCCAGCGGCCCGAGCTGGCGATCCTCGACGAGACCGATTCCGGCCTGGACATCGACGCGCTGCGCGTCGTCGCCGACGGGGTCAACTCGGTCGCCGGCCCCGATCTCGGATTCCTCATCATCACCCACTACCAGCGGATCCTGCACCTCGTGCAGCCCAGCCACGTGCATGTCATGTACCGCGGGCGGATCGTCAAGGAGGGTGGCCCGGATCTCGTCACCGAGCTCGAGGCCAAGGGTTACGGCTGGATCACCGACGAGCTGCAGGAAGCCGCCGCGTAGCGCCCCATGTCGGCCACCGAGGCGATCACCGACCTGCGCGCCGAGTTCCCGGTCCTGGACCGCGAGATCGACGGGCACGGTGTCATCTACCTGGACTCGGCTGCGACCTCCCAGACGCCGCAGCCGGTGATCGATGCGATGACGCGGTACTACACCGAGACCCGCGCGTCGGTGCACCGCGGCGTGTACCCGCTGGCGGTCGAGGCGACGGACCTGTTTGAGGGTGCCCGCCGGCGGATCGCCGACTGGCTGGGGTCAACCATCGAGGAGACGATCTTCACCGCCAATGCGACGGCGGCGATCAACCTCGTCGCCTACACCTGGGGCCGCCAGAACGTCGGCCCCGGGGACCTCGTGGTGATCACGCAGATGGAGCACCACTCCAACATCGTGCCCTGGCAGTTGCTGTGCTCCGAGCGCGGCGCCGAGCTGGCCTACGTGCCGGTCACCGACGACGGGCAGCTGGACTCCGACGCCTATGACCGTCTGCTGGAGCGCGGCCCCCGGCTCGTCGCCTTCACCCATGTCTCCAATGTGCTGGGGACGATCAACCCGGTGGCGGAGCTGACCGCCCGCGCTCACGCCGCGGGGGCCACGGTGCTCATCGACGGGTCCCAGGCCGTGCCGCAGATCCCGGTCGACCTGCGCGCCATCGACGCCGACTTCTACGCCTGGACCGGTCATAAGGCCTACGGGCCGACCGGGATCGGTGTCCTGCACGGGCGCCGCGAGTTGCTGGAGGCGATGCCGCCGTTCATCGGCGGCGGCCACATGATCCGAACCGTCGGTGAGACCGAGTCAACCTGGGCTGAGCTGCCCTGGAAGTTCGAGGCCGGCACCTCCCAGATCGCGGAGGCGATCGGGCTCGGGGCGGCGGTCGACTGGATCAGATCGATCGGGATCGAGCGCATCCGGGAGCACGAGCAGGCGCTGGTCGCCGACGCGCTGGCCAAGCTGGGCGAGATCCCCGGCCTGACCCTGCACGGACCGCCGGACGCCGCCGACCGTGGCGCGCTCGTGTCGTTCGTGTTCGAGGGTGCTCATCCCCACGACGTCGGGGAGATCCTCGGTCGTGAGGGGGTCTGTGTACGCACCGGCCATCACTGCACCCAGCCGCTGATGCGGCGCCTCGGAGCCACCGCCACCACCCGGGCGTCCTATGCCGTGCACAACAGCGCCACCGACACCGACCGGCTGATCGATGCGCTGGGCACCGTTGCCCGGGTGCTTCAGCTCTGACTGGTTGATGGCGGTGCCCCGGCGACAGCTCGCTCGGGTGACGGCGCTCATCGCGCTCGCGGTGTGCGCGGTGGCGCCGGCGGGCGCTCGGGCAGCCTCGATCTCGGCCACCGAGGTCTCCTCGATGGGTTCGTTGAGTGCCGTCGCCTGTACCGGGGCCACCGACTGCTATGCGGTCGGGCTTGACCTGAACGGCAACGCCGCCGTCCTGCACATCGCCAACGGGACGCCGGGGACCGTCACCGCGTTTCCCGACGTCAACTTCGAGCCGCTCGGCCTGGCGTGCTCGCCCGGCGCCGCGTGTCTGGCGGTCGGCAACACCGTCGACTCCGCCTCCGGGACGCAGGTGGGCGCCGTCGCCCCGGTGACCGCCGGCTCGCCCGGTCAGAGCACCGAGGTGCCCGGCGCCGAGTCGCTGAGCGTGATCGGGTGCGCGGCGTCGCTGTGTGTGGCCGCCGGCCAGGACCAGTCCGGTGCGCCCGGAACGACCACCATCACCTCGGGCAACCCGCAGGCGTTCGCTGACTTTGCCAACGGCCAGTTCTCCCCCCAGGCGGTCGGTTGCCCGTCGGCGAGCACCTGCGTCGTGGCCGGCCAGGACGCGACCCCGGCGCCGCCGGCAGGCGCGTTGTCGGCCGTCGTCGCCGCCGGGCCCGGGCCGGTGCGGGATACGACCGCCTCCACCCAGCTGTCGGGCATCGCCTGCACCACCGCGGGCGCCTGCATCGCGGGCGGGTACCTTGACACCGGCTCTGACGGCTCGGGCAATCCGCTGTCTGAGCCGGTGATCACCACCGTCTCCGGCGGCCAGGCCAAGGCGAGCTTTGATTACCCCGCACTGAGCGACGGCGCCATCGGTGCGGTCGCCTGCGCTACCGGACCGACCTGCCTGGCCGTCGGCACCGACGGCAATGGCAACGCGATCGGGGCGCCGGTGCTCGACGGCGCCGCGGGCGTGGCCCAGACCTACCAGACCGATCCGTCGATCGGCCAGCTGCAGCTCACGGGGCTGGCCTGCCCCTCGGCGAGCACGTGCCTGGCCGTCGGTCAGGACGCCGCCTTCAATCCGATCGTCGCCGAGATTCCGGTCCCCGCCTTTCAGCCCCTGAGCTCGGGCGGGTCCGGTGGCAGCGGCTCTCCGGGCGGCCCCACCTCTCCCGGGCACCGTCACCGGCCCTTGACCCAGATCCCCACCCGGCTGCTCACGGCGATCGCGTGGCGCCGGCCGGTGCGCCGGCTGAATGTGACGGTCCGCTGCCAGACGGCGACGACGCTGGTCGGTATCGAAGGTCTGCGGGTGAGGCTCCAGGAGCGCCCGCGGGGCTCTCACCGTGCCTGGAGGGTCGTGCGCAGCGCCCGCACCCGCCGGATCGGCGCCGTCCGCGGCGAGGTCCGGTTCATCGTGCCGGCACCGTCCGGCGCCGGGACCGAGTACCGGGCGGTGATGGCCGGCACGCGCCGGTATCGCGCGTCGGTGAGCTCGGTCAAGACGTTCTTCATCCTCGTGACCACCCGCCGCTAGCCTCGATTAGAGAGAACCATGGACGACCTGTACCGCGAGAACATCCTGGACCATTACAAGCGGCCCCACAACTGGAGTCCCCCCGCTCCCGAGCTCGAACGGGTCGACCTCCAGTTTCACGACCTCAACCCGCTGTGCGGCGACGAGCTGACGGTCAAGCTCCTGGTCGACGCCGACGAGCGGATCGAGGACGTGCGCTTTGAGGGTCACGGCTGCGCCATCTCCCAGGCCGCGGCCTCGATGGCCTCCGACGAGGTCAAGGGGATGAAGATCTCCGATGTGCTGGAGCTCGATCGGTCGTTCGTGCTCGACCTGCTCGGCATCGACATCTCCGCCACGCGGATGAAGTGCGCGCTGCTCTCACTCAAGGTGCTCAAGAGCGCCTCGATGGGACACGCGGCCGGCTGGGAAGACGCCGCCGCCTAGCGGGGTCTGCGCGCCGGAGCGGCTAGACTTCGAAGCGCAAATCCGATCCCCACGCTAGGTTTTCGATTTACGTGCCCCAGATCATCGATGTATGCCCGCTCTCAGAGCTCGCGCCCGGCGAGAAGCGCCTCGTCGAGTGGGAGGATCTGGAGATCGGCGTGTTCAACTGCGCCGGCACCGTGTACGCCATCGAAGACCGCTGCTCACACGACGACGGGCCGCTCGTGGAGGGGATCTTCGACCCTGACACGTGCACCGTCGAATGCCCCCGTCACGGCTCGCTGTTTGACGTCACGAGCGGTAAGCCCAGGACGTTGCCCGCATATGTTCCGGTCGACACCTTCCCGGTGATCATCGAGGACGACACGATCAAGCTGGAGGTGGAGTAATGGCTACTGCCGACACCGTCACGACCAACCCGCCGGTGCTCACCGAGAACGAGGCCCTGGCCCGGATCAATGCCGACTACACGGAGCGCTACGGCTTCCACGACGCCGAGAACTATCTCTACAAGGCCCCCAAGGGCCTGACCAAGGAGCTGGTGGCCCGGATCTCGGAGTTCAAGTCCGAGCCGGAGTGGATGCGTGAGTTCCGTCTCAAGGCGCTTGACCACTTCCTGGCGCGCCCGATGCCGACCTGGGGCTCGCCGATGCTCGCCGAGGTCGACTTCGACGACATTCATTACTTCGTCCGCGCATCCGAGCGCGCCGAGCGCTCCTGGGACGACGTGCCCGAGGACGTCAAGAAGACGTTTGACCGGCTGGGCATCCCGGAGGCCGAGCGCAAGTTCCTCTCCGGCGTCGGTGCGCAGTACGAGTCCGAGGTCGTCTACCACCAGGTCAACGAAGAGCTCGAGAAGCAGGGCGTGATCTTCCTGGACATGGATTCCGCGCTGCGCGACCACGAGGAACTCGTCCGCGAATACTTCGCCACGATCATTCCGCCCAACGACAACAAGCTGGCGGCGCTGAACTCCGCCGTGTGGTCGGGCGGCTCGTTCGTCTACGTCCCGCCGGGCGTTCATGTCGAGATGCCGCTGCAGGCCTACTTCCGCATCAACACCGAGTCGATGGGCCAGTTCGAGCGCACGCTGATCATCGCCGACGAGGGCTCCTACGTTCACTACGTCGAGGGCTGCACGGCGCCGACCTACAGCTCCGCGTCGCTGCACTCGGCGGTCGTCGAGCTGATCGCCAAGCCGGGTGCGCGGATCCGGTACACGACGGTGCAGAACTGGTCGACCAACGTGTTCAACCTGGTCACCAAGCGTGCCGTTGCCGAGACCGACGCCACCGTGGAGTGGGTCGACTGCAACCTCGGCTCCAAGCTGACGATGAAGTACCCCAGTGTGTACCTGATGGGTGAGCGGGCACACGGCGAGATCCTGTCGATCGCGTTCGCGGGCGCCGACCAGCACCAGGACGCCGGCGGCAAGATCATCCATGCGGCGCCGAACACGACGTCGAACATCTTCGCCAAGTCGATCTCCAAGGACGGCGGCCGCGGGTCCTATCGCGGTCTGCTGGAGATCGCCAAGGGCGCCCACGGGTCCCGGTCCAAGGTCGTCTGCGACGCACTGCTGCTCGACGAGCACAGCCGCTCGGACACCTATCCGACGATCCGGATCTCCGAGGACGACGTCAACGTCGGCCACGAGGCGACGGTCTCCAAGGTCGGCGAGGACCAGCTGTTCTATCTCATGTCGCACGGCATCCCCGAGGACGAGGCATCCAAGCTGATCGTCAATGGCTTCATCGAGCCGATCACCAAGGAGCTGCCGATGGAGTACGCGGTCGAGATGAACCGGCTGATCGAGCTGCAGATGGAGGGTTCCATTGGCTAGCACCGCCCCGACGACCGGCGAGGAGTTCCTCGCCGCCCGCCGTGAGCGCGCCGTCGAGCAGGGCGTCGCGCTTGCCCTGCCGCAATTCAAGGGCCGCCCCGGCTGGGAGTTCACCGACATCTCCGGTCTCGACCTGACCGCGTACACGCCCGCCGGACCGACGAGCAACGGCGACGCGGCGGCTCGTCCCGAACCGCTGTTTGAGCTCGACGCCGCCGCCGAGCTGCGCCAGGTCGATGGCGACGAGCCGATCCTGATCGGCAGCCTTCCCGACGGGGTCCTCGTCTGCTCGCTGGGCCAGGCGGCCGACGAGCACCAGGACCTCGTGGCGCGGCATCTCGGCAGCGTCGTGGACGGCGATGACGCGTTCGTGGCCCGCAACGACGCCGGTTTCCGCGGCGGCGCGTTCGTCTACGTCCCGGCCGGGGTCACGCTCGCCGAGCCGCTGCTGCTCACCGCCATCCACGCCGCCACCGGCACGGAGCTGCATCGCCGCACGCTGGTCGTGCTCGAGCCCGGCGCCGAGGCCGAGGTGTGGGAACAGGCCCTGCCCGGCTCACCCGATCACGAGGGTGTGTTCAACACCGTCGTCGAGCTCGTGGTGGCCGACAACGCCCATCTGCGTTACGTCTCCGGTCAGGACCTGTCGGAGCACAGCTGGATCTTCGGTACCCACCGCGCCGAGGTCGGACGCGACGGAGCCCTTGACTGGGTGGCGCTCGGCTTCGGCACCGCCAGCGGGCACGTGCGCATGGAAACCCGCCTCGGCGGCCAGGGCGCGGATGCGCGGGTCACCGGCGCCTACGCCACGCACGGCCGCCAGCACATCGACTTCGACACCACCCAGGAGCACGCGGCGCCGAACACGACGTCTGACCTCGCCTTTCGCGGGGTCCTGCAGGGCCGCTCGAGCGCCGTCTGGAAGGGCAACATCATCGTCGATCCGGACGCTCAGAAGACCGACGCGTTCCAGGAGAGCCGCAACCTGCTCATCTCCAAGCGCGCCCACGCCGACGCGATCCCCGGCCTGGAGATCCAGGCCAACGATGTGCGCTGCACCCACGCGGCGGCCGTCGCCCAGGTCGACCCCGAGCAGCTGTTCTACCTGCGCTCGCACGGGTTGCCCGAGGAGGACGCCAAGCGGCTGGTGATCGAGGGGTTCCTGGCGGCGCTCGTCGAGCGCTTCCCGCAGGGCGCGGTGCGTGAGACGCTCGCCGCGGCGCTCGAGCGCCGGCTGGCGCTCATCCTCGCCGGATAGGTGCCGCTGCGCAGCGTAGGATCGGCGGGTCATGGCGCGCTCCACGGCGACGGCGATGGTCCCGCTCGGCTACGGCAAGTTCGTGCGCGCCGACCGGGTCTACGCGCTCGTTCCGCTGGAGGGTGATCAGCGCGGTGACGGGCGCCGGACGCGCGTTCATGTCGACGGGATCGAGGAGCCGCTGATCGCCTCCCGGTCCGAGACGGCGATCGCCCGGGATCTGGCGATCGCGCTCGGTCACGAGCCACCGCGCACGCGGGCCGAGGGCGTTCCCGGACAGGGGCACCTGTTCTAGATGGGCGCCCAGGTGCTGATGCTGCGGGGGATCAACCTCGGTCCCAACCGCCGCGTGCCGATGGCCGACCTGCGGGCGCTGCTCAGCGATGCCGGCTTTGACGATGTCCGCACCTACGTCCAGAGCGGCAATGTCGTGCTGAGCTCCACCGAGGCGCCGGCCGCGCTCGAGCGTCACACCGCCGCGCTGATCTCCGAGCATTTCGGGTTTGACGTGCCGGTCCTCGCGCGCAGCCGCCGTCAGCTCGCTGCCGTCGTCAAGCGCAACCCGCTCGGTGATGTCGCTGAGGACCCCAAGCGCTACCAGGTGGCCTTCCTCGCCGATGAGCTCGACCCAGCCGTCGCGCAGCGGCTGCGGGGGCTCGCCGCGCCGCCCGAGGCATTGACGATCGAGGGACGCGAGATCTACGCCTGGCACCCGGACGGCGTGGCGCGCTCCAAGCTGTGGACCGCGATCGCCGGCAAGGGACTGGGGACGATCGCCACGGCGCGCAACTGGACGACGGTGACAACGCTGCTCGAGATGGCCGGACAGTGATCGCGATGCGTGAGTACATCGTCCTCGACGTGTTCACCGAGACCCCGCTGGAGGGCAACCCGGTTGCCGTGTTCACCGACGGGGAGGGGCTGAGCAGCGAGACGATGCAGCGCACGGCGCGGGAGCTCAACCTGTCCGAGACCGTGTTCCTGCTCCCGGGCGAGGACGGCGCCCACGCCCGGGCCCGGATCTTCACCCCCGCGGTCGAGCTGCCGTTCGCCGGGCATCCGGTGCTCGGGACGGCGTTCATGGTCGGCCGCCGCCAGCGGATCGACACCGTGCGCCTGCAGACCGGCGCCGGGGTGATCTCGGTGGCGCTCACCCGCCGTGAGGGCACGCACGTGTTCGGCGAGATGTCCCAGCCGCTGCCCACCTGGGAGCTGTTTCACCAGCCCGACGAGCTGCTGGCGGCGCTCGGGTTGAGCGGCTCACGGCTGCCGATCGAGGTCTACGACAACGGCCCGCGCCACACATTCGTCGCCCTCCCGGACGCCGCCGAGGTGTCGGCGCTGCGCCCGGACCTCGGAGCGCTCACCGAGCTGGGGGAGGTGGGGGTGAGCTGCTTCGCGCTCGCCGACGGCCACGTGCGCACGCGGATGTTCGCCCCCGGGCTCGGCGTCGCCGAGGATCCGGCGACCGGGTCGGCGGCGGGGCCGCTGGCGGTCCACCTCGCCCGCCATGGCGAGACGGGTTTCGGGGAGCGCATCGAGATCCGCCAGGGTGCCGAGATCGCGCGGCCGTCCACGCTCTACGCCCGGGCCGAGGGCACTCGGGACCGGCTGGACCGCGTCGCCGTCGGCGGCGCCGCGGTGATCGTCGCCCGCGGCGAGTACCGGCTCGACTGACCCGCTCAGCTCACGGCCGGGGGCTGGCGGTGGTCAGGGGGCAGATGTCCGAGGGTTCTGGGCGCTCACGGGTGTATAGGACCCATGAGCCCCCACAACCCCCGATGCGGCGGTGAGTTGACTGCCGCAGCGGCGGTGAGTTGACTGCCGCAGCGGCGGTGAGTTGACTGCCACGGCGGCGGTGGGATACTCGGTCTGATCCGGTCATCTGCATCACCCGGGAGGTGATGACATGTCAGATTCCGCGCGCGTTCTCGTCGTCGCCCATCAGACGGCTACGACCGACGCCCTGCTGGATGCCGTCCGCAGCCGCGCCCGCCGGGGGCCGGTCACCTTCCACCTGCTCGTGCCGCGCCACGCCCACGGCATGCACAAGGTCGTCGACCCTCAGGACACCGGCGACGCCGAGGGACGCGATGCACTGCGGGCCGCACTCCCGCTGCTCTCCGAGGCAGCGGGCAGCACCGTCACCGGCAGCCTCGGCGACCCTGAGCCGTTGTCGGCGATCCAGGACGCGATCAACCTCGGCAGCTATGACGAGATCATGATCTCGACGCTGCCCCGGCGTGTCTCGCGCTGGCTGCGGCTCGACCTCGTCTCAAAGACCCGCGGCCTCGGGCTGCCGGTGATCCACGTGGAAGCTGGTGATCGCCTAGCGGCGATCACTTAACAGAACCTTCGGTTCTGTCGGGCGGGCGGACACCCGCTCGTCGGCGATTACACAAGCGCCGACCCTCGGAAAGGATTGGGACCGGGCGCAGCGGGATAGGACTCAAGTCGTGAAGCTGGCGACGTTTATGGTTCCGGGCCGCTCGGAACCCCTATCCGGTCTGGTCCAGGACGACGGAAGCGTGGTGGCGTTCGGCGGTCCCGACGGCGTTCGTGAGGCGCTCGCCTCCGGGCGGGTGCCCGGCCCCTCGGGCGGGTTCTGGCCGCTGGCCGACGTGCGGCTGCTGGCGCCGGTGCCCGAGCCGGGCACGATCTACGCGATCGGCCTCAACTACGCCGACCACATCGCCGAGACCGGCGCCCAGCGACCTGAGGCCCCGATCGTGTTCGTCAAGGTCCGCGGCTCGGTGGCGGCGCCCGGCGGACCGGTCCGCTGCCCGGAGGTGGTCACGCGCCTTGATTACGAGGGTGAGCTGGTGATCGTGATCGGCGCCGACGGCAAGCCGGGGGGCTACTGCATCGCCGACGACGTCAGCGCGCGCGACCTGCAGAAGCGCGAGCCGCAGTGGACCCGCGCCAAGGGCGCCGACACGTTCTGCCCGTTCGGGCCGTGGGTGACGACCGCCGACGAGGTCCCTGACCCCGGGAACCTGGGCCTGCGCACCTGGGTCAACGGCGAGCTGCGCCAGGACTCCAACACCTCCAACCTGATCTTCGGCTGTGACGAACTGGTGGCGTTCATCGCCCAGACGTGCACCCTGGCGCCCGGTGACCTGATCCTGACCGGCACCCCCAACGGGGTCGGCCAGGCGATGGATCCGCCCCAGTTTCTGGCATCTGGCGACCGGGTACGAATCGCGATCGACGGGCTCGGCGAGATCGAGCACGCCGTCGAATAACCACCGGGCCCTGCGTGTGGACGGGCTCGCTCTAGGCAGAGGGAGGCGGGGATGCTGAGGCTTCACCCGAGCACAATCGACTACGTCATCCTGGCGATCTACTTCGTCGTGGTGCTCGGCATAGGGTTCGTCGCCCGGCTGTCGATCAAGACCGATCTGGACTTCTTCCTGTCCGGCCGCTCGCTGCCGGCCTGGATCACGGGCCTGGCGTTCATCGCCGCCAACCTCGGCGCACTGGAGATCCTCGGGCAGGCGGCCAACGGCGCCCAGTACGGGGTCGCAGCCGTGCACTACTACTGGTTGGGCGCCGTCCCCGCGATGGTCTTCCTGGGCATCGTGATGATGCCGTTCTACTACGGGGCCAAGGTCCGATCGGTCCCGGAATACCTGCGATTGCGCTTCAACGAGGCGACCCACGCCTTCAACGCCGCCACCTTCGCGATCGCGACCGTGCTCATCTCCGGCGTCAACCTGTTCGCGCTGGCGCTGATCATCCATCTGATGCTCGGCTGGTCGATCGTGCTCGCGATCCTGATCGCCGCCGCGCTGGTGCTCATCTACATCACGCTCGGCGGCCTGACCTCGGCGATCTACAACGAGGTGCTCCAGTTCTTCGTGATCGTCGCGGCGCTGCTGCCGCTGACGCTGGTGGCGCTGCACTCGGTCGGCGGCGTCAACGGACTGGTCAACCGGGTCAAGCACTTCAAGCCGCTCGGCGAGGCGGGGCTGCACGCCTGGCGCGGGCTCGGCATCCACCACGTGACCAACCCGCTGATGTCGGACTGGGTCGGGATCGTGTTTGGGCTTGGGTTCGTGCTCGGGTTCGGCTACTGGACCACGAACTTCGCCGAGGTGCAGCGGGCGCTGTCGGCACGCAACATGTCCGCGTCACGGCGCACGCCGCTGATCGGCGCGTTCCCCAAGATCTTCCTGCCGGCGATCATCATCCTGCCCGGGCTGATCGCGGTGGTGACGGTCAAGGGACTCGGCATCGGGAGCGCCCTCGGGAACCAGTACAACACCGCGATCCCCCACCTGATCGGCAGCTACCTGCCCGAGGGGATGCTCGGCCTGGCGGTGACCGGTCTGGTCGCCGCGTTCATGGCCGGGGTCGCCGCCAACGTGACGGCGTTCAACACCGTCGTCACCTACGACCTCATCCAGTCCTACTTCGCCAAGGAGCGCGACGCGGCGTTCTACCTGCGCGCGGGGCGGATCGTGACGATCGCCGGAATCCTGGTGTCGGTGCTCACGGCGTTCATCGCCAAGGGCTACTCGAACATCATGAACTACATCCAGACGCTGTTCTCGATCTTCAACGCCCCGCTGTTC
>JBAWFG010000235.1:0-4293 GCA_049591655.1 Solirubrobacteraceae bacterium
GATCCGGGCCGCCCGCGTCGCGCAGCCCGACGCCGCACCCGCCGCGCAGCCCGACCCCGCCTGAGCCCGCCTGAGCCCGCCTGAGCCCGCCCGGCATTAGGTGACACACGTCGGGATCCCGGTGAAACGAGCAATCCGCACGGCAACCGACCACCCGGCCCCCACCCAACCGTCAGCCCGCGATCGGCTCCGGACGCGGGGAGTCGAGCGAGCGCATGATCATCACGTCGATCCCGCCGGGCGCGAACATGTCCCGGCAGAAGGCGACTCGCTCGTCGCGGCCGGCGAAGACGAGCTCCTCCAACTCCAGACCCGCCGCGCTCCCGCGGATCTGTAGCTTGCGGCCGATCCGATCCCGGGAGGTGAGCAGCGTCGGCAGAACCCGCGTGCGGGCGAAGGTGACCGGCACGCCAATCTCGATCAGGATGTCGAGCACCATCCGGCCCCGGGCGAGCGCGTCAGCCAGCTCCGCTGTGGGTGGCAACTTCACGGCGGGGTGCACGATGTCGCACATCACCGCCACCGGGGACCCGTCGGCGACGAGGATGCGCCGGATCGTCATCGCCGGAGTCGACGGCTCGAGGCCGAGTGCGGCTCCCGTCTCCTCGCCGACCGGCCGGTCCCCGAGTTCGACATCCTCGGCGTGCAGCTCGATCCCCCGGCGGGCCGCCACCGACGAGTAGGGCTCCAGGTGCTCGAGGCGCTCGTCGAAGGCGGCCGGCAGGGCCAGGCGCCCGACGTAGGTGCCGCTCCCCTGCCGGCGGACGATCTCGCCGGTCTCGTCGAGCCGGCGCAGCGCGCTGCGCAGCGTCCCGCGGGAGACACCGAGCATCTCGGCCAGCTCGTACTCGGGTGGCAGCCGGTCGCCGGGCCGGTAGCGCCCGGGGGCCAGCCAGTTGCGAAGCGCCCGCTCGGCGCCGTCGACGAGCGACGGGCGACTGACCGCCACGCGGTTCGGTCCGGCGACGCCGGACTCATTCGCCTTCCGTGCTGATCCTGCGTGCGCCATCTCACACGACTCCCATCCGGGGAAACCCCGCTGCAATCGTATGTTCCCGCGCACGGGTTTGCTCAATCCATGTTCAGTGGACTGAACTTCTCCGGCTGGCCGGGTGAGACCCGACCGTGGGGGCCGCGGTCAGCGGCCGAGCTTGTGCGCGGCCTCGTTGAGGCTGCGCTTCGGTGCGGGCCGGGGCGTGGCGGAGGCCTTCTCATCTGCCGGTCGGCGGTCCGTCTGGGGCCGGCCCACCGGAGGAATTCGAAGGGAGGGCAGGGACAAGGGGGGGCGCGTCGACATCGAATCTCCTTTGGTCGCTCGGGAACTACCCGGCGTCATCAGCTTTCAGTCGCTAGGGACAGTGCGTGTTGACAGGCAACCTCAGCCTCCGCCACATACTGTGCCGCGCGCCCCGGACGTTCATCTGTGAGATTGCGCAAATTAGCCTCCACCAACCCCGCCGCCGCCCGGCAGGCGCCGTGGGCCAATACCGCCGCCGTCGCGGCGTCGCCGGCCAGCCAGCGACTCGCCCCATCGGCGGCCCGTGCCGCCAGAGCACAGGTGTCACGGGCGGTCTGCGCGATCGCCAGCGGCACCTCGCAGGCCGCCGACAGCGCCCCCGCCAGCGCCGCGGGGCGATCCGGATCCTCGGCGGCCCGTGCCAGCGCATTCAGCACCGCCGCATAGGACTCCAGATCCCGTTCGGCCAGCTCGGTACACCGCCCGTGCAGTTCACCGGCAGCATCGGCCAGCTCCCGGGCGGGCTCGCCGGTGCCAAATCCGGCCACCATCTCCACCAGCGCAGCGGCCAGCGCGCAGCTCAGCGCGGCGGCGCTGCCCCCTCCGGGAGAGGGGGTCGGCGCCGCGATCCGCGCCAGGATCTCCGTGAACCGATCCTCGGCTAGAACAGCCCCACCGTCCGGCCGTGCTCGTCGATGTCGATGTTCAGCGCCGCCGGGGTCTTGCCCAGGCCGGGCATCTGCGTGATGTCGCCGCACAGCGGCACGAGCCAGCCGGCGCCGGTGTAGGCCCGGATGTCGCGGACCGGGAGGGTGAAGTTCTCCGGGGCGCCGAGCAACTGGGGGTCGGCCGACAGCGACAGGTGGGTCTTGGCCATGCACACCGGGAAATGCCCGAGGCCCTCCCGGGTGAACTGGCCGAGCTTGGCCTCGGCCTCGGGATAGAAGTAGACGTCCTTGGCGCCGTAGACCTGCTTGGCCACCGCCTCGATCTTGTCCTGGATCGGCTCGTCGTCCTGATAGAGCTGGTGGAAGGTGTTGGGCTGCTCGCACGCCTCGACGACGGCATGCGCGAGGTCGGCGGCGCCGGCCCCACCCTTGGTGAACCCCTCGTTTGACTCGGCGGCGAACGCGCCCGCCTCCAGCGCCAGGCGCTTGACGAGCTCGACCTCCTCGTTGGTGTCGCCGGGCCGGCGGTTGACCGCCACCACCGCCGGCACGCCGAAGGTCGTGATCGTGCGCAGATGCCGGCGCACGTTGGCGAAGCCGACCTCGATCGCGTTCAACGACGCCGAGCGATCGAGCCGGGGGTCGTCGTCGACGCCCGAGTGGTGCTTGATCGCCCTCACGGTCGTGACCAGGACCGCCGCCGACGGGGTCAGCTTGCCGAACCGGCAGACGATGTCGAAGAACTTCTCCATCCCCATGTCAGCGCCGAATCCGGACTCGGTGACGACGTAGTCGCCGAGCTTCATGCCCACCTGGTCGGCGATCAGCGAGTTGTTGCCGTGGGCGATGTTGGCGAACGGCCCACAGTGCATCAGCACCGGCTGGCCCTCGAGCGTCTGGACGAGGTTGGGCTTGATCGCGTCCTTGAGCAGCACCGTCATCGCTCCGGCCGCGCCGAGGTCCTCGGCGGTGATCGGCTTGGCCCCGTCGAAGGAGTAGGCGGCGGTGATCCGGCTGATGCGCCGCCGCAGGTCCTGCAGGTCACGGGAGACGGCCAGGATCGCCATGACCTCCGACGCGGCGGTGATGTCAAAGCCGGTCTCACGCGGATAGCCGTTGGCGCGGCCGCCGAGCCCGACCGCGATCTGGCGCAGCGCCCGGTCGTTCATGTCCACCGCGCGGCGCCAGCCGATCCGCAGCGCGTCGATCTTGTGCGGGTTGCCGTGAAGGATCGAGGCGTCGATCATCGCCGCCAGCAGATTGTTGGCGGCGCCGATGGCGTGGATGTCGCCGGTGAAATGCAGGTTGAGGTCCTCCATCGGCACGACCTGGGTCAGGCCGCCGCCGGCCGCGCCGCCCTTGATCCCGAACACCGGGCCGACCGACGCCTCGCGCAGGCAGGCCACGGGCTTCTTGCCGATCACCCCGAGCCCCTGGGTGAGGCCGACGAGCGTCGTCGTCTTGCCCTCCCCGGCCTTGGTGGGGGTCATGCCGGTGACGCAGATGAGCTTGCCGTCGGGCCGGTCGGTGAGCCGGTCGAGCACCGAGAGGCCGATCTTGGCCTTGTAGCGCCCGTAGGGCTCGATCTCGTCGGGCTCCAGGCCCGCATCGGCGGCGACCGATTCGATCGGCGCGAGCACCGCCTCCTGGGCGATCTCCAAACTGCTCTTCATTTCTCTCTCCTCGTGACGACGGTACGGCGGTGACACGGCCGCCCCGGTCTCAGTGGCTGACGGCGGCGGCGGCGAGCTCGGACACGAGCTTGTCCTCGTAGAACCGTTCCAGCCTAAACGGCTCGATGAGCTCAGGTTGGCGACCGGTGGCGACGAGCTCGGCGAGGGTCTTGCCGACGATCGGCGCCGCCTTGAACCCGTACGTGCCCCAGCCCGCCGAGACGTGGTAGTTGGAGACCTCGGTCTGGCCGAGGATCGGGCTGTAGTCCGGGCTGAGATCGCACAGGCCGGCCCAGCTGCGCAGCAGCCGCGCGCGCTCCAGTTGGGGGAACAGCTCAAGGGCATGGCGGCAGACGTCCTGGAGGAAGTTGAGCGTGCCGTTCATCCGGTAGGTCGTCCACGGCTCGATCTCGGCGCCCATCAGAAACTCGCCTCGGTCGGTCTGGCTGATGTACACGTGCATCTGGGAGGAGACGATCACCACGTCGAGCAGCGGCTTCATCGGCTCGGTCACGCACGCCTGCAGGATGTGGGTGGTGATCGGCAGCGGCACCCCGGCCATGTCGGAGACGAGCGTGCTCCAACCGGCGGTGCAGTTGAGCACCTGGCCGGCGTTGATCGTGCCGCGATTGGTCTTCACCCGCGTGATCCGGTCACCCGAGCGCTCCATCCCCAGCACCTCGGTGTTCTGGTGGATCTCGGCGCCACCCTGGTC
>JBAWFG010000236.1:0-25932 GCA_049591655.1 Solirubrobacteraceae bacterium
TTGCCGAACAGCTCGCTCTGCAGCTGGGGCAGCCCGCTGCCCGGCAGCGGTGCGGCAGCGATCAGCGCGTTGTTGGGCGCCTGCAGCAGATCGGTGAGCACGAGCCACACGTCGGCGGCCGTCATCGCCAGCAGCCCGACCTTCAGCCAGGTCGGCGGCGTGACCGCGGCGAGCAACCATCCCAGGGTCACGCAGCTGAGCGCCGACAGCGCCAGCGCCGCCCCCTCCCCCCACAGCGTCGTGCGGGAGGCCCAGGCGAGCGCGAACAACGGCACCGCCACCAGCGCCAGCCATGGCCGGCTGCCCCGGCACGCCCACCCCAGCGCCGCGGCAGCGAGCAGCGGCACCGCGATCAGCGCCAGCCAGGTGAGCCCGGTCGCCGTCCCGGACATGTAGCGGATGGCGAAGATGACCCCGACGATCGAGGCGATCGGGATGATCGCCCAGGCCGGGCCGGACAGCCGGCGGATCCACGCGATCTCCGGAGGCCGGCGAGGCGCCGCCACGACGCCGGCCTGGACGGCCAGCACGACGGCGTCAGACGGTATGAAGGCCAGCGCCATACCTGCAGGGTACGCAGCATGCGTCCCCTGCAGGCAGCACTATTACGGGATCCTTCAGCCGGCGAGGCGCTGCTCGAGCGCCGACAGCTGCTGGTGCAGCTCGGCGGGCAGCTTGTCGCCGAACTCGGCGAAGTGCTGCTTCATCTGGGGCAGCTGAGCCGCCCAGCCCTCGGTGTCGACCTCCAGCAGCTTGGCCATCGTCTCGGCCGAGACGTCGAGGCCATCGGTGTCGATGCCGCCCTCACCGAGCGGCGGGACCAGCCCGATCGCGGTCTCCTGGGCCTGGGCGCTACCGGTGACACGCCCGAAGATCCAAGCCAGGACCCGCGAGTTCTCGCCGAAGCCGGGCCACATGAACTTGCCGGCGTCGTCCTTGCGGAACCAGTTGACGTAGAAGACCTTCGGCATCTGGGCGCCGTCACGCTTGGCCACCTTGAGCCAATGGGCGAAGTAGTCACCCATGTGGTAGCCGCAGAACGGCAGCATCGCCATCGGGTCAAAGCGCAGCTTGCCGACCTGGCCGGCCTGGGCGGCCGTCGTCTCCGACGACATGATCGAACCCATGAACGTGCCGTGCTCCCAATCGCGGGCCTCGTGCACGAGCGGAACGATCGTCGCCCGGCGCCCCCCGAACATGATCGCCGAGATCGGCACGCCCTTGGGGTCCTCCCACTCGGGCGCCATCGACGGACACTGAGCGGCGGGAACGGTGAAGCGGGCGTTGGGGTGAGCGGCCGGCGTGTCGGCGTCGGGGGTCCATTCGTTGCCGCGCCAGTCGATGGCATGGGCGGGCGGCTCGCCGGTCAGGCCCTCCCACCAGACGTCGCCGTCATCGGTCTTGGCGCAGTTGGTGAACACCGTACTGCCGCTGACCATGTCGATCGCGTTGGGGTTGGTGAGCGCGCCGGTGCCGGGTGCGACGCCGAAGAAGCCCGCCTCGGGGTTGACGGCATACAGCTGTCCGTCATCGCCGAACTTCATCCAGGAGATGTCGTCGCCGATCGTCTCGACCTTCCAGTCGGGCAGCGTCGGGATGACCATCGCCAGGTTGGTCTTGCCGCAGGCGCTCGGGAACGCCCCGGCGATGTAGCGGACCTCGCCCTCGGGCGAGGTGACCTTGAGGATCAGCATGTGCTCGGCCAGCCAGCCCTCGTCGCGGGCCATGACCGACGCGATCCGCAGCGCAAAGCACTTCTTGCCCAGCAGCGCGTTGCCGCCGTAGCCGGAGCCGAAGGACCAGATCTCACGCGTCTCCGGGTAGTGCACGATGTACTTGTTGTCAGCGTTGCAGGGCCACGGCACGTCCTGGGCGCCGTCGGCGAGCGGCATGCCGACCGAGTGCACGCACGGAACGTAGTCCCCCTCGGCGCCGAGCACGTCGAGAGCGGGCTGACCCATCCGGGTCATGATCCGCATCGACGCCACGACGTAGGGCGAGTCGGTCAGCTGGACCCCGATGTAGGAGATCGGCGACCCGAGCGGACCCATTGAGAACGGCACCACATAAAGCGTGCGCCCGCGCATTGATCCCTTGAACAGGTCGTTGAGCACCGACCGCATCTCGGCCGGCGCGCGCCAGTTGTTGTTGGGGCCGGCGTCGGCCTCACGCTCTGAGCAGATGAAGGTGCGATCCTCGACCCGGGCCACATCGGCCGGATCCGAGAGCGCGAGGTAGGAGTTGGGCCGCTTGGCATCCGAGAGGCGCTCGAACGTGCCGGCGTCGATCAGGGTCTGGGCCAGCTGGTCGTACTCCTCGGCCGAACCGTCGCACCAGTGGATTGCGTCGGGCTGGGTCAGCGAGGCGACCTCGTCTACCCACGCCTGGAGACCGGCGTGTTCGGTGGTCGCTTGACGCTTAGGTGCGGTATGGGCCATTGGCTGGGGCACTCCTTGACTCAGATCGGTGGCAGACGAAGGCTACCCGGGCGGAGCACAAGGTGCTCACAAAGTCCGTAGTTCGGCCGGTGGATCCGCGGCCGATCCGGCACTGCGCCCGGGGACAGGCGGGCTCAGGCCGAGGTGCCGGGCTCCCGCCGGGGAACGAGCACGAGACGCTTGAACTCGGCGACCAGGACCCCGTCCTGGTTGAGAACGCGGGTATGGACCCGGACCAGACCCCGGTCGGGCTTTGACTTTGACTCCTTGACATCGAGCACTTCGGTCTCGGCGAACAGCGTGTCGCCATGAAACACGGGATTGGGGTGGCTGAGCTCCTCGGTGGCGAGGTTGGCGATCGCCTTGCCGCTGATGTCCGAGACGCTCATTCCCAGGGCCAGGGAGTACACGTAGGGCCCCACCACGACGTTGCGTCCCTGCTGGGACTGCCCGGCGTACACGTCGTTGATGTGCAGCGGGTGGTGGTTCATCGTGATCAGGCAGAAGAGGTGATCATCGGCCTCGGTGACGGTCTTGGCCGGCCAGTGCTTGTAGACGGCTCCGACCTCAAACTCCTCCAGATACCGTCCATAGGGGTGCGCGCCGCTCGCTTCCCGCGCCGCCTGATCGGTCTCGACTTCTGCCATGTTCAAAACTCCCTGGCTGGTTTGGGCAAAATGCGGCACAGAGCATGCCAGCCGCGACGTTTTCGGGAGTTTTGCCCCGGGACGGCCCGGCTCTCGTCCCCCATCTCCCGGTAGCGTTGTGGGAGCAACCGACCAGGAGATGTGACGTGCGAAACCCCCGCGATTTCGGAAAGGCGCTGGCCATCGGCGCGCCCGACCCGATCCTCGAGATCCCGTTCAAGCCCTCGCGGATGATCCACTTCTTCGATCCCAGCAACGAGAAGATGGCCGCCAAGCTGCCCGACATCGCGGCCAAGACCGACATCCTGCTCGGCAACCTCGAGGACGCGGTGTCCGTCGACCGCAAGATCCCGGCCCGCGAGGGTCTGGTCCGGGTCGGCAAGGAGGTCGATCTCGGCGCCACCGCGCTGTGGACGCGCGTCAACAGCCTGGAGTCCCCGTGGGCACTGGACGACCTGACGACGCTCGTGACCGAGATCGGGGACACGCTCGAGGTTGTGATGATCCCCAAGGTCGAGGGTCCGTGGGACATCCACTACGTCGACCGCCTGCTCGCCCAGCTCGAGGCCAAGGCCGGCGTCCAGCGACCGATCCTCATCCACGCGATCCTCGAGACCGCGCTGGGGATGAGCAACGTCGAGGAGATCGCCGCCGCCAGCCCCCGGATGCAGGGGATCAGCCTCGGGCCGGCTGACCTCGCCGCCTCCCGCCGGATGAAGACCACCCGCGTCGGCGGCGGCCATCCGGGCTACCGGGTGATCAACGACCCGGATCCTGATAACCCCGAGGCAGCCCGGCCGACCGCGCAGCAGGACCCGTGGCATTACACGATCGCCCGCATGGTGGACGCGTGTAACTCCGCCGGGATCCTCCCGTTCTACGGCCCCTACGGCGACATCAAGGACGTCGAGGGCTGCGAGGCGCAGTTCCGGGCGGCGTTCATCCTCGGCTGCGTCGGCACGTGGTCGCTGCACCCGGTCCAGATCGACATCGCCAAAAAGGTGTTCAGCCCCGCCCCCGACGAGGTCCTGTTCGCCAAGAAGGTGCTCGAGGCGATCCCCGACGGGCGCGGCGTGCACATGATCGACGGCAAGATGCAGGACGACGCCACATGGAAGCAGTGCAAGGTGATGGTCGAGCTCGCCGAGATGCTCGCCGACAAGGACCCCGAGCTCGCCGAGGCCTACGGGTTTGACCGGGCAGCGGCGTAGGCTGCTGATCGATGCGCATCTCGGCCAAAGCCGACTACGCCGTCCGAGCCGTGGTCGAGCTGGCTGCGGCCGATAGCGAGAAACCGGTCAAGGCGGAGCGGATCGCCACCGCGCAGGGGATCCCGCTCAACTTCCTGGAGAACATCCTCGGGGAGCTGCGCCACGCCGGGATCGTGCGCAGCCACCGCGGCGCCGAGGGCGGCTTCCGGCTGGCCAAGCCGGCCGGCGAGGTGACCGTCGCCGATGTCATCCGGGCGGTCGAAGGGCCGCTGGCGAGCGTCCGCGGCGGGCCGCCGGAGGACGCCAGCTACGCCGGCGCGGCGGCAGCACTACCCCGGGTCTGGATCGCGGTCCGCGCCAACCTGCGCCGGGTCGTCGAGCAGGTCACGATCGCCGATATCGCCGGCGCCAAGCTGCCCAAGACGATCGAGAAGCTGACCGAGGACCCGGGGGCCTGGGTCACCCGCTGACCTCGGCCGGGGCCTCGGCCGGCGCCGCCTCCGCCTGGCCCACCGGGCCGCGCAACGAGGACTGAATGGGAACCCCGGCCGGGGGCCGCGCATAGACGATGTCCCCGCGCGTGAGCTCCAGCTCGTCGGCCTGGGCGCGCGTCAGCTGCGCGCGGGCCTCGGAGCCGTCGGGGAGCTCCAGTTCGACCCGGACCTCGAAACCGAGGTGCACGACGCGGTGGACCATCGCCTCGATCCGCTCCTCGCCGGGCTCCAGGGCGATCGTCACGTCGTGGGGGCGCACCAGCCGGTCACCGAGACGGCTGACCGGCCCGATGAAGCCCATCACGAAGTCCGTCGCCGGGTGGTCGTAGACCTCGCGCGGATCGCCGACCTGCTCCACCGCGCCCTCGCTCATCACCGCGATCCGGTCAGAGATCTCCATCGCCTCCTCCTGGTCATGGGTGACGAGCACCGTGGTCACGTGCTGCTCGTCATGCAGCCGGCGCAGCCAGGTCCGCAGCTCGGCGCGCACGGTGGCGTCCAGCGCCCCGAACGGCTCGTCGAGCAGCAGCACCTTGGGGGCCACCGCCAGCGCCCGCGCCAGGGCCATCCGCTGGCGCTGGCCGCCGGACAGCTGCGAGGGGCGCTGTCCCGCCCACTTGGTGAGCCCGACGAGCCCCAGCAGCTCGTCGACACGGTCACGGACCTCGGCCTTGGGACGCTTGCGGATCTTCAGCCCGAAGGCGACGTTCTCACGCACGCTCATGTGGGTGAAGGCGGCGTAATGCTGGAAGACGAAACCGATGCCCCGCTGCTGCACCGACACCCGGCTGACGTCGGTGCCGTCGATCATGATCGCGCCGGAATCGGGCACCTCCAGCCCGGCGATGATCCGCAGCAGCGTCGATTTGCCCGAGCCACTCGGGCCCAGCAGCGACGTCAGCGAGCCCTCGGGCACCTCCAGCGAAACGTCGTGCAGGGCGGTGAAGTCACCGAACTGCTTGGAGATGGAGTTGATGTCGATTCTCATTTGGGTTCGTCCCTCCTGGGGGCGAGCAGGGTCATGGCGAGCAGCACGACCAGTGAGATGACCGCCAGTTCGGTGGCCGCGGCGTAGGCGCCGGTGACCGAGCCGGCCCCGACCTGTTCGTCGCGCTGGTAGACGAGCAGCGGCAGGGTGAGCGTCTGGCCGGCCACCAGCGAGGAGACGATGAGCACCGCGCCGATCTCGCCGAGCGCGCGAGCGGTGGACAGGACGACACCGTAGGCGACGCCCCAGCGGATCGACGGAAGCGTGACCCGCCAGAAGGTCTGCCACCCCGAGGCGCCGAGCGTGATCGCCGCCTGCTCCTGCTCATCGCCGACCTCGACCAGGACGGGCGCCACCTCCCGCACCACAAACGGCAGCGACACGAAGATGGTGGCCAGCACCATCCCGGCGGGGGCGAAGATGATCTGGATGCCGTGATCAGCGAAAAAGCTGCCGAACCACCCTGACTTCCCGTAGACGAGGGTCAGAGCGAGGCCGACGACGACCGGCGAGACGAGGAACGGCAGGTCGATCAGCGCGTCGAGCACCGCCGCCGCCCGTGGGTGGGCGGGCCGGTCTCGAACGATCACGAGCGCCGCCATGATCCCGAACATCGTGTTGAGGGGCACCGCGATCACCGCCATCAGCAGCGACAGCATCAGTGCGCTGATCGCGGCCGGGGTGGTCATCCATCCCCACGCGACCCCGAAGCCGTGCTCGAAGGTCTTGATGAACACGACGCCGACCGGCAACAGCAGCAGTGCGGTCAGGTACAGCAGCGCGACGGCGCGCAGCGACAGGCGGCTACGGCGGCTAGTGAGCAACCCGGCCTCCCAGACGTCGCATGACGAACAGCACGATCAGCGACAGCACGATCAGCACGAGCGACAGCGACGCCGCCGCCTGCGGGGTGTCGTTCTCGATGTCGGCGAAGATCACGAGGCTGGCGGTGGGAACGTTGACGGCGACGAGCACCAGCGCCCCGATCTCCCCCACGCAGCGAGCGAACGCCAGCGCGGCGCCGGACAGGATCGAGGGCCGCAACGCCGGCAGGATGACCCGGCGGAAGATGACGCCGTTGCCCGCTCCCAGCGACGCGGCCGCCTCCTCCACCTCGTGGTCGAGCTCGAGCAGCACCGGCTGCACCGAGCGCACGACGAACGGCAGCGTGACGAACAGCAGCGCCACGATCACGATCGCCCGCGTGAAGGCGAGGTGGATGCCGAACGGACTGTCGGGCCCGTAGAGGGCGATCATCGTCAGCCCGGCGACGATCGTCGGCAGCGCGAACGGCAGGTCGATGAGGGCGTTGATGATCCGCTGACCGGGGAAACGGTCCCGGACGAGCACCCAGGCGATCAGGGTGCCCATCACCGCGCCGATCGCCGCCACCAGGACCGAGAAGCCAAGCGTGATCTCCAGCGCCTTGAGCGCGAGCGGATTGGTCACCGACTGCCAGAAGCTCGACGGGCCCTGGGCGACCGCTTTGACCGTCACCGCCGCGAGCGGGATGAGGACGATGACGCTGATGTACAGCGTCGAGATGCCCAGGCCGAGGCCGAATCGGCCCCCGCCCACCCCCGTCCACAGTTGCCTGCGGACGGCCGGACGCGTCGGCGCAGCCGGCGACGCCGGCGACGCCGCCGGGGCCGGGGCTATGGGTGCGCTAGCTGGAGGCAGTGGGCACCCCCGCGGCCTGCTCGATCTTGGTGATCGACCCGCTGGCCGGATCGAAGAACTGCTTCTTGACCGACGTCCAGCCGCCGAGGTACGTGATCGTGAACAGCTGGGGCGGCGTCGGGAACTTGGAGGTGTACTGCTTGGCCACCGATGCGAGCACCGGCCGGTAGCCGTGCTCCGCCCAGAGCTGCTGGCCCGCGGGCGACCACTGGTAGGCGAGGAACGCCTTGGCCTGCGTCGCGTGAGCGGACTTGGCGGTGACCGCGATCGGCGTCTGGATCAGCAGCGTCTGCTTGGGATAGACGATCTGGACCGCGTCACCGGCCTTCTCCGCCGAGAGGGCATCGGACTCGTAGTCGAGCAGGACGTCGCCCTTGCCGCTGGTGAACGTCTGCAGGGCGGCGCTGGCGCTGGAGTCCTGAACCGACACGTTCTTGGTCAGTAGCGTCTTGACGTAGGCGAGCGCCTCGGCGGGCGTCTTGCCCTCCTTGAGCTGGGCGCCGTAGGCGGCGAGGATGTTCCAGCGGGCACTGCCCGAGGTCGACGGGTTGGGCGTGATCACGTCGACGCCCTTCTTGATCAGGTCATCCCAGCCGGTGACGTGCTTGGGGTTCCCCTTGCGCACGACGAGCACGACGACCGAATCGGACGAGAAACCCTGCTCCGGATTGGCGTTCCAATCGGGTGGGACGAGCTTGTCCTTGACCAGGCGGGTCATGTCCGGAGTGGTGGAGAAGGCGACGACGTCGGCAGGCTGGCCGGAATCCACCGCGCGGCTCTGGGACCCCGAGGCGCCGAAGGACTGGCTGAACGCGACGCCCTTGCCCGCCGGGGTGGCGGCGAACGCGCTGGTCAGCGCGTCATAGGCCTTCTTCGGGGTCGAGTAGCCGACGAGGTTGAGCTGGGTGCGCGCCGCGCCCGACGCCGAAGCTGCGGCGTTGCTGACACTGCCCGTGGTGGCATCAGAGGATCCCCCGCAGCCGGCGAGCGCCAGGGCTGCCGCGCCGGCCCCGAGCGCGGCGAGCGCCCGTAGGTCAAGTCGTCTGGTCATCCGTTCCTTTCGCGAAGACATAAATTCAAGTTTCTCGATTGGGTTTGCAGGCAAGGCAGCATAGCTCACTAACTCGACAATGTTGGTTGTCTTGATTGTTTGAGTCGAGATAGTGCGAATCTTTACGGTGGAGCAACGTCACACTGCCGGGCGTGCACAACCTCGGTAGGCTCCGCCGCCGTTGCCGGTCGGGTCGCCCGACGCGCCGCCGGCCGACGCGCTCATGACGGCATCCTCCCCGGACACCCCCACCACCCCGGCCCGGCTGCGCTCGGTGCTCTACATCCCGGGCGCCAACGAGCGCGCTCTGGAGAAGGCCAGGGACCTTCCTGCCGACGCGCTCATCCTCGACCTCGAGGACGCCGTGGCTCCGGCCGCCAAGGACGAGGCCCGTGAGCGGGTGTGTGGTCTGGTTGCCTCCGGCGCCTACGGGACCCGTCAGGTGGCGATCCGCGCCAACAGCATCGGCACCGAGTGGCACGAGGCCGATCTGCGCGCCGCCGCCCAGGCCGGCCCCACCGCCGTCGTGATCCCCAAGGTCAGCTCCGGCGAGGATGTGCTCGGCGCTGAGCGGGTGCTGGTCGATGCCGGAGCACCGGAGCACACTCGCGTGTGGGCGATGCTCGAGACGCCGGCAGCGGTGCTGCGGGCCTCGGAGATCGTGACCGCCTCAGACCGCCTGTCGGTCCTGGTGATGGGCACCAATGACCTGGCCAAGGAGCTCTACGCCGAACTCGTTTCCGGGCGCGCGCCGCTGCTGACCGGGCTCTCGCTCTGCCTGCTCGCCGCCCGGGCCGCGGGCAAGGCCATCCTTGACGGCGTCTACAACGGGGTGCGTGACCTGGAGGGATTCGAGGCCGAGTGTCTGCAGGGACGCCAGCTCGGCTTCGACGGCAAGACGCTCATCCACCCCAGCCAGGTCGAGCCGTGCAACCGCGTGTTCACGCCGTCGGCCGAGGAGGTCGAGTATGCGCGCCGGGTGATCGAGGCGTTCGAGGCCGCCGAGCAGGCCGGGGCCGGAGTGGCGACTGTCGACGGCAAGCTGATCGAGAACCTCCACGTCGACAATGCGCGGCGAGCCCTGGCCCTCGCCGATCCCGCCGTCGAGACCTGAGAATCAGCCGGCCCCGCCGGCGAGCCGGCGGTGGGCCGCGTCGGTCATCGCCCGGTAGCGGCGGCCACTGCGATCCAGGTACCACACGCGCCCCTCGGCGGGGCCCGGCAGCCCGGCGGCGCGCAACGGCGCGGTGACGGGGCGAAACCACGTCGTGACGGGGATCTCGTCAACGATGTGGACGACGCTCGGCCGGTCGGCCGGCTCGAGATCGGCGAACGCGTGACCGATGGCCTCGGCGTCGAATGCAGGCCCGTCACGGACGGTCACCGCCGCCACGGCGATCTCCTCGGCATCATCGCCGAGACGCAGGCCATAGGAGACGGCCAGGTCGACCGCGGGCAGCGCTGCCAGTGCGTCCCGGATCCGCGCGGGGAGCACCGGGCCGTCAGCGGTGTGGATGACATCCATGATGCTGTCCAGCCGCCAGTAGTCACCGTCGGCGTCGCGCCGGAACAGGTCCCGGGTCGACAGCCACGCGTCATCACGGGAGAACACGCCTCGCATCGGCGTCGGGGTCGTCTCGTTGGGGCGGGCTCGGGCGAGCAGCAGACCGACCTCGTTGGTCTCACAGCGGCGCACGAATCCGCCCTTGCCGAGGATCAGTTGCTCCGAGTCCGCGTCGTAGGCGGCGACGCGAATCTCGGCACTGCCGGGGAGGGGCCGCCCCACCGCCCCGGGCTTGGCGTCACGCAGGTTGACAAGGATCGCTCCGGTCTCGGTGGACGCGTAGAACTCGACGACGCGGGCCGGCGCAAAGCGCGTCTGGACGCGGCGCCAGAGTCCGGCGGGCATCCCGGAGCCGATGAACAGCCGGACCGGATGGTGGCGCTCGCCCGGGTGCGGCGGAGCCTGGACCAGGTCGTGGAGCAGCGTCCACGTGTAGGTGGCGACCGTGACCCCGTAGCGGCGCACCTCCTCCCAGAAGCGATCGGGATCAAACGTGGACGCCATCGCCAGGCGGGCGCCTCCGGCGATCGCGCCGCCGATGCCCATCATCAGCCCCGACGGGTGATACAGCGGAGTGACGCTGTAGACGGTGTCGGCGCTCGACAGCGCCGCCGAGGACGCGGTGCCGAATGCCGATGTGACCCAGCGTCGGTTGGTGATCCGGCTCATGCGGACGTTGTCGTCCTCGCCCGTGAACAGGATGAACGCCAGGTCGCTGGCGCGGCCGGGGTTGGGGCGATACCAGGCCGGCAGCGTGACCCCCTTGGGGTCGATCTGCTCCATGTCGGTGGTCAGCGGCACGCCGAGATCCCGGGGCCCTCCCCCACCCCCGAGCACAAACGTGTGCACGGTGCCCAGCTCGGCGGCCTGCGCGGCACGCTCGGGTTCGGCGATGATCCGCCGCACCTGTCCCAGGGTCGCCTCCCGCGCGGTGTTGCCGTCAGGGCGCAGGAGGACCGCGACCGCGCCGAGTCGGCTGAGCGCGGTGATCACCGCCAGCGCGCTCGGGCGGGAACCCATCAGCACGCCGATGTGCTCTCCCTGGCGAACGCCGATCGAGATCAGGCCCCGGACGACGTTGTCGATCCGCTCATTGACCTCCCGGGCGCTGTGCGCACGATCCTCAAACAGGAACAGGGTCTCGTCCGGTCCCCGGCGCGCGCGCTCCTCGACGAGCAGCCCGAGCGAGATCCGCGTACCGGGCTGGATCTGCTCCAGGCGGGCCAGCCGCGGCAGCGCACCGGCGGCCTCCCGCGTGAGCTCGCGCATGCTTCGGCTCGTCCGCCGGGCGGTCCCCACCATCGAGCGCGCGATCCCGGTGCTGACGGCGCCGGCGAGCTCCACCCCGTAGCCGACGCGGTTGCGCACCATCGGCACCAGGTCCCCGCTCAGGTCCTCATCGGGTACCTCGGTCAGCCCGTCGGGCATCTCGCCCTTCCCGTCACGCCAGTGGGCCCAGGCGGCCACCGTCGGCCAGCTGACGTCGTTGGCGATCGAGCCGACAACGAGTCCGAAATGGCCGGCGTGCAGCGCCAGCTCGTAGACGTCGGCGCGCGGGGCGGCCAGGCGGATCGCCCGCACCCCGGCCGCGGGTGCGATCTCGTCGACGGTGCCGACGACCGACAGGATCGGGCACTGGATGTCAGCAAGGGTCAGCAGCCGCTCGTCGACCTCGAAGCCGCCCTCGAGCATCCGGTTATGGGTGACGAATTGACGCAGGAAGTCGGCGAGCGCCGGGCCGGGCCACGCCACCCAGCCGTCGGCCTCCAGGAACCGGCGCTGCCCTTCCCGGGGCAGCAGCGCCTCACGGTCGTGCAGTTGCATGAGGAACTCGATGCGGCTGCGCGCCGATTTGACCGGGTCGAGCATCCGGAAGCTATTGCGGCTGGCCCAGGCCGGAAAGCCACGGGCGCGGAACAACCGGTCGGCGAGCAACGACGCCAGCCCGGATGCGAATTCCTCGGGAATCCCGAACGGCATCCCGAGCCGGGTGTCGACCGGGCTGCCGAATGTGACCAGCGACGACAGCCCCCGGTTGCGGCGGTAGGCCGCAACCTGGTAGCAGAACATGCCGCCCTGGGAGTAGCCGCCGAGGTGCACCTCGCGCCCGGTCGCCTCCCGGACACGGTCCACGGCGTCCGAGACGGCAACGATGTGGTCGGCCAGGGTCCGCTCGAGCCCGCCCTCCTCCCGCTCGGGGGCGCCGAAGTCGACCACCCACGGGTCGATCCCGTGGCGGTGCAGCGTCGTGACCGCGCTGGTGGCCGGCGAGACGTCGTAGATCTCGGCGGCGAGCATCATCGGCGGGACGAGCAGGATCGCCGGGCCGGCGGTGGCGTCGTCCCGGGCGCGTCCGTTGCCGGAGTCGGCGTGGCCGGGCGGGTAGTAGCGGCGCAGCCGGAAGACGCGGTGTTCGGCGACGACCTCGTAGGGCGAGGGCACCTCGTCGGTGGCCAGCCCCCCGAACCGCGCCACTTCCAGGGCGTTCTGAGCCGCGGCGCCCAGCCGGCCGATCGATCCGGTGATCGTCTTGGGGATCAGGTCCATGGTGTGACCACATCTTCCCTGATCACGGCGAACGTGTGTCACCGGATACCAGGGCGGGCGCTATTGTCCGCCGGCAGACGATGAGCGTGCTCAACCTCGAAACCGTCGAGTGCCGTCGCGCCGACGGCGTCGCCTGGCTGATCCTCAACCGTCCCGACGCGCTCAACGCGTGGACGCCACAGCTCGGCTCAGAGCTCCGCCAGGCGCTTGACGATGTCGCCGGCGATCCCGCGGTCCGAGCGATCGTGCTCACCGGCGCGGGACGCGCATTCTCCTCCGGGGCCGACCTGCGCGCGGGGATCGCGGCGCAGTCGCCGGGAGGCGGCCCCGACGTGGGCACGCCGCTGCGTGACATCTATCACCCGCTGATCCTCGGGCTGCGCACCGTTCCCAAGCCGGTGATCGCCGCGGTCAACGGCCCAGCGGTGGGGATCGGAGCATCGCTCGCCCTGGCGGCCGACCTCGTCATCGCGTCACGCTCGGCGTACTTCCTGATGGCCTTCGTCAACATCGGCCTCGGCCTTGACGGCGGGGCGTCACAGAGCCTCGTCGCCCGCGTGGGGCATGCCCGCGCGTTTGAGATCGCCTATCTCGGTGAGCGCATCGCGGCCGAGCAGGCGCTGGAGTGGGGGCTGATCAATCGGATCGCGCAGGACGGCGAGATCGAGGCAGACACCGCCGCTCTGGCGGGCCGGCTGGCGGCCGGTCCCCCCGGCTCCTACGCCGCGATCAAGCGCGCCATCAACGCCCGGTCCTTCGACGGCTTCGCCAAGCAGCTTGACCTGGAGATCGAACTCCAACAGGAGCGGGCGGACTCCAAGGACTTCCTGGAGGGCGTGACGGCCTTCCTGCAGAAACGGCCGCCCAGCTTCACCGGGGACTGACCCGGACCCGCCACGCCTCCTGCCCCCGACCTGAGACCACGGATGAACCTCGCCCAGATCATCATCGACTCCGCACAGCGAGACGGCGACCACGTCGCGATCAAGCTCGACGACATCGAGCTCAGCTACGCGGCGCTGGACATCGCCACCGCTCACATCGCCGGCCTCCTGCACGAGCACGGCGTCGAGCGCGGGGACCGGGTCGGGATCATGCTGCCCAACGTCCCCTACTTCCCGGTCTGTTACTACGGCGTCCTGCGGGCCGGCGGGATCGTGGTTCCGATGAACGTGCTGCTCAAGCGCCGTGAGGTGCAGTTCTACCTCGAGGACTCCGGCGCCAAGCTGCTGTTCGCCTGGCACGACTTCGCCACCGACGCTGAGGGCGGCGCCGAGGCCGCGGGCGTCGAGTGCCTGCTCGTCAAGCCCGGCGAGTTCGAGCAGCAGGTCGGCGCCGCCACGCCCGACGACACGGTCGTGGACACCGAGGACGACGACACCGCTGTGATCCTCTACACGTCGGGGACGACCGGCAAGCCCAAGGGCGCCGAGCTCACGCATGCCAACCTGACGCGCAACGCCGAGGGGTCTCGCAACCTGTTCGGGTTCGACAGCAACGCGATCACCCTCGGTGCGCTGCCGCTGTTTCATTCCTTCGGCCAGACCTGCGGCATGAACGCCACGCTCGGTGGTGGCGGCACGCTGACCCTGATCCCGCGCTTTGACCCCGGCAAGGCGCTGGAGATCATCCAGCGGGACAAGGTCAACATCTTCCAGGGCGTGCCCACGATGTACGGGGCGATGCTGCATCTCTCCGACCGTGAGAAGTTCGACACCAGCACCCTGGAGGTCTGCGCCTCCGGCGGCTCGGCGATGCCGGTCGAGTTGCTCAAGGGATTCGAGAAGGCGTTTCACTGCAAGATCCTCGAGGGCTACGGCCTGTCGGAGAGCTCGCCGGTGGCATCCTTCAACCACGCCGACCGGGAGCGCAAGCCGGGCTCGATCGGCACCCCAATCGAGGGCGTTGAGATGAAGGTCGTCGACGATGACGGCAACGAGGTGCAGCAGGGCGAGGTCGGCGAGATCGTGATCCGCGGCTACAACGTCATGAAGGGCTATTGGCACCGTGACGAGGACACTGCCGAGACGATCCGCGAAGGCTGGCTGCACACCGGCGACATGGGTCGGGTCGACGAGGACGGCTACTTCTTCGTCGTCGACCGCAAGAAGGAGCTGATCATCCGCGGCGGCTACAACGTGTACCCGCGGGAGATCGAGGAGGTGCTCTACGAGCACCCCGACGTGCGCGAAGCGGCGGTGCTCGGCGTGCCCCACGACGAGTACGGCGAGGAGGTCGGAGCGGCCGTCGCCCTCAAGGAGGGCGCCAACGCCACCCCCGACCAGCTGCGTGACTACGTCAAGGAGCAGGTGGCCGCCTACAAGTACCCGCGCCAGGTGTGGATCGTCGAGGACCTTCCCAAGGGCCCGACGGGCAAGATCCTCAAGCGCGAGATTCAACCGCCCGACGAGGAGTAGTGAGCGCCGGCGCCCAGAGCGTCGTCGTCCGTCCGGCCACGCCGGACGACGTGGAGCGGATCTATGGGTTCATCGTCGAGCTGGCCGTGTATGAACGGGAGCCCGACGGGGTCAGCGGCACCGCCGAGATGCTCGGCGAGGCGCTGTTCGGCGAGCGGCCCAGCGCCGAGGCGCTGATCGCCGAGGTCGACGGCGAGGCGGCGGGCTTCGCCCTCTTCCACTCGACCTTCTCCACCTGGGAGTGCCTGCCCGGCATCTGGCTGGAGGACCTGTTCGTGCCCGAGCGCCATCGCAAGGCCGGCGTCGGGCGCGCGTTGCTGAGCCATCTGGCGGCGGTGGCGATCAGGCGTGGCTGCCCGCGGCTTGAGTGGCATGCGCTGGATTGGAACGAGCTGGCGCTCGGCTTCTACCGCCGGGTCGGCGCCGAGCGACTGCCGGAGTGGGATCTGCACCGGCTCTACGGGGCGGCGCTGCGTGACGTCGCGGAGGCGGCCGGCCCCCTGCAATAGAGAAGCCCCGCCGAGGCGGGGCTTCTCCGTAGCAGGCCTATAAGCCGGATCTTGTCAAGAGCAGTCATCCATCTGAGCGGCCTACCCGGACCTTGGCGGGTCACCTGCAAACGGTCCTGCTTGGCCTAGCATCGGGTGGGGTTTACCGTGGCCGCCGCGTCACCGCGACGCCGGTGCGCTCTTACCGCACCATTTCACCCTTACCGGCCTGAAGCGCTGCAGCGGCCTCAGGCTTAGGCGGTGTTATTTCTGTGGCACTTTCCCGCGGGTTTCCCCGGGTCGGCGTTACCGACCACCCTCCCCTGTGATGTCCGGACTTTCCTCGAAGGTCAGACCTCCGCGACTGCTCAGCCTGCGCCAGCGAGCATAGCGCCGTCCGGCCGTCCCGGCGAGCCGTGCAGCGCTCCGGTCAGGACGCGGGGCACCAGACTGGTGTCCTGAATTACGCCAGCCGGGTTCCGCAGCTCCCACAGGTCCCCCCGACCGGCAGCGCGTGTACGCCGTAGTCGGGCGCCATCTCCCCGCCGCACATCGGGCAGGCGGCGACGCGGTGGGCGACGAGTCCCTCCCACACCCCGGACACCAACGTGTCCAGAGTGGGCTCGCCGCCCACGCCCGCCGAGCTTGTCGGGGCACATGCGGCCCTGGGGCGCTCGCGCCCGCGCACCAGCCGGGACCTGGCCGCCACGGCGCTCACGAGATGTTCCTCATCAGGCCGACGACCCGTCCCAGTATCCGCACGTCACGGCTGCGGATCGGCTCCATCGCCGCGTTCTCCGGCTGTAGGCGCACGTGGTCGGTTTCCTGGAAGAAGCGTTTGACGGTGGCCTCCTCGCCCACGAGCGCCACCACGATGTCGCCGTCGCTGGCGGTCTCCTGGGGACGGACGACGACGAGGTCTCCCTCGAGAATGCCGATGTCCTTCATCGACTCCCCGCGCACCCGCAGCAGATACTCGCCGTCCTCTCCGCCGGCGAAGCTCGGCGTCTGGATGTACTCCTCGATGTTCTCCTCGGCCAGCACCGGCTGACCGGCGGCCACCTGGCCGACGAGCGGCAGTCCCGGCCGGACGAACGCCGAAACCCCGGCCGCCGCCCGATCGAGCAGTTCGATCGCCCGCGGCTTGGTCGGATCCCGCCGCAGCAATCCGATGCGCTCCAGGTTGGCCAGGTGCGCGTGCACGGTCGACGAGGAGGCGAGGCCGACCGCCTTGCCGATGTCACGCACCGTCGGCGGATAGCCGTAGCTCGCCGAGTAGCGCTTGATGAAGTCGAAGATCTCCTGCTGTCGCTTGGTCAGGTCCATGCGGTCAACTCCTTTACCGGTTCAGCCGGCGAGGCCGCCGTCGAACATGTGTTCGTAAACTTAGCGCTCCCCACGGACGGACACAAGCCGCCAGGCCCCAAAACCCCCTGCGTGAGCGCACCGAATCACGGGCGTCCAGTCAGCCCGCGCCGCAGGGGCAGCGACACGCCACCGGGGCTATACTGGCCGCCCACGCGCCTGTGGCGGAATTGGTAGACGCGCAAGGTTGAGGGCCTTGTGGACTGAATGGTCCGTGGAGGTTCGAGTCCTCTCGGGCGCACTGGGAAAGCCCCGCTCACGCGGGGCTTTTTTCTTGCCCCGGCCCCGGCACCGGCGGCGCGCGGCTCGCCCCAACGCGTCAGACGGTGAAGGTGCCGACGAGCTTGTCGAGCTCTCCGGCCAGCCCGGCGAGCTGCTCGCTGGAGGACGCGATCTGCTGCGTGGACGCCGACGACTCCTGAGCGCTGGCCGAGACCTGCTCGGTGGCGGCGCTGGTCTCCTCGGCCACACCGGCCACCTGGTCGGTCGCCTGAGCGGCCCGGTCGACGCACGCGCTCACCGCCTCGACGCTGGACGCCAGCCCATGGAACGCGTCACGAGTCTGCTGGGCCGTCCTGGATGCGGATTCGGCCAGCTTCTTGACCTCGTCGGCAACGACGGCGAATCCGCGGCCTTGCTCGCCGGCGCGGGCGGCTTCGATCGCGGCGTTGAGCGCCAGCAGATTCGTCTGATCGGCGATGTTGGAGATCTCGCCGGTCAGCGCGACACCCTGCTGGGCGATCTCACGCGCGCCGGCGGCGGTGTCGACCGCCTCCCGAGTGGCGCGGCGTGCATCGTTGATCAGGCCCACCTGGCGCTCGGCACCCTCAGCCACGCTGACCGAGCTACGCGCGATCTCATCGATCGCCCTCCCGGTCTCCTGGGAGCCGGCGATCATCTGCTGCGAGGACGCCGCCACGCGCCCCGCCAAGGACCCGATCTCCCCGATCATCGCTCCGACGCGGTCGTTGAGGCGCTCCCGCATCGCGTTGTAGGAGCCGATTCCGCCCTGAGCCTTGCCGAGCATCGAGTTGAACGTCTCGCCCAGCTCCCCCAGCCTGTCCCCCGAACGGGCGATCAGCGGCTTGGTGACCGGGTGCACATCGACGGTCAGATCTCCGTCGGCGGCGGACCGCAGCCCCTCGCCGAGGCCGGTCAGGCAATTGGCGTCGAGGCTGCGCAGCGCGTGGCGCAGGTCCTCCAGGGATGACTGATCGCCGAGTGCCGACCGCAATTGCTGGCGCAGCGCGTTGTAGTCCTCAAGCGCCGCCTGAGTCTTGGCCAGCATCGAGTTGAACAGCTCCACCAGTTCGACCGACGCCTCATCGACGCCGTCGATCGAGATCGGGCGGGTCACTGGCGCCACCTCCACCGTCAGGTCGCCGCCGGTCATCGCCCGCAGACCATCACCGAGATTGCTCAGACAATTGTCGTGGAGACTGCGCAGGCCCGCCTTGAGCGTCTGCGCCGAAGCACCATCCGCGCCGGCACCGGGGGTCAGCTGCGCGGCAGCGCGCGAGCGCGTGAACATTTGCGATCTCCTTTGGCAGACGCTCGTCGCCCCGGCAAGGCAGCGGCATCAGGTCAGATCTGGCACCGTCGCGTCAGACCCCGGACAAATTCGTACGGGCCGTGTATCGGCATCCTCATTGGACCGCTTGAGGCGTGGCGGTGGGGACAAAGGTATGCTTGGCGCCGATCAGCCCGGGGCAGCGGCGGACATGGTAAGAGCCGAACACCCGCACAACGAGCCATCAGCCGCACGGGACCGGCTCATCGGCGAGACCGCCGAGTTGTTTCATGCCGGTGCCAGCCACGAAGCCGCGCTGCTGGCGGCGTTGCGGTGCGCTGTCCCTGATTTCGCCGACTGGTGCGTCGTCGATTACTACGACGCGCGCGGCGAACTGGCCATGATCCACAGTGGCTATCCCGACGTGCGCAGGGAGGCACTGATCCTGGAGATCCGTCGCCGCTATCGCGCCGAGCGCGGCGAGAACGGCGACGTGCTGGCCGCGCTGGAGAGCGGTGAGCCGCTGCTCTACCCTGACATGGCCAAGCTCGGGTCCGTGCGGCTCAGCGCCGACGAGACCCAACTGCTCGCCGAGCTTGACCTCAGGTCCTCCGTCGTCGTTCCGATGCATGCGGGAGGGAAGCCGCTCGGCGTGGTGTCGTTTGTCTCGATGCGACGCCAGTACGGCGAGAAGGACCTCGCCGCCGCCCAGGAGTTCGCCGCCGGATGTGCCCAGGTGCTGTCCCGGTGGCAGGACGAGAACGCCATCAGGCGGTCGCTGGCGCTGGTCGACGCCCTGTACGCCAGCGCCCCAGTCGCGCTGGGGTTCGTCGACTGCGCGCTGCATCTGACCCGGATCAACGAACGCTTTGCGGCCCTGAGCGGCATGGAGGCGGCCGCCCACATCGGCCGGACGATGCCCGAGGTGCTCGGTCCGCTGGGGGATGACCTCCAAGCGCTGTGCCGGCGGGTCCTGGTCGACGCCCAGGCGGTCGTCGACGTCGAGCTGCAGGCGCCGACCGCGGCGGACGCCGAACCTCGTCACTGGCTGGTCTCACAGACACCGGTCACGCTCGATGGCCACGTTCTGGGAGTCAGCTGCGTCGTGCAGGACGACACCGCCCGCACCCGCACACGGACCCGAGCGACATTCCTCATGCACGCCGGCGAGATCCTCGACTCATCGCTTGACTATCGCCAGACCCTGCAGCGCGTCGCCGAGCTGGCCGTGCCAGGGATCGCTGACTGGTGCTCGATCAGCATGCTCGACGAGCGCGGCCAGATGCGCCGGCTCGCCGTTGCCCACTCCGATCCTGAGAAGGACCAGCTCGCGCAGGAGCTGATCGAACGTGAGGCTCTGCCGCTCGACGCGCCGGCGGGAGCCGCCTCGGTCATGCGCGACGCTCACACCCAGGTCATCGATGACTTCTCCGACGAGCTCCTGATCCGGTCTCTCAACGATCCGCGTTCCCATGAGATTGTGCGTGAGCTGGGGCTGGGCTCGTCGATCAGCACGCCGCTGATCGCACGCGGGAGGATGCTCGGCGCCATCAGCCTGCTCAGCGCCCGTCGCTTCCATTTCGACGCTGAGGACGTCCGGCTCGCCGAGGAGCTCGCCCGCCGGGCCGCGGTGAGCATCGACAACGCCCGCCTCTACACCCAGCAGCGTCGGATCGCCCAGACCCTTCAGGCCGGCCTGCTGCCCCGCGCCCTCCCCCACATCCCCGGATTGGATCTGGCGGCCCGCTACCGCCCGGCCGGTGAGCTCAACGAGGTCGGGGGCGACTTCTATGACGCGTACCTGCGCTCCGCCGGCGAATGGATCGTCGTGATCGGGGATGTCACCGGCAAGGGTCCCAACGCGGCCGCCACCACCGCGTTGATCCGCTACACGCTGCGGGCGGCGGCCGTGCATCCCGGGTCCGCGCGCGATCTCCTCTTCGAGCTCAACCGGGCGATGCTCAGCCAGGACGCCGCGATGTGCAGCGTCGCGTTGCTCAGCATCAAGCTGGCCCCGTCAGGCGTCCCGCAGCTCAGCGTGTGCCTGGCCGGCCACCCGGCTCCGGTCCTGCTCGGCGCCGGCGGCGGCCTGACGGTTGTCGGAACGGCCGGGACGCTGCTCGGGTACACCGACGAGCCCCACTTGACCGAGGTGAGCGTCGAACTCTCCGCAGGGGACATCCTGCTGCTCTACACGGACGGCCTCACCGACGCCACCCGGCCGGGCTGGAGCGACGCGGAACTCCACGACCGGCTGCAGGCCACGGCCAGCGGCGACCTCGACGCCATGCTCGCCCACCTCGAGGGACTCGCGGTCAGCGCCGCCAACGGCCGGCCCCGGGATGACATCGCGCTCCTCGCCCTACGGGCCGCGGCCCCAGACGGGCGGTGAGCGGAGGGCCGTGATCACTCGGGACCGCTGACCGGTCCCGCCTCATCGTTCCGTCGCGACGATCCGGTTCGGTCCGTCGCCCTGCCGTCGAGGACGAAGCTCTTGATCGTGATGTCGGGGTCGATGTGGCTGTCGGCGAGAAACGCGATCACCTTGCGTTCGATGACCTTCTCCACGCCGGCGATCAGCTCGTCGCGCATCGTTCGCTGATAGGTCCGGCGCAGCTCGAGCACCATCTGCTCCTGCCCGGAGGCGATCAGGTTGCGCTCGCCCTTGGTGAGCGTATCGCGCAGCACGACGGTGACCAGATCGTCGTCGATAAACGTCCAGCACTTGGTCGGCCCACGTCCGATGTAGGAGCTCATCAGCCCGACGATGAGACTGGAGATCCGTGTGCCGATGAGGCGCTCGCCAGATCGGTCCTCCGCGACACGGGGACTCCCGCCGTTGGTGCTCGGGTCGTCAAGCGTGTTCGTGACGACGAAATGATCTCTGGAGAGGGGCGTCATCGGCGCAGTGTGGCCTCCGCGCCGACGATCCTCAATGATCCGAAGGGATAGTCTCCACTACTCGACCGGTTAGTTGTCGGCTCGGGACTACCACATTTCAAATCCCCCTTTTTCCAGCGATTCGCCGCCGAGCGCGGCGGTCGACGGCGAGGCCGGACGGCCGGCGCCGGATGCGGAGATTGTCGGCGCGATCCTCGACGCGCTCCCCGCGATGGTCGGCTACTGGGATACGCACCTGCGCAATCGCGCCGCCAACCGGGCCTACCTCGCATTCTTCGGAATGGCACCGGAGGAGATCCGCGGCCGGCACATCAGCGAACTGCTCGGACCAGAGCTCTACGAACTCAACCGTCCCTACCTCGAGCGCGCACTCGCCGGCGAGCCTCAGCTGTTCGATCGCACGCTCATCGACGTATCTGGCGAACCGCGCCACACGCAGGCGTCCTATATCCCCGATGTCGACAACGGCGGGGTGCGGGGTCTGGTCGTGCTGGTGACCGACATCACCGAGCACAAGCGGGCCCAGGACGAGCTGCGTGAGAGCCGCGAGCAGCTGGCCGAGGCCGAGCGCGTGGCCCGCATCGGGAGTTGGGAGTGGGATATCACCAGCGACCGGGTCACCTGGTCAAACGGCCTGTTCGCGCTCTACGGTCTGGAGCGTGACGACTTCGACGGGACCTTTGAGGGAGCCAGGCAGCGCGTCTATCCCGATGACACAGCTCGCTTCACCCAGGCGCTGCAACGAGCCATCGCCGAGCGGTCCGCGTTCACGGTCGAGTTCCGCACGATCCTGCCCAGCGGCCGAGTCCGGACCCTGCGCAGCCACGGCGAGGTCGTCGTCGACGATGCCGGCGTCCCGATGCGCCTCGTCGGGATCGTGCAGGACGTCACCGACGCCCGGCGCGCTCAGGAGGCGCTGCACAGCACCTCGGCCGACCTCGAGCGCCGCGCCGCGGAGCTGCAGCGGCTCGCGCTGCGCACCGCCACCGAGCCCCCTCAGGGTAGGTACACGCCGCTCACCGACCGGCAACTGGAGATCATCGGGCTCGTCGCCCAGGGGCTGACCAACGCCGAGATCGGAGAACGGCTCGTCGTGACCGAGGCGACGATCAAATGGCACCTCAAGCAGATCCTCGCCAAGACCAATTCGACCAACCGCGCCGAGGCCGTCGCCCGGGTACTCGGCACCGCGGGATAGGACGGCCGGGATCGGCCTCGCGCTACGCCACGGGCTCGAGCCGGGGCGGCGCGAGGTCCTCGGGCTCGTCAACGAGGACGAGGAAGTTCTCCACCTTGGTCAGCCTCAGCAACTGCTCGACGGCTCTCGGGCCCCGCACGAAGGCGATGTTGTGCCGGCTCTCACGGGCAAACCGGTCCTGGCGGATCAGCTCGTGCAGTCCACTGGAATCCATGAACGTCAGCCGGCGGAGGTCGACGACGATGTGGCACAGCCCATCTGCGTGAGGGGCAAGCCCGTCAAGCACCTCGGCGACCCGGGGCACCCCGGCGAGATCGAGCTCACCGCGGAGCGCGACCAACGCGGTGCGTCGGTGGGTGTGAGCCTCCACTTCGAGAACCTCAGGGGCCGCGTCAGGCCGGGCGCGTTCTTGATCAGACATCACGGTGGCCCATCCTCATGGCCCTGACACGTGGTACAGGAACGTGTAGACCGCGGAGGACCCGGCCTGGACCCAGTCAGCGAGGCAGTAACGACACGTGCTTCCGTCGTCGGCGTCGACGTCGATCGTCTTGGGTGGCCGGCCCTCGACCACCTCGACTGCGAAGTTGCGCCGGGCGAGCGGACCCCCTTGCAGCTGGGCGGTGATCGTCGGCCCGGGCTGCGTCTCCGGGACCTCACGTCGCCGGCCTGCCAAGTCGTTGTCGTGCATTAGGGTCATGGCCTCCAAGCCTTTCCGTCGCTGCGTAAGCGTCGCCTCGTGGACTGGCGGGGCGAGGGCCCCTCGGAGCGTCGACGAGTCGAGCGCGACCACCGAGCGGTGGGGTGACGCCGAGCCACCCGGCACCGGACCGCAGTCAGACCAGGTGGGGGCAGCCGTTCATCGACACTACTCCGATCGCGGGACATCTGTTCACCAATTCTTGGCGTTTCAACGCGCGCCCCTGTTCGCGGGGGCGGCGAACGCCCGATTTCACTGCCCGGCTTGCGAAGCCGAGAAGGTCATCTACTATCGGAGTACGCAACTTCTGCTGCGGTGAACCACTCGGCGGAACTTGCGCCTCAGAGAGCGGAGCGAGCAAACGGTCACACCGTGGCCCGCGTCTCACGGTCCGTGGCATGCCAGCCGACTCAAGAGAGTCTGGGTGATTACTCGTGTATGGACCGCAGGCAGCTCGCAGCTATCAGCGGGACACAGGTCGTGCGGATTCGCGATTTGGGGGCAACGTCGACTCGGCGGCGCTTGACCGGTGGCGAAGCGTCGTGCCTGACCTGCTCGTGTGTGATCTGCCTCGTCACTCGGATGCGCGGACCGGCCGGCCAGCAGGATCGGACCATGCAGGCGATGTTGTCGAGATCCGGGGCGTGAGGGGCGACGCCTGGAGCCTCGATGATCTGTCCATCTCTCTGATGGGAGGTTTCGTGGAGCGCGCGTTGACATTCCAGCGTGCGGTCCACGAGCCGCCTGCGCCCAGCAACGCCCGCCCCGCGGCATGAGCCTCTCCGGTCCCATTCCCTCTCAAAGCGGCGCGCCGATCCACGCGGCCAAAGACGCGCGACGGCACGCGCGTGCGATCACGCAGACGCTGGCCTGGGCACGGGAGGCGGCGGCCCGCGACGCGTTCGACGAAGCGCTCGATTGGCTGCGCACCGTCGAGGTGGTTGAGGGCGAGCTGAGCCCTGACTGGCAGGAGACGCAGGCTTACTGGCGCCGGTTGCGTGCGCAAGCCACCCCCCAAGCAGCAGGCCGAGGAGATCGTCATGACTGATGTACAGCGAACGGGCCCACCACGACGGCTGGAGGACCGGACCCGATTCGGCATTCCGATCGAAGGTGAGGTGGACGGCATCTGGCAACGTGCTTTCCACCTCCATCTCAGCGAGGAGATGCGGCGACACCCCGATCTCCCAGGCCTGGAGTTCTTCGGCAGCTCGCTGACGATCAACCCAACGCAGATCACGTTCTACTTTGTCGGTGACACCATCGCGCTGCCCACGTTCCTGGACATGATCGCGTCGGCCATCCCGCCGGCGAATCAGACCGCCGCAGAGGAGCGCCGGCGCCTCGATGCGGGAGTCGCCGAAGCCGAGCGCAACCTCCGGGAGCGAGACGAGGACGTCGAGCGGGAGCTGAAGGAGTGGGACGAGAAACAGCTCGCAAAGAGCTGATGGCCCGGCTGCACGAAGGGTGGCACCGCTAACCAGCTGATAGGTTCATAGGTACCCATCGTGCGCACCTGAGCGACGATTGCGCGGTCGCTCGGTCCTTTCAGACCTCTCTGCCTGCGACCGCAATCCCTGAGAGGCTCGTTAGGAGCACCAGTGGATGTTGTCCTCTCTCCGCCTGCCCGTCCGGCAGGCCGCCGGCCGGTTTCCGTCGCGCTAGGCCAGCCACCTCCGCCGGCGGTCGGACGGGGCTCCCGGGGGACGTCGCCATTGCGCATCGCGATGCTGGCACCTCCGTGGATCTCGGTCCCCCCGCCCGGCTACGGAGGGGTGGAGTCGGTGGTGAGTGCACTGACCGAGGCGCTCGTCGACCGCGGGCACGAGGTGACGCTCTTCTGCGCTCCGGGTTCCGAGTCGGCCGCGAGCGTGGTGACGCTCCTGGATGACACCCACGCCGACGAGATCGAGCGCTCGCTGTATGAGGTCGACCATGTCGCCCGGGCGTTTGAGCAGATCGACGGTGCTGAGGAGGGTGACCGGTTCGATGTCGTTCACGACCACTGCGGGTTCACGGCGCTCGCGATGGCAGATCGGCTCGACACGCCCCTGGTCCACACGCTGCACGGCCAGTTCACTGACGCCACCGCCGCGTTCTACGCCCGTCACGGGGCCAAGGCGACGCTGGTCGGCATCAGCCGTGCGCAGCTCGCCTCCGCCCCACTCCGGCTCGGCCTGAGCTGCGCGATCCCCAACCCGATCGACCTGGAGACCTGGCCGCTGGTCGAGACCAAGGACAACTATCTGCTCTGGGTGGGGAGGATCACCCCGGAGAAGGGACCGCACCGAGCGATCGCGGCGGCACGGGCCGCCGGCCTGCCACTGGTTCTGGCCGGCGTGGTCCAGCCCGGGAAGCAGGCCTTCTTCGACCGCGAGATCGCGCCCCACATCGACGGTGATCGTGTCCGGTTCGTCGGCGAGGTCGGGGGGTCGGTCAAGCGGTCGCTGTTCGCTCGCGCCCGGGGGCTGTTGATGCCGATCCGCTGGGATGAGCCGTTCGGGATGGTGATGATCGAGGCCCTGGCGTGTGGCACCCCCGTGATCGCATTCCCGGAGGGCGCCGCACGTGATCTTGTGGTGGATGGCAGGACCGGCTTCCTGGTCAAGGACGAGTGGGAGATGGCCGCCGCCGCCGGCTGGTTGGCGGGTATCGCGCCCGGCGATTGCCGCGCGTGGGTCGCCGAGCACTGCGATGTCGAGATCGTGGCTGCCGCGTACGAGCGGACGTATC
>JBAWFG010000237.1:0-4509 GCA_049591655.1 Solirubrobacteraceae bacterium
GCTCAGGCCGAGGCGTCCGAGACGTTCGGCCACGCGACCGTGCTGCTCGAGCGGCTGATCAGTCCGGCGCGGCATGTCGAGGTGCAGGTGATCGCCGATGGTCAGGGCGCCGTGTGGGCGCTGGGCGTGCGTGACTGCTCGGTCCAGCGCCGCCACCAGAAGGTCATTGAGGAGTCCGCGAGCCCGGCGCTCTCGCCCGAGCAGGATCGGCTCCTGCGCGACGCCTCCGTCCGACTGGCGCTCCAAGCCGGCTACCGCGGCGCCTGCACGGTCGAGTTCCTCTACCACCCGTTGACCGGCGGTCTCTCCTTCATGGAGGTCAACACGCGCCTGCAGGTCGAGCATCCCGTGACCGAGGTCACGACCGGCGTCGACCTCGTCAAGCTGCAGCTGCACGTGGCCGCCGGTGGGCGCCTGGAAGGTGAGCCGCCGCCCGCGCGTGGGCATGCCGTCGAGGCCCGCCTCAACGCCGAGGACCCCGCGCTTGACTTCGCCCCCGCTCCCGGCCGCGTCGCGCTGCTGCGCACCCCCACCGGACCGGGGCTGCGGATCGACACCGGCGTCGGTGAAGGTGACGTGATCCCCACCGAATTTGACTCGATGATCGCCAAGATCATCGCCTGGGGCAACGACCGCTCCGAGGCGCTCGCCCGCCTGCACCGCGCGCTGGCCGAGACGACGGTCGTGATCGACGGCGGCACAACCAACCAGGCGTTCCTGCTCGATCTGCTCGAGCGCCCGGATCTGCAGGCCGGCGAGGTCGACACCGCCTGGCTCGACGGCCTCCAACTGCGTGGTGAGACGGTGGCCACTCGATACGGCGAAGTCGCAGTGCTCGCCGCGGCGATCGAGCTCGCGGATGAGCTCACGGCCGGTGACCGGGCACGTTTCTTCGCCTTCGCCCGGCGCGGACGCCCCCAGGTCGATCCGGCAGGCTCGCGCCTGATCGAGTTGCGCCACCGTGGCGTCCGATACCGCGTCGCGGTCAATCAGATCGGGCCGGACTCCTACCGGCTGACGATCGCGGACGTGAGCGTCGAGGTCGAGATGCAGCGCCTCGGGCGTTACGAGCGTCGCCTGCGGATCGGGGACCAGGTCTACCGGACCGTCATCTCGACGCAGGGAGCCGAGCTCCTGGTCGGCGTCAACGGGGTCTCGCACCGGGTCGGGCGTGATGACGAGGGGATCGTGCGCACCCGCTCACCGGTGGTCGTCGTCACGATCACGGTGGCGCCCGGCGATCTGGTCAACGCGGGGGACGTGGTGGCAGTCGTGGAGAGCATGAAGATGGAGTCCTCCTACGTCGCCCCGTTCCGTGGGCGGGTACGAGCAGTGCTCGCCGCGGCCAACGTGCACCTCAGCGCGCAAGAGCCGATCGTGCAGATCGAGCCGCTGGAGGATCTCGAGCCCGCGCCGACGGGCGCGACGCTCGAGTTCGCGCAACTGCCCGTGACGCGCGAGGTCGAAGCTCCGGCTCGCCGCCACGACAACCTCGCGCGGCTGCAGCGGCTCGTGCTCGGATACGACATCGAGCCCGGCGAGGTGACCCGGATCGTCGCCGAGCTCCACGATGGGGTGTCAGACGATCCTGGGTCCGACCTCAAGCTGCTCACCGGCGAGCACCGGCTCCTCGCCACGTATGCCGACCTGCTCACGCTCGCCCGCCCGCAGCGTGAGCTTGCCGAGCCGGGCGAGGATCTGCTGCGCAGCCCGCAGGAGGACCTCTATGAGTACCTGCGCTCACTCGATGCCCGCGCCGCCGGGTTGCCCGAGGTGTTCATCGCGCGGCTCAAACGGGCGCTCGCGCACTACGACGTGACGGGACTCGAGCGCACCTCCCAGCTCGAGGACGCCTGCTACCGGCTCTTCGTCGCCCACGAGCGCAATGCGTCCGCGCGGGCGGTGATGCTCGCGATCCTCGACCGCCGCCTCGAGCAGGCCAACGCGCTGGTCGGGCGGGTCGGTGAGGACTTCCGTGAGGCGCTCACGAATCTGATTGCGGCCACGGTGGGCCGGGACCAGGTTCTGGCTGATCTCGCCCGCGAAGCGCGTTTTCGGTACTTCGACGAGCCGCTGATCGCCGCCGCGCGGGAGCCCGAGTACGCCGAAATGGAGCAACACCTCGATGCCCTTGACGCACTCGGGGACACGGCGGGCGCGGCGGAACGCGAACGCCGGATCGCGGCACTGGTCGCGTGCCCGCGTCCGCTGGCGGCGATGCTCAGTCGCCGCATGTCACAGGCCGCGCCGGAGCGACGCGGGCCGTTGCTGGAGACGATGACCCGCCGCTACTACCGCCCTCGTCGGCTGCGTGGATTCAATGAGCTCCAGATCGATGCCCAACGCATCCTGATCAGCTCCTACCGACGCCCCGGCCAGACATACAACCTCGTGACCGCGTTCGCCGACCTCTCCGAGCTCGCGACGGCGGCGCAGGCGTGCGCCGCCCACGCGGCGACGCTGCCGGTTGGCGAGCCGGTGATGGTCGATCTCTACTCCGAGCACATCGACGCATCCCCCGACGAGCTCGCGCAGACGCTGCGGCGCGTGCTCGACGAGGTGGCATTCCCCACGAACACCGATCGGATCGTCGTTGCCGTCGCGGCCGCCACCCGGGGCCGCGGAATGTCGGCCATCGATCTGTTCACGTTCCGCCCGGGACCGGACGGCGTGATCGAAGACGAGACGCTGCGCGGGCTGCACCCGATGATGGGCGAGCGGCTGGCACTGTGGCGCCTGGTCAGATTCTCGCTGGAGCGGATCCCGGCCGCCGAGGACGTGTACCTGTTCCACGGGGTCGCACGTGACAACCCCCGTGACGAGCGGCTGTTCGCGGTCGCCGAGGTGCGCGACCTGACACCCGTGCGTGACCACGACGGACGCGTGGTCGCATTGCCGGAACTCGAGCAGGTGTTGATTGAGGCACTCGAGGGGATCCGCCGGTTCCAGAGCCACCGGCCGCCGAGCAAACGGCTGTATTGGAACCGCCTGTCCCTGTACGTGTGGCCAGTGATCGATCTCTCCCCGGAGGAGGTGGCGCCACTGGTGGCACGGCTGGCGCCCGCGACGTCCGGCCTCGGGCTGGAGATGGTGCTGATCAACGGCCGGGTGCGCGATCCCAAGGGCCGCCTGCGTCCGCGCGTGTTCCGGATCTTCGCCACCGACGGCGGCGAGCCGGCGTTCCAGATCGACCGGCAGCCGGGCCGGCCGATCGAACCGCTCGACGAGGGTGCGCGGCGCATCGTCGCGGCCCGCCGTCGCGGCACGCTGCACCCGGCCGAGATCATCCGGCTGCTGACCGCGGGGCGCGGGGGCGAGTTCATCGAGCACGACCTCGACGAGCACGGGGCGCTGGGACCCGTCGACCGGCCGCCGGCGACGAACCCCGCCGGGATCGTCGTCGGCATGGCCCGCAACCGCACGACGCGCTATCCCGAGGGGATGGCGCGCGTGACGCTGCTCGGCGACCCCTCCCGCGCGCTCGGATCGCTGGCGGAGCCCGAGTGCCGGCGGATCATCGCCGCGCTGGACTGGGCCGAGGCCGAGCAGTTGCCCGTGGACTGGTTCGCGCTGTCGGCCGGGGCCAAGATCGCGATGGACTCCGGCAGCGAGAGCATGGACTGGATCGCCGCGGTGCTGCGGCGGATCATCGAGTTCACCCAGGCCGGCGGTGAGATCAACGTCGTCGTGACCGGTATCAACGTCGGGGCGCAGCCGTATTGGAACGCCGAGGCGACGATGCTCATGCACACCCGTGGGATCCTCGTGATGACACCGGCGAGCGCGATGGTCCTGACCGGCAAGCAGGCGCTTGACTACTCCGGTGCCGTTTCGGCCGAGGACAACTTCGGGATCGGCGGGCACGAGCGGATCATGGGTCCCAACGGTCAGAGCCAGTACTGGGCGCATGACCTGGCGGCCGCGTGCCGCGTCCTGCTCTCGCATCACGAGCACGCCTACGTGGCGCCCGGAGAACGCTTCCCCCGGCGGGCAAAAACCAGCGACCCGTCTGACCGCGACGTCCGCGAGTCGCCCCACATCTGCCCGGGCTCGGCACTGGCGCGCATCGGCGACGTGTTCTCCGAGCAGACCAACCCCGGCCGCAAGCAGCCGTTTGACATCCGCAGCGTGATGCGGGCGGCGATCGACGCCGACCACGCCCCGCTGGAGCGGTGGGCGGATATGCGCGGAGCGGAGGCGACGGTGGTCTGGGACGCCCACCTCGGCGGCTGGCCGGTGACGCTGCTCGGAATCGAGTCCCATCCGCTGGTTCGCCACGGCTTCATCCCCGCCGACGGGCCGGAGGAATGGTCCTCGGGCACGCTGTTCCCGCGCTCGGCCAAGAAGGTCGCCCGGGCGATCAATGCCGCCAGTGCCCGGCGCCCGGTGGTAGTGCTCGCCAACCTCGCCGGGTTTGACGGCTCGCCTGAGTCGATGCGGGCATGGCAGCTGGAGTACGGCGCCGAGATCGGACGGGCGGTGGTCAACTTCGACGGGCCGATCGTGTTC
>JBAWFG010000238.1:0-5877 GCA_049591655.1 Solirubrobacteraceae bacterium
GAACCGGCCGCCGGAGGCGGCGAGCGCCCACACCACGACGGCGGCGAGAACGAGCGCAGCCAGTGCGGCCGGCCAAGCGGTCCGCCGGCCACGAGCGAACCGGCTGGCGTGGGAATTAAGGGGCAACGGGCGTCTGATCACAGGCATACCCCGGTCTCAACACCGCCGGAGCGCCGACGGATCGCCGCCGTGGGGCACCGGTCAGGAGACTGACCGCACGCCACCGATCTGGGTCGAGTGGATGTCGGCGAACCGGTCAGTGGGCATTACGGGCGTGGGACACGCGCCGCCGACATCACGGTGTCGATCTGATGCGGAGCGAGCGGGCCGGGGGAGAGTGGGGGCGCGTCGCCGGGCTCGGCGGCCAGGCCACCGATCACGAGCGCCAGGTAGCGGCGCCACAGCTCGGGCTCGACGTCACGCGAAGCGTCGATGATCGCCCCGATCATCAGTTGGATCACCGGCATGTCGGTCGGGCTGACGTCGGCTCGCAGCCTGCCCTCGGCCTGCGCGCGGCGGACGAGCTGCATGCCGAGTGGCAGCAACCGGTCACGGATGTGGCCGACGCGCTCGGCGCCGTCGGGTGTCCCGCACACGATGTCACGCAGTGCGCGGTCCTCGGCCTGTAACGCCGACGCGTGCTCCAGGAACGTTGTCAGGCCGTGCCACGGATCGGGGTCGGCGAGGGCCGCCTCGCCGAGAGCCACGAGCTCCTGCACCCGCTCCTCGAACAGGTCGTCGATCAGCTGGCTCTTGTCAGGGAAGCGCCGGTACACGGTGCCGACGCCGACGCCGGCGTGATGGGCGATGTCGTTGAGGGTCACGCCGAGGCCGCGCCGTGCGAACAGCTCACGGGCAGCGTCGAGGATGCGCCGGCGGTTGCGTTCGGCGTCCTTGCGAAGGGGCTTGGCGTCCTGGAGAAGCGTGATCTGCATCACGTTATCAAGAAACGGATTGAAACTATCCACTTTGTTGCTAGCCTGCCGATACGGAAACGGATAGACCCAATCCGTTTCTGCCGCTCGCTTTCGCCAGACCCAACCCCGGAGCCTTTCTTCATGACCCATCCCAACCCACATCACGAGCGCCGCTGGGCCATCCTGGCGATCCTCGGGATCGCCCAGCTGATGGTCGTGCTCGACGCGACGATCGTGAACATCGCCCTGCCGTCCGCCCAGCGGGCGCTGCACTTCTCCAACGACAACCGCCAGTGGATCGTCACGGCGTACTCGCTGGCGTTCGGCAGCCTGCTGCTGCTCGGCGGCAAGATCTCTGACCTGTTCGGCCGCAAGTGGACGTTCATTGCCGGCCTGGCCGGGTTCGCGCTCGCTTCGGCCCTCGGCGGCGCTTCGCAATCCTTCGCGATGCTGACCGCGGCCCGCACCCTGCAGGGCGCGTTTGGAGCGCTGCTGGCGCCCGCGGCGCTGTCACTGCTCACGACGACGTTCACCGAGGCCTCTGAGCGCAACAAGGCGTTCGGGATCTACGGCGCGATCGCCGGCAGCGGCGCCTCGATCGGCCTGCTGCTCGGCGGCGTGCTCACCCAGTACCTGAGCTGGCGCTTCAGCATGTACGTCAATCTCGTGTTCGCGATCGGCGCGATCGCCGGGGCGCTGACCCTGCTCCACAACCAGGCTCCCGCGCACAAGCCGCGGATCGATATGCCCGGTGTGGTCACCGTCTCACTCGGCCTGTTCGCGCTCGTCTACGGCTTCAACCACGCCCAGACGACGAGCTGGGGCGACAGCGTCACGATCGCCGTGCTCGCCACGGGCGTCGTCCTGCTGGCCGCGTTCGGGGCGATCGAACGGCGGGTGGCGCATCCGCTGCTGCCGCTGCGGGTCGTGCTGGACCGCAACCGTGGCGCCTCGTTCATCTCGATGGGCCTCGCGGCGGCCGCGATGTTCGGCGTGTTCCTGTTCCTCACCTACTACCTGCAGGAAAGCCGCGGCTACTCGCCGGTCACGACCGGCCTCGCCTTCCTGCCGATGACCGCGGTGATCATGGTGACCGCCGTGCTCGCCACGACCAAGCTCCGCGCGCACTTCGGACCCCGCCCGCTGGTGTTCACCGGCATGACGCTCGGGGCGATCGCGATGCTGATGCTGTCCGGGCTCACCCTCACCTCCACCTATGCGGATGCGATCCTGCCGGCGCTGCTGATCATGGGCGTCGGACTTGGACTCGTGTTCTCCACCGCGATGAACAACGCAACGCTCGGCGTCGCGCCGACCGATGCCGGGGTCGCCTCGGCGACGGTCAACGCCTCCCAGCAGGTGGGCGGCTCGCTTGGGACGGCGCTGCTCTCGACGCTCGCCGCCAGCGCGGCGACAAGCTACGTGGCCGGCCAGCGCCCGACACCGGCCCTGATCGCCCACGCCGCGGTGCACGGCTACACGACCGCGTTCACCGTGTCGGCCGGGATCTTCGCCCTCGCGGCGGTCGTCGCCGGGGTCCTGTTCGCCGGCAAGGAGGACGTGCCGGTGCCGGCCGGGGAACCGATCCCGGTCGCCTGACGTCGCAGACCGCGGGCGGCATGGTCCGGGGCGGGCCGCCGGAAGGCGGCTGTGAGTCCCCGGGCCGCCGTCCCGGTCGGTGGCGGACCCTGGCGGTCCCGTCGGCGGTCCCTGGGCGAGCGGTGCCGTGCCCGGGCGAACGTCAACGGCGGGCAATGAAGATGGGACGGGGGTGGGCGTGCGTGACCCGGAGCCTGCATTTCGTGACAAATCCGGATCTCGGGAGCGGATTTCGCACAAAGCGCGGGCATCGCCCCGCATCCGTGCCAAATCCAAACGGCCCAACCCGGATTTGTCGCACCATGCATGCCTCAGCGCCCGCCCAGGCCCACGCCGCGTCACCCTCATCGAGCGCCAGCGAGATCGTTGCCGAGAGCGGCGAAGCCGCGGTCTCCCGCCGCGCAGAAGCCACCCACGCCCCGCACCCGTCGCCTCTTCATCGCCGCCGTTGTTCGGTGGAGCGGCGCGCCGCATCCGCGGACGGCCGGGGCCGGAGCCGCCCGGGGCCCGCGGCTAGAAGTCCTCGAAGCTGTCGTCCCAGTCCCCGCGGGGATGGGCGATTGCGGCCTGGGCCGCGGCGATCCGCGCGATCGGGACCCGGAACGGTGAGCACGACACGTAGTCCAGCCCGGCCTCGTGAAAGAACTCGATCGAGGTCGGGTCGCCGCCGTGCTCGCCGCAGATCCCGAGCTTGAGACCGGGGTGGGCCTCCCGGCCGACCCAGGCCCCGAGGCGCACGAGCCAGCCGACCCCCGGCTTGTCGATCGTCTCAAACGGGCTGCGGTCGATGATCTTGCGCTCCATGTAGATCGGGACGAACTTGGACTCGACGTCGTCACGGGAGAATCCGAGCGCGGTCTGGGTGAGGTCGTTGGTGCCGAAGCTGAAGAAGTCGGCGAAGCGCGCGATCCGGTCGGCGACGAAGCAGGCCCGGGGGAGCTCGATCATCGTGCCGACCGTGTAGTCGGTGCCGACCTTCAGGCCTTCGGCGTCGCCGATCGCGACGACGAGCTCGCGCATCGCTTCGATCTCCTGCTCGTAATCGACGAGCGGGATCATGATCTCCGGATGCGGTCCCCGCCCACCCACGGCGACCGCCTTGGCGGCGCGCAGGATCGCGTGGACCTGCATCTCATAGATCTCGGGATAGAGGATCCCCAGGCGGCAGCCGCGGGTGCCGAGCATCGGGTTCTCCTCCGAGATCTCCTCGACCCGGGCGAGCATCCGCTCGAGTTGGGGGAGATCCGGGGAGTCCTCGATCCGCGCGCGCTCGACGTGGGCGGCGAGATCGGGCAGGCTGGGCAGGAACTCGTGCAGCGGCGGGTCGAGCAGACGGATCGTCACCGGCAGTCCGACCATCGCCTCAAACAGCCCCTCGAAGTCCTCCTGCTGGAGCGGCAACAGTTCCGACAGCGCCTCGCGGCGCTGGTCGCGGGTGTGGGCCATGATCATCGCCCGCATCTTCGGCTGGCGATCCTCGGCCATGAACATGTGCTCGGTTCGGCACAGCCCGATCCCCTCGGCGCCGAGCTCCCGGGCCCGGCGGGCGTCATCGGGCGCGTCGGCGTTGGCGCGGACCCCGAGGTCACGGATCTCGTCGGCCCAGCTGAGCACCTGCTGGAAGTTGTCGTCGACCCGGGCTTCGACGAGCGGCACGTCGTCGACGGTGACACAGCCGCGGGTGCCGTCGATCGCGATCCGGTCGCCCTCGTGCAGTTGCGTGCCGTCGACGGTCACCGTCTTGGCGACGAGGTCGATGACCAGCGCCTGGGCGCCGACGACCGCCGGACGGCCCATGCCGCGGGCCACGAGTGCCGCGTGTGAGGCCTTTCCGCCCTCGGAGGTGAGGATCCCCTTGGCGGCGTGGAAGCCGGCGACGTCCTCGGCGTCGGTGAACGGGCGCACGAGGATGACGTCCCGGCCGTCCTGGGCGGCGGCGACCGCGTCGGGTGCGGTGAACACGATCGTCCCCTTGGCCGCGCCGGGGGAGGCGTTGACCCCGGAGGCGAGCACCTCGAAGTCGGCCTTGGGATCGAACGTGGGGTGCAGCAGCGCGTCGAGCGTGTTGGGGTCGATGGTGGCCAGCGCCTGCTCCCGGGTGAGCAGCCCCTCACCGACGGCATCGACCGCGAAGCGGACCGCGGCCTGGGCAGGACGCTTGGCGTTGCGCGTCTGCAGCATGTACAGCTGCCCGTCCTCGACCGTGAACTCGGTGTCCTGCATGTTCTTGTAATGCGCCTCGAGCGTGTGGAGGATCTCCATCAGCTGGGCGTGGGCGTCGGGCAGCCAGTCCTTCATCTCGGCGATGTCCCGCGGCGTGCGGACCCCGGAGACGACGTCCTCGCCCTGGGCGTTGGGCAGGAAGTCGCCGCTCGGCTCCGGCGCGCCGGTGACCTCGTCACGGGAGAACGCGACGCCGGACCCCGACGTGTCGCCCTTGTTGCCAAACACCATCTGCTGGACGTTGACCGCCGTGCCCCATTCATCGGGGATGTGGTTCTGGCGCCGGTACTCGATCGCGCGCTTGCCCAGCCAGGAGTCGAACACCGCCCGGATGGAGAGGCGCAGCTGCTCGACGGGCTCCTGGGGGAACTCCTCGCCGGTCTCCTCGCGGTAGATCGCCTTGAACGTCTCGGTCAGCTCGCGCAGCGCGTCGACGTCGAGCTCGGTGTCGTCGCTGACACCGCGCGTGTCCTTGGCCTGCTTGATGGCGTCCTCGAAGCGCTCCCCGGCGATCCCGCGTGAGACGTTGCCGAACATCTGCACAAAGCGCCGGTAGGAGTCCCAGGCGAAGCGCTCGTTGTCAGTCGCCCGGGCCAATCCGGCAACCGACGTGTCATTGAGCCCGAGGTTGAGCACCGTGTCGAGCATCCCCGGCATCGACTCCCGCGCTCCCGAGCGGACCGACACGAGCAGCGGGTCGTGGTCGTCACCGAGCGTCTTGCCGCTGTGCTGCTCCAGGCGCTTCAGCGCCTCGGCGACCTGATCACCCATACCGTCGGGCTCGGCGCGGTCGGCCCGCATGTACTGCGCGCACGCCTCGGTGGTGATCGTGAACCCGGCCGGGACGCGCTCGGCGCCCAGCACGCGCGTCATCTCGGCGACATTCGCGCCCTTGCCCCCAAGCAGATCGCGCATCTCCCGCGAGCCCTCGGCGAAGTCGTACACCCACTTGGCCACGGCGCGATCGTACCCGGGTTCAGCGCACCGGGTGTGACGAGGTTCTACGGCCCCGGGGTGGGGCTGGCTACGCGGTCTCGGCGGTGAGCGCCCGTGACTGGAGGTCGAACGCCTCCGCGATCAGCTCATAGGAGCGGCGACGGACGCCGTGGTCGTAGGTGATCGTCACCACGATCACCTC
>JBAWFG010000239.1:0-8706 GCA_049591655.1 Solirubrobacteraceae bacterium
GAACAGGAGACCCGACGGCCCGAGCTGGGCCAACAGCTGCGGCACGATCACGCGCAGGTAGCGATCGCTCGTGTACGTCCCGCACGAGTGCATGTCATGACAGATATTGGGCACCAGCCATGTGAACTTCGGAAGTGAGTGGCTCGCCAGATCGCGTGTGAGCGTGGTGGTCGGCACGATCAGCCGGCACCGGGCCGGGTTGTCAGCCACGTTGCGGTAATACATGAACGGATCGTGGCGCCGGACGTACTCCCCCGCTGACGCGGCCGATGAACACGGGGACGGCAGACCTTCAACGTACGCCTTCCAGGAGATGCCGGCCGCTTCGAGCTGGTCGATGAGGTTGCGGTGCGAGACCGAGCACGTACCACAGTCGCTCCCGCTGTACCCAAAAGTGGAGCCGCCTGTAATGGCGAGGTAGTTGGGGAGGGACGGGTGCGTAATGGCGTGATAGTTGGTGGCGACTGCGCTCTGGAGCGCAAGCGCGTTGAGGTACGGAGCCGCCGGCCGTCCGATGATCTCGTCGTACTCGCGGTTCTCAAGCATGATCACCGCAATCCGCGAAGCCGGCCCGGCGATGGTGCCCGAGGCAGAGCTCGTAACGGCTGACGACGCCGAGCTCGAGGCCGAGTTCGCCGATGATCGTGTGGTCGTAGAGCCGCCACCGCACCCGGCGACCAACACCAGCAGGAGCACCCCAGTAACCATCCATGTCACACCGTGACGGCGGCACTCGGCGTGCCCAGGGCTTCGCAACATTCCGCCTGATCCTATAGGATGCCCGTGAGGGCAAACGAAGTGTTAACCGTTCGCACTCCGTTGGGAGCCAGCGGTCAATTGAATGCACACAGTCACACCCTGGACGCGAGCACGCGGGCCAACGCGGCGCAGGCCACGGTGGTGGTCTGTGCCTTCGCATCCGCCAGGCTCGAGCAGACGGTTGCCTGTGTGGGGTCCGTCCTGAGCCAGGAGCCTCCTCCGGCCCAGGTCGTCATCGTCGTCGACCATAACGACGCCCTGGAGGCCGACCTCCGGGCGCGCTTGCCGGAGAACGTGGAGATCGTTGCCAGCCCTGGCGCGCCCGGGCTTTCATCGGCGCGCAATACGGCCATCGCCCGCAGTCGAGGTGACTACATCGTCTTCATCGATGACGACGCGGTCGCCCACGAACAGTGGCTGGCGCGCCTGCTCTCCGCGTTCGAGGATCCGACCGTGATCGGCGCCGGAGGTCACGCGCGTCCCATCTGGGCCGAGCCGCCGCCGGCGTGGTTCCCGCCTGAATTTCTGTGGGTTGTTGGGTGTTCATACACCGGGCTTCCCGAGAACGGCTCGGTTCGCAACCCACTTGGCTGCAACATGGTGTTTCGCGCTGAGGTGTTCCGAAGGGTGGGCATGTTCAACCCTGCGATCGGCCGGCTCGGCAGCCTGCCCCTCGGCTGCGAGGAGACGGAGTTCTGCCTCCGCGCGTCTCGCGCGGTACCCGATGCCCGGATTGCGTTGGTCAGCGGCGCCGAGATCGACCATCACGTACCTGCCGCTCGAGCTACCGTGAGCTATCTCCTGCGCCGCTGCTACTTCGAGGGGATCTCCAAGGCGCTCGTCCGAGGACTGGGAGATCGTCGATCACTCGACACCGAGCGCACATACCTCCGCAACGCACTGCCCGCGCGGGTGAGGGCCAGCCTTCGCCGCGCTCTCGGTGGCCACGTCGCGGAGGGCCTCGGCCTCATCGGCGCCCTGATCGGGTCGGTGGGCGCCGCGGCCGTGGGCTACTTCGTGGGCCTGGTCGTGTTTCGGTTGCGGCCGCCCGCGGTCGTCACGCCACCTCCCGACCGCCGGCCGGCGGAGGTCACCCGGGCATAGGCTGCCGGCCGCGCGCGCACGTGTTTCTCGACGGGCGGCAACCAGTGGTAGATCGAGTAGTCCGGGGTGAGGTAGACAGGCCGGAACTGCGGATCATGGGCGACGAGGCGCTGCATGGTGGGGATCAGGTTCGGCTTGTTGTAGAACAGCGTCGCAGCCGCGATGTCGCCGCGGCCAAACGCGACGTACACGCCTCCGCGCACCCGCCCCCAGTGGTGCGCGTTGGGTGCAAGGAAGTCGGCGGCGGTCGGCACATGGCTGCCGCCCGGAACAGAGCTGTTGCGCCATCGCAGGCTCACTGACTTCAGGAAACCACCGCCCGGGAAGCCCCCGTAGATCTTCGCCGGAGCCAGTCGATCGGCGATGAACCGGAATCCGGCAAGCTCCCCCGGCGAGACGTAGTCATAGAGCTCGTTGCCGTAGTGGGTGAGGATGTGAAGCGGTGCCATCACCGTAAGCGTTCCGGCGACCACCGCGATGATCCGCCGCCGATTCGCGGTCGCGGCGATGATGAGCGCGAGTGGAGGGAGGCTGAACAGTTCGGTGCGAATGAGCATCTCGCCGCCGTAGGCGGACACCGGACCGACGAGCACCGTGGACAGCAGCCAAACAAGAGCGAAGCGCTGCTCGCGGGGGAGGGAGTCCCAGAGCATGCGCGGCCTCCGCCAGCGGTCACGAAGACCCGGCCGGAGGTGCGCCACCAGCGCCAGCAGTCCCAGGGCGAACACGATCACGGTGACCGCGACGCGCGCGCGGCTGACCGTCAGGTGCTCGCCACTCCCGCTGATGCGACCGGAGACGTTCGTCTGCAGGAAATCGCCGGCCGCGAACACGGTCTGCAGGAGGCGATGGCCGTAGAACTGGTAGAAGGGCGCCGCCGGATAGGCCTGCCACGCGACGAACACGAGCAGGCACAGGAGCAGAAGGGTGGGCCGGCGCACCTGTTTGGTCAGGGTCAGTCCGGCGATGACGAACAGCGCAATCAGCCCGCTGAGGACGTGCGTGGCGACGATCAGCGTGAACAGAATCACCGTCGCGCCCCCACTGCCTGCGTTGAAAGAGCCATCCCGTCTCAGAGCCGTGTGGGCCAGCACCACCATCAGGCCGAGGTAGAACAGGAAGGCCAGAGCCTGGGGACTGAAGTAGTCCTGGTTGGTCCACTGGAAGACCACGAACACCCAGAGGCCGACCACCCATCGGGCATCGTCCCCAAGCGCTCCGTGCAACGTGCGCCACCGACCCCGGGGCCCGGGCCAGGACCGATCGGTCGTCATCAGCAGGAGCGCCGAAAGCGGTACCAGGTACAGGACCATGATCACGGTCGGAAAGAAGGCCATCAGTTTCAGGGGCGAGAGCGCGAAAGCGTTCTTCAGCGCGGCCATCGCGATCGAGAAAAGTGGCCAGTTGTGGTAGACGAACAGGCGAGGGAACAGACCCTGGCCTCGGGCGACGGGATCGACATACCCGTAGCTCAGGTACGAGGTCCGGAATCTGGGCGTTCCCTCGAGCACGTACGGCGTGAGCCAGACCAACACAAGGAATGCGAACAGGTAGGCGAGCACCAGAGCCGGGCGAGACGACTCGCGGCGCCACTCGACCGCAGAGGCCAAAGGGAGCCCCGCCAAACCAAGGTAGTAAGCCCACGGCAAGCTGTGCAGCAGCCCATAACCGTCAAGCTTCAGGTGGGCCCCGGCGAGGACGATGAGGCTGAGTGCCAACGCGACCACCGCGATTACGGGTGATGCAGCACCATCCCGCAGATTGCGGGTTTTTACCGATAGGTTCGTCGCAGCTGGCTGAGTCTCGGTCAGCATGGTGAGAGACTACTCATCCTTATGGCGCGCATATTTGATCTGCACGGACTGGTGAGTCTCGCTATTAACGATGACCGAGAGCACATTTTTCGGCACCTCGACGCGCAACTCGATCCATACGAGCCGACCGTCGCACCAGTCCCCGCTCATGCCGACATCGTGCTTAGCCCCAGCGCCGACATCGTATCTCGCAACCTCTGCGATGTCCATGGGCCGGCGGGGGACGGCCGGCGCACCGGATCGGACGGCCGCTCCTGCTACCTGTTGCGAGGCACGTCCCGCTTCGAGTTGCCCCGCAACTATCCCCAGGACGGGCCGGTCAGCCTTTCATATGACCCGAGCTTTCCGCTGTGGGAGGCCCTGTCGGAGTTGGTGCGCCCGCTCCTCCAACTTGGTACACTCGAGCGTGGGGCAATCACTGTGCACGGAGCCACGGTGGAAGCCGAAGGGGGCGGACTCTTGGTCTGCGGATGGTCAGAGAGCGGTAAGACTGAAACGGCGCTCGCTCTTGCCGAACAAGGCGCGCGCTTCATATCGGACAAATGGACGATCCTCGATGGAGGCGGACGGCTGCACGCCTTTCCGGTCTCGGTGGGCATCCGCGACTGGGTGCTCGAGTATCTGCCTCGTCTGCGTGCTCACCTCCGGACCTCACAACGCGCACGCCTGCGGGTTGTCCGTTCGGCACGTCGCCCGCTCCCGCTGCTCACTCGAGCGCCGACGCGAGTCGGGACGGCGCTCGAATCACAGCTGAACAACGCCTTTACACTGGCGAGCCGTCTCTCGCTTCGCCAGACAGAGGTGGCAGCGATCTACGGATCGGCGCGGGACCCCGGCCGCACGCCGCCGTTGAAGACACTCGTGATGCTGACGACCGTGTCCACCCGCGAGGTCACCGTCCGCCCCGCGGAGGCCGGGTGGGCGGCTGAGCGCCTGGCGCGGACCGGGGCCTACGAGCGCCGCACGCTGTACGAGCTCGACGCACGCGCGCGGTATGCCGATGCGCACCCTGGCCCGTCAGCTCTCGCCGCCGTGCGCGGTCGCGAGACCGATCGGCTTCGCAACCTTCTCCAGGGCGTCCAGATCCTCGAGGTCATGGCTCCGTTCCCCACGGACCCTCGGAGGGTGGCCGATGCTCTGGCCCGGTACTCCTGACGGCGCGTCGGGGGCCGCCGACCTCTACCGCTTTGGCCCCGGCTTGACCGTTTCCATCCGGGGAGCGCGCCGAGCCAGGGCGTACTTTCGCGCCGAGTACGCTTCGGCCGCGCTCGCCACGAGCCCGGAGGTGCCCGCCGTGGAGGCGATCATCGGCTCCCGCGTCCGCGAGACCGCCGGCGCGACCGCGGGGGAGCCGGAGTTGCTGGGTGCCCACAAGCTGGCGCGGTGGCGTGCATCGGTGCCGATGAGTCCTGAGGTGGACACCATGCGCGTCGCGGTCGCCGTTCGCGGACCGCTCGGCCTGGCGCTCGTGCAGAGCCACGTGATCGAGCCACTCGTCTCACTTGCAGCGGTACGCGCCGGCTCAGTGCTTCTGCCAGGTGCCGCCATCGCCCGGGGAGACCGAACCCTGCTGCTGCTCGGCCGCTCACGCAGCGGAAAGACGAGCCTCGCGGCACGGGCCCTCGCTGCGGGCCTGCGAGTGCTCGGCGATGACCAGGTCATCATCAACGCCGACCGGGAGTGCCTCCCCTTCCCAAGGCGGCTACGTCTGTATCCAGATCTGTCGCAGACGGCGCCGGCTGCGTTCGCCGCACTGCGCCCGTCAGTGCGGGTCAGGCTCGCCGCTCTGGGACGCGTCAGCGCACTCACGCGCGGCTTCGTGGCTCCACCGGTGAGCGTCAGCGCGTCCGGGATCGGCCCGGACACGACCGGTCCGGTTCGCCTGCTCATCGGCGAGGTCGTCGTGGTCCACCGTGCTCGGGTGGACGCAATCACCTTCGAGCCTCTGGACGCGGGGGAGCTCGCCGTCGAAACCGACGATGTCCTGATGGGGCAGCGGTCGGAGATCTTCGGCGTGCCCGGTGTGCGCGCCGCATACGACACGCTCCTGACTCACGAGCGGGCGATCATCTCCTGTGCCCTAGCCGCCGCACCCGCGCGCCGCGTCCTGGTACCGGATTCCTGGACCTCCGACCGGGCCGTGGGAGCACTCGCCCACGAGCTCGAGCTCGCCTGACCATGAGCTACGTCGCACGCCTGAACAACGTCCGGCGGGTGCCGCTGTACCGCAGTTCGTTCGCGCTGATGCTGACCACGGGTCTCAACGGCATTCTCGGGTTCGCATACTGGGTATTGGCCGCGCGCCTCTACCCGGCCAAGGCGGTCGGGATCGGCGCGGGTGCGATCAGCGCGATGACTCTCGTCTCGAGCCTGGGATGGGTCGGGCTGCAGTTTGTCCTGCTGCGCTACGTGCCGGTGGCGGGCCGCGCTCAGACCCGCCTGGTCCGGCTCAGCTATGCGGCGGCGATCGCGATCGCGCTCGTCGCCACAGGCATCTTCCTGGCCGGCTTCGCGCGGCTGGTCGGCCTCGGCATCCTCACCGAGAGCCCGCTGACCATCCTGCTATTTGCGGGATCGATTGGCTTCTGGGTCGTGTTCTCGCTTCAGGACCCGGTGCTGATCGGCCTGCGCCGCGCCGGATGGGTCCCCATCGAGAACGCCGCGTTCGGCGCCATCAAGGCCGTTCTGCTCGTGGCGCTGGCTGCATCCGCCAGCGCGTGGGCGATTCTTGGCGCCTGGGTGCTCGGGCTCGTCGGCCTCGTCGTGGTCATCAACGTCGCCCTATTCGGGCGCCTGCTGAGCAGGGAACAGGCGGTCCCATCCCGCCTTCCGGGCCAACGGCAACTGCTGCGCTTTGCGACCGGTCATCACTTTGTCGCCGTCACCGCGGCCATCCCGGACTCGCTCGTCTCGTTGCTGGTGCTGGGCTTCATGCCGGGCGCGGCCAACGCCTATTACTACGCGGCCTGGGCGGTGAGCTTCTCGCTCCGGCTACTGGCGGTCAACATGTCCAATGCACTCATCGTCGAGGGTGCGCTCGCGGAGAGCAACGTGCGAGCGCTCGTCAGGCAGGTGAGCCGGCTGGCGTTCATGGTGGTGATTCCGCTCGTCGTGTTGGTGGTCGCGTGTGCCGACCCGATCATGGCCGCGTTCGGCCCGCAGTACACGCAGGCGGCGAACCTGCTGCGGTTGTTCGCGGTGGCGCTCATCCCCTTCACGATCCTCAACTTCGTCATCGCGGTGGAACGCATCCAAGAGCGCGTCGGCCGGGCGCTCCTGATCGCCGGCGCCTCCACCCTCGTCACCATTGGGCTCGATCTGTGGCTGATCCCGCGCGCCGGCCTTTCCGGAGCCGGCTGGGGTTGGCTGATCGGTCAGACGCTCGGCGCGGCGATCGCGGTCCAGTTCACCCTTCGCCGGCGTTCGCGGTCATGACGTAGGGGTACCGATCCATACCCACCCGATGAGCACATCACCGGAATCGCCGTCGTTCGTGCCCGAGGGTTCCACCTGGAGTTGCCAGCGCTCCGGGCCGGACCACACCTGGTTGGTGGTCGTGCCCACCAACTGGCCGTCCACGTAGTAGGACCGGAACCCCGGCCCCCACGCCTGCGTGTACACGTGCCACTGGGTGGCGGCAAAGGTGGGCATCACGGCTCGGATGGAGAAATAGTCCTGCGCTCCGGATCCCCCGTAGTGCGAAAAGGCCTTGAAGTCGGTACCGGCCAGGTTGCCCTCCGGGAAATCCGACTCCGATGACGGCGAGTTGGAGTCATTCGGCGGCCAGAGCAGCGGCGCCTGGTAGAAGTCGGCGAGATTGTGGGAGTCTGCCGGGGCCATCCTCTCGCAGAAGGACCAGACGCCATACGTCTGGTATCGGTTTCCTCCGGGCAGTGGCGACGGGTTGGCACCCACCGGATTGCCGTTGGTGTCGTTGTGCAGATGGAAGTCCAGCATGCCGTCGTGCACCGACAGCACGGTTGAGGGCTGATAACCCTCCTTGCCACCCGTGTAGGTCGAGCTCCAGCCGTCGCCGTACCCGGTCCAGCTCATCCCGTGGTCACCGACGTAGACGATCTGATTGTTCGCGCTCTGCGCGAACGAGCCCAGCGGGGCGGACTTGGTGAACGTGTCCATCCCCTCCAGCGCGTAGGTCCTGCCCCCAAGCGCCAGCGCACTCCCGGGCGGAGCCGTCGTACACGGCCCGGAGTAGGAAGCGGGTGTGGCCACAGGGGGCGCCGGCGCAGACGCGGGCGCCGACGTAACGGGCGGGGTGGTCTTGGGGGGGTTCTTGTGCCGACGGCGGCGGTGCCGCTTGTGCTTGTGGTGGCGAACGCGCTGGTGGCGACGAACGTGCTTGCGCGTGCGCTTGTGGGTGCGGCTGGGACGTGGGGACCGGCCATGCCGCTCGCCCGCCATGGCCGCGTACGGACCGGGTAGCAGGACCGCGACGACCAGACCAGCAACCATCCAGATTCGCTTCATTATGTGCACTCCTCGCAAGGTGAAGCCGTGGCCTGCGCCGGCATCGTCCTAGAAGCCGAACTTGCCGATCATCGATTTGGCGGATCTCGCACTGCTCAGGAGGGGAAGACCGAGCAGCGTCTCTGTGGTGCGCAGCAGCGAAGAGTGGCTGTAGCGCGTGCCGTCCCTCACCCCGTGTGTAAAGGGCGAGATCACGATGCACGGGACGCGGTTACCGCTCGCCCCGTCGTTCTCGTCCCACGTGAGAAAGATCACCGTGCTGCCCGCCCGGTATTGCGGGGTGGCCATGAGCGCCGGCACAAAGCGCTGTAGAAACCTGTCTCCGTCCCCGACCGATCCGTCGTGCATGTCGTTGATCAGGTTCGGCGTCACGAAGGTGAAACGCGCGCTCAGGTCCGGCTTTGCACCGAGCGGGACGTCGTATCTGGTGCACTCCTGGCCCAGATTCGTGTAGTACGCCTCCGGGTTGTGCCGCACCGCGTACTCGCCGGAGTTGCCCTTGGCACAGGCCGACGACATCCCCTGCTCCAGCGACCGCGACCCA
>JBAWFG010000240.1:0-1947 GCA_049591655.1 Solirubrobacteraceae bacterium
TCGCGCCCTCGGCCATCGGCAGCGCCAGCCCGGTCATCTGCGGGGCCACCCCCTCGACCTCCAGCCCGACGAGATCGGGGGCCGCCTCCTCCAGCGCGCGCTTGATCGCCAGCTCGAGCGTCACCGACGACGCCGAGCAGTCCGAACAGCTGCCGCGCAGATGGATCCGCGCCACCCCGTCGGTCACCGACAACAGCTCGACGTTGCCGCCGTGGGACTCCATGTAGGGGCGCACGCTGTCCAGCGCATCCTGCACCCGCTGCGCCAGCGCCACCGGGTGCAGGTCGTGGATGAGCAGCAGTGTGGCGACGAGCGGGTCGCCGATCATCGCCTCGGCCATCGCCGCCGCGGGCTCGCCGCCGGCCTCGCCGACCAGCTCGACGATCCGCTCCAGGCCGAGGCCGTACATCTCCAGCACGGCACTGACGAGTTCCTCGGCGACGTCGCGGACGGGCGACTCCCCGGCGGAGTCGAGCTGCTCCTGCAGTGCCTGGACGCGTTCGAACAGCTGCTCGGCCTGGTCAGCCGGCGGGCGTGACACGGTGGTCATCGTTGCCCCCGCCTAGGCCATGGCCGTCGGCGTGTGCATCACCTTGCGCACCTTGCCGGCGCCGGTGTACATGTGCACGCCGCAGGGCAGGCACGGATCAAACGAGCGGACCGCGCGCATGATGTCGATCCCCTTGAAGTTGTCCGGGCCGTTCTCCTCAAAGATCGGCGTGTTCTGGACCGCGTCCTCATAGGGGCCCGGGGTGCCGAAGCTGTCACGGGGGCTGGCGTTCCACGGGGTCGGCGGATAGGGCTGGTAGTTGGCGATCTTGCCCTCGCGGATGACCATGTGGTGCGACAGCACGCCGCGGGCCGCCTCGTGGAAGCCGCAGCTCACCGCCTCCTCGGGGACCGTGAAGCTGTTCCAGCTCTTGGTGCGTCCGGCCTGGACCTCCTTGATCGCGCGCTCCAGGCAATGCAGCGCGATCAGCGCGCTGTAGGCCTGGTGGTAGGTGCGGGCGCGGTCACGCTCGATCGCGTTTGACTTCTCGGGCACCTTCCACTCGAGCTCCATCTCGGGCAGGTTGGGGGAGCGGGGGAGCACCATCTGGATCGAGTGACCGGTCGCCTTGGCGTAGCCGAAGTCCACGAGGCCGGCCTTGGCGGTGCACCACTGCCGCGCAAACGGGCCGCCGCCGGTGTCACAACACACGTGGGTGTCGGTGCGCTTGTCATAGATGCGCGGGGACACGACCCAGGTGTACTTGTCGGTGAAGTCGCGCTTCTGGGGGCGCGGCAGGGTGACCTTGTTCCACGGGTGGTTCTTGTCGACCGGGTTGCCCAGCGGATCGTGGGTCACGTAGGTCGGCTCGTTCTCCCAGCCGTCGAAATAGGAGGACCCGAGCAGGATCCGGATCATCAGGTTGATCTCGACGAGATCGGTGCTGATCAGCTCGCCGCCGATCGCCACCCCGGGGGTGATGTAGCGCTTGCGACCCCAGTCGGTCATGTGGCGGTAGTCATAGTCGACGAAGTCAGGGTCGTCGAAGGAGCCCCAGTTGACGAGATTGGTCTCCCGGTAGCCGACCATGTCGTAGCCGGGCAGCTCGGTGAGGAAGAAGTCATACAGGTCGTCGTGCATCGGCACGCTGCGCTTGACGTAGTCGAAGTAGCGCATCAGCCGCACGTAGTAATCGGTGCACGTCTGGTGGGTGATGTCGGCGCTGCAGCCGCCCGGCATGATCGTCGACGGGTGGGTGTGGCGGCCGCCGAACAGGCAGTACATCTCGCGCGTGTAGCGGGCGACCTGCAGCGTCTCGAGATAGAAGCTCCCGGTGAACGGGTTGAGCGCCCGCATGATGTCGGCGATCGTCTTGTAGCCGTGGATGTCCTGGCCGGGCGCCGCCGTGTTCTCGGCCTTGGCCAGCAGCGTCGGGTTGGTCTCCTTGACCATCTGCT
>JBAWFG010000241.1:0-3715 GCA_049591655.1 Solirubrobacteraceae bacterium
CGGCTGCCGCGGCAGCCGCGGCGCGCTGCTGGCGGACCGCGATCTGGGACACCGGCCGCAGCGACGCCAGGCGACTCTGTACCGCCGAGGAGTTCTCCAGTGCCTGGGTGGGGTCGGTGAGGAACGCCGGCAGGCTCGTGTCCCGGGCCAGCGCCTCCTCAAAGCGGACGTCGAGGTTGGTCGCCATGATCACGCCGGTGGCGAGCAGCACGACGCCGAGCGTGCGCTCGACGATGTGCCCGCGGGCGTGGCGGCGCACCCGGTCGAGCACCGCCCGTCCCCCGAGCGCATAGAGCAGCAGGACCGAGCTGAGTCCCAGCGCGTAGGCGAGCGCGACTGCCACCACCTTGGCCGAGGCGCCGCCCGCCGATGCGCTCACCGAGGTCACCGCGGCAAGGATCGGGCCCGCGCAGGGCGCGCAGACGAACCCGAGCGCGCCGCCGACGCCGACCCCGGACCAGAAGCCGTCACCTCGGGTGCGCGGGCCGAAGCGGGCCAGCCGCGAGAGCGGCGCCTGGACGCGCTCGGCGAGCTCCGGGACGAGCAACACCGCCCCGAAGCCGATCAGGACCACGATCGCCAGCGTGCGCGCGGCGCCCGATGCCAGCCCGATCCCATCCACGAGCTGGGCCAGAGCGACGATCGCGATCGTGAACGTCACCGCCAACCCGAGCACGATGCCGAGCGGGCGCCGGCGCCCGCCGACTGCGCCCGCCGACAGCAGGGCGGGGAGGACCGGAAGCACGCACGGAGTGATCGCCGTGCCGGCACCAGCGATGACGGCGAACAGGAGCAATACGAGCATTGGGCCTCCCATGATGCAGCGAGAAGCTTGCGTTCCTGTTAATCGCGGCGGCCCGGAGTGATTTGATGTGCCCATGCACGAGACCGGGGCCGATCTCGCCGCCCTGCAGGAGCTGATCGACGCCAGCTACGCCACCGCGGGCGCGCACCTGCTCAGCATCCACGATCCGGGCCGGCGGCTGAGCGCCGAACAGGTCTGCGCGCGGCTGCAGGGGATGTGCCTGCTGGCACTCGCGACCGTGACGGCCGACGGGCGGCCGATCGTCGGCCCGGTCGACGGGATCTTCTACCGCGGCGCCTTTCACTTCGGCTCCTCACCGGATTCGGTGCGCTGGCGTCACATCCGCCGCCGGCCGCAGGTCAGCGCCACCCACCTGCCCGGGGAGGAGTTGGCGGTCACCGTCCACGGCACCGCGGTGCCGATCAACATCGCCGATCAGGCCCAGAGCGGCTTTCGCCGCACGCTGCTTGACATCTACGTCCCGCGCTACGGCTCGTCGTGGGAGACCGAGTTCCTCGACTCAGGCCCGGTCTACGCCCGGATCGACGCGACCCGGATGTTCACGTTCGCCATGCCGAGCTGAAAGTCGCCCGCCGGGGAGTGGCACAGCGGCGGTGGGGCCGGAGGTTTGTGTGCCCATCTCCGTCAAACGTCCGAGTCGCTCGCGGCGAGGGTGGGGACCCGGCGGGTGGGTCGGGGGTTGACCACCCGCCCGGGAGAAATCTTCGATTTCTCCCAATGCAATCGCCCCCAGGGCGATTGCACTAGCCCCCGATCGCCGACATGCTGCGCGCCGGCTGGATGAACCCGGGCTCGCCGACGTGGTGCTTGAGCTCCTTGCGCCACACCGCGTCGCGGATCACCGTCTCCAACTCGTCGTCGGAGGCCCCGGCGCGGATCGGGCTGCGCAGGTCGGTCTCGTTGAGCGAGAACAGGCACGTGCGCAGGCGGCCGTCGGCGGTCAGCCGGACCCGGTTGCAGTCGGCGCAGAACGGCTCGGAGACCGGGTTGATGAAGCCGATCTTGCCCTGTCCGTCGGCGAAGTGATAGACCCGCGCCGTCGCGCTCGGCTCCCGCGGGGCGGGAACGAGCGGGTACACCGCCTCGATCGCGGCGCGGATCTCGGCGCCGGTGAGCACCTGGCTGCGCGTCCAGGCACGGTCGGCGTCAAGCGGCATGAACTCAATGAAGCGGATCTCGTATGGCGTGCGGCGTGCCAGCTGCGCGAACGGGATGACCTCCTCTTCGGTGAAGCCCCGGATGGCGACGGCGTTGACCTTGATCGGGTGGGCTTCGGGGAACGCGGCGAGCGTCTGCAGGCCGGTGAGCACCTGGTCAAGCGCGTCGCGACGGGTCTGCTCGTAGAAGCGGTCGCGCTGCAATGAGTCGACTGACACGTTGAACCGGTCGATGCCGGCCCGCACGAGTTTCTCGGCGTCACGCGTGAGCAGGAAGCCGTTGGTCGTCACCGACACCTCATTGACCTGCTCGATCGCCGTCAGCATCCCGGCGAGGACAGGGAAGTCACGTCGGACCAGCGGCTCGCCGCCGGTGAGCCGCACGTCGCCGACGCCCATCGAGGCGAATAGGGACACGATCCTCGTGATCTCCTCGAAGGTGAGGATCTCGGCTCGCTCGAGCCAGGGCAGGCCCTCGGCGGGCATGCAGTACTGGCAGCGGAAGTTGCAACGGTCGGTCACCGACACGCGCAGATCGCCGATCAGACGGCCGTGTCCATCACGAAGAGGCTCTCGCTCCATGACCTAAAGGCTACCCTTGCCGCGATGCGAATCTGCCGTGTCCTCGCCCTCCTAGGCGCTGCCTATGCAGTAGCGGGGTGTGGGGCGACCCCCTCTCAGGACGTCCAGGCCAAGCTTCAACAGTTCGCCCACGCCGTCGCCCAGCGCGATCCGGCGACCCTGTGTCGTCAGGTGCTCGATCCGACGCTCGTCGCACATCTCCGGTCAGCCGGCCTCAGCTGCGAGAGCGCGATGCAGACGTTCGTGCAGAGCGTCGCCGACCCGACGCTGAGCGTCTCCAAGGTCACCGTCTCCGGCAAGACGGCCTCGGCGGTCGTGCTGAGCGGCGCCCGTGGTCAGACGCCGTCGCTGGAGAAGGTGGGGCTGGTCCAGACCCCACACGGCTGGCGGCTCACCTCGCTCGCCGCCCCGCGTTGATGCACGGCGCTCGTGCGGTGAATCGGATTTCCGGCACTACTCGCGCAGCAGCCCGAACATGACCATGTCGTGGCGCTCGAAGTTGCCGCGCATGTAGGAGCGCAGCACCGCCTCCCGGGTGAACCCGGAGCGCTCGGCCACGCGCTGGGAAGCCGGGTTCCCGGTGGAGGCCATCAGGTCGATGCGCTCCAGTCGCAGGCTGCGAAACCCCCAGGCGCAGATCAGCCGCACCGCGCGGGTGGTGTGCCCCCGGCCGCGGGCGCCGGCGGCCAGCCAGTAGCCGACCTCCCCGCGGGCATGCTCCCAGGCGAAGCGCATCAGCGAGATCGACCCGAGCAGTTGGTCATCATCGGCGTCGACGATCGCGAACGGCGCGCTGAGACCGGCGCGCGTCGACTCATAGCGCTGGTGCAGGTAGGCCCGCCCATCGGACTCGTCGTAGGGCGACGGCACCCGTGTCCAGCGGGCGATCTCCGGATCCTGGCAGGCGAGTACGAGGCCGGGGAGGTCGGTGTCCCGCCACGGGCGCAGCGCGGTATAGCCGTCGACGAGCGGCGCTGCGGGAAGCCGGATCTGGGGCGGTGTGCTCACCGAGCCCCCCGGCCGGCGCCCGGGGTCACAGCCCCGCCTCGGTCTCGAGGTCATGGCGCAGCGCCGCGACGTCGCGGTCGGCGTCGAGCGTCTGCAGCCAGCGCTCGGCCACGCGCTGGGAAGCCGGGTTCCCGGTGGAGGC
>JBAWFG010000242.1:0-5942 GCA_049591655.1 Solirubrobacteraceae bacterium
CGCGGACGCAGGACGGCGTGGCGGCTGGTCGGCCATATGGCGGATTGTGGCAAGGAGCGCCGCTGTGCCCGGCGCTCAGCTCTCCAGCAGGGACCGGAACATGTCGGAACCGTGCACGCCCGCCCCCAGATGTGTGGCCTGGTCAGCGAGCCAGCGGTCCGAGGTCACGACCCGGACCAGGCCGGGACTCGGCTCCTGGCGCAGCCGCCGCACGATCTCGTCATCGGCGGCGTCGCGGCGTGGGCGGGGAGCGTGGGCGACCTCGATCACGGTCGAGCGGATCGGCGGCGAGGGCTTGCGCTCGAACACGACGACCACGTCCTCGCCCTCGGCGGCGGCCCAGCGTTCGAGCAGGTCGACAAGGTGCAGCATCGCCGCGTCACGGTCGTGCCACCAGCCGTCGGGCCGGGTGCCGATCACGTTCATCCCATCGACGTACCAGCGCATCAGGCGTCTCCCGGCGGCGGCCGGCGGCCGCGCTTGCGCTCGGACTGGCGGCGCTTGGCGTCAAGCCGGCGGGTGACCGAGCCCTTGGTCGGGCGGGTCGGACGCCGTTGCCGGCGGGGGGTCAGCGCCGATGACAGCCGCTGCGCGAGGCGTTGGAGCGCGAGCTCGCGGTTGCGAGTCTGGCTGCGCTCGTCCTGGGCCACGGCGACGACCCGAGGCCCGAGCCGGGCCATGATCCGACGCTTGTGCTCCTCGCTGAGGGCGGTCGAGGCGGCAACGTCGAAGCTCGCCTCGATCCGCGAGGCGGTGGTGTTGGCGTGCTGCCCGCCGGGCCCCGAGGACCGGGACGCGCGCACGGTGATCTCACGCAGGGGAATGGCCGCGCCGTGGCGCAGGGGCATCGGATCGTCCATGTCAGAACATCATGATCTGTGATTTGGTCGTAATCCCGCGCGGTCACTGCTGGATTTCGCCGTCAGCCGTGCTACCTTCCCGCCCGACAAGGCCGATTGCAGCGTCAATCGGCGAATTCGCAGGTGCAGGCCCTGGGGGAAGCAACACCTCCGCGGTAGCAGCACTTCAAGCTACGGAGGGGATCTCCCAATGGCAACCGGAACGGTCAAGTGGTTCAGCGACGAGAAGGGTTTCGGCTTCATCACGCCTGACGAGGGCAGTCGTGATCTGTTCGTCCACCACTCCAGCATTCAGGCCGACGGCTACCGGTCACTCGCGGAGGGCGCCAAGGTGTCCTACGAGGAGGAGGCCGGGCCCAAGGGCCCGAAGGCCATCAACGTCCAGAAGCTCTAGGACGCATCCGGTGCCGGATCAGGCGATCCGGCACCACCTGTGATTGCGCAACACGCCCGGAACGGTCGATGACCGACTGGGTGACGATTTCTTCGCTGGCGACCGCCGGCGGCACTCTGGTGCTGGCGGTCGCCACGTTCAGCTCGGTGAAATCCGGCAATCGGACGGCGCGGCTGGCCGAACGATCCCTGCTGGCCGGGCTGAGACCGGTCCTCATCCCATCACGCGAGCAGGATCCGATGGAGCGGATCCGCTTCGGTGACGGTCAGATCCTCCAGGTCCCCGGACATGGCGGGACCGTCGAAGAGCGCGACGGGGTCATCTTCCTGGCGATTGCGCTGCGCAACGGCGGCGACGGCCTGGCGGTGTTGCACGGCTGGCGGGCCCGGCGGCGCGATGTCGGCGTATCCGGAAGCCGCGATGCCCCGGCCGACGCAGCGCCCCAGCTGTCGGAGTTCCGTGAGCAGTTGATCGACCTCTACATCCCCTCTGGGGACAACGGCTACTGGCTGGGGGCGATGCGCGATCGCAACCAGCCCGGCTATGAGGAGGTCAGCTCGGCCCTGGCCGACGGCGCCCCGATCGTCGTCGATCTGCTCTACGGCGACCACGAGGGGGGGCAGCGGACGATCGTGCGCTTCGTGCTCGCCGACTGGCCCGTGGATGACGATCGCGCCGAGATGCCCGAGGCCGCGCGGCGCAGCACGGTTCTGCGCTACTGGAACGTCGACCGTGAGGACCCGCGTTAGTCGCGGTCGGTCTCGGTCTCGGGGGTGCCGCTCCCGTCTGCGTCCGTCGGCGCACGCTCGCCATCAGACGGTGGCGCCGCTCCGGGAACCCCGGGGTCAGCGCGCTTGTGCTCCCAGTCCTCACGCACGGTGCCGATCTCGTCGCCGAGCTTCTCGGACTGCTCCTCCATGTGGTGGGCCTCGTGATCGAGGCTGTCGGCCAGCTGCTCGTAGTCCTCGCGTTCGCTCATGTCGACAGGCTCACCGCTGGCGCGCCCGCGCAAACCTCCGACCGGCCCGCCCGGTGCATCCGCGCCGCCGCCGCCGCGCCCATGGTTAGAATCAATTTCAGAGAGGAAGGGATTCAGTCGGTGACGCGCGCAAGCAGGCCCGGGGCAGGATGACCAAGGCGATCGAAGAACTCGATCGGGTCATCATCCGCTTCGCCGGCGACTCGGGGGACGGGATGCAGCTCACCGGCAGCCGGTTCACCGACGCCACGGCGATCGTCGGCAACGACCTCGCCACGCTGCCGAACTTCCCGGCGGAGATCCGGGCGCCCGCCGGAACGCTGGCCGGCGTCTCCGCATTTCAGATCCACTTCGCGTCACGGGACATCCTCACCCCCGGAGACCACCCCGATGTGCTGGTGGCCATGAACCCGGCGGCACTCAAGGCAAACAATGCCGAGCTCCAGCGAGGCGCCACCATCATCGTCAACGAGGACGCGTTCACGAAGCGCAACCTGGAGAAGGCCGGCTACGAGGCCAGCCCGCTGGAGGATGGTTCGCTGAGCGCCTACCGCGTGCACCGGATCCCGATGAGCACGCTGACCGCGCGCGCGGTCGAGGCGATCGAGGGGGTCTCGACCCGGGATGCGAGCCGGGCCAAGAACCTGTTCGCGCTCGGTGTGCTCTCGTGGCTGTACGGGCGGCCGACCGACGTGACCAAGACCTGGATCGAGCGCAAGTTCGCCCGCTCGCCCGCGGTGGCGCAGGCCAACCAGGCGGCGTTCAACGCCGGCTGGTCCTTCGGGGAGACGACTGAGCTGCTCGACGTGCAGTACCGGGTGCCACCCGCCACCGACGTCCCGCCCGGGACCTACCGCAACGTCAACGGCACGACCGCGCTGTCGCTGGGGCTGATCGCCGCCAGCGCCCGCAGCCGGCTCCCGCTCGTGCTCGCCAGCTATCCGATCACCCCCGCCTCGGAGTTGCTGCACGAGCTGTCACGCCACGCCGCGATCGGCGTCTCCACGATCCAGGCCGAGGATGAGATCGCCGCCGCCGGGATGGCGCTCGGCGCGGCATTCGGCGGTCGGCTCGGGGTCACGGCGACGAGCGGCCCCGGGATGGACCTCAAGGCCGAGACGATCGGGCTGGCGGTGATGCTCGAGTTGCCGCTGATCGTGATCGACGTGCAGCGCGCCGGCCCGTCGACCGGCATGCCGACCAAGACCGAGCAGTCAGACCTGCTGCTGGCGATGTTCGGCCGCCACGGGGAGTCGCCGCTGCCGGTGATCGCCCCCAGCACGGCGGGCGGCTGCTTCGATGCCGCGTTCGAGGCGGCGCGGATTGCGATCCGGTACCGGACCCCGGTCATCCTGCTGTCGGACTCGTTCCTGGCCTCCTCCTCGGAGCCGTGGTTGGTCCCCGATCCGGCGACACTGCCCGACATCGACCCGGCGTTCGCGACGCCGCCTACGAACGGCACCCCGTTTGCCCCCTACAGCCGGGATGAGCGTCTGGCGCGGCCGTGGGCGATCCCCGGCACCCCCGGGCTCCAGCACCGGATCGGCGGCCTGGAGAAGGCCCACGGCACGGGCAACATCTCCTACGACGGCGCCAACCATGAGCGGATGACCGAGCTGCGGGCCGGCAAGATCGCCGGGATCGCCGCCGAGATCGCCCCGCTCGCCGTCGACTCCGAGCCCGGCGCCGAGTTGCTCGTGCTCGGCTGGGGCTCGACCGAGGGCGCGATCCGCGCCGGGATGCGCATCGCCCGCGAGGCGGGACACAAGGTCGCCTGCGCGCAGCTGCGCCACCTCAACCCGCTGCCGTCCAACACCGGCGACGTCCTGCGGTCGTTCGAGCGGGTGCTCGTGCCCGAGCTCAACAGCGGCCAGCTGGCAATGCTGCTGCGCAGCCGCTTCCTCGTCGATATCCAGTCCTTCACCAAGGTCCGCGGACAGCCCCTGTTCGCCGCCGAGATCGCCGAGCAGATCGGGGCCCGCCAATGACCGGAGCGCGCCAGTGACCAGCCGGACGACTCGCGCCGCCGACTTTCAAGCGAGCCCGGAAGGCGAGCGGAGGCGATGAGCGCGAGCTTGGGCAAGGCCGACTTTCAGTCCGATCAGGAGACGCGCTGGTGTCCGGGCTGCGGCGACTATGCCGTGCTCTCGGCGGTCCAGCAGTTCATGCCGGAGCTCGGGATCCCGCCGGAGCGGATCGTGTTCATCACCGGGATCGGGTGCGCCGGGCGCTTCGCCTACTACATGGACACCTACGGGATGCACGGCATCCACGGCCGCGCTCCGGCGCTTGCGACCGGCCTGGCCGCCGCCCGCGACGACCTGTCGATCTGGGTCGTCACCGGTGACGGCGACGCGCTGTCGATCGGCGGCAACCACCTGATCCACGCGCTGCGCCGCAACGTCCCGGTCAAGATCCTGCTGTTCAACAACCAGATCTACGGGCTCACCAAGGGCCAGGCATCGCCGACCTCCGAGCTGGGCAAGATCACCAAGTCGACGCCGTTCGGCGTCGCCGACCACCCGTTCAACCCGATCGCGCTGGCGCTCGGGGCCGAGGCGACGTTCGTCGCGCGCACGATCGATCGTGACCGCCACCATTTGACCGACGTGCTGCGTGCCGCCGCCCAGCACGAGGGCGCCGCGCTCGTCGAGATCTACCAGAACTGCCCGGTGTTCAACGACGGCGCGTTCGCCTCACTCACCGACAAGGACGTCAAGGACGCCAACCAGATCCGCCTGCAGGCCGGCGAGCCGATCCGGTTTGGCGTCGACGGTGAACGGGGCGTCATTCGCGGGGCCGACGGCTGTCTGACGATCGTCGATGTCGCCGACGTCGGTGTGGAGGCACTGCTCATCCACGACCCCACCCGCTCAGACCCCGGGCCGGCACTGTCGCTGGCCAAGCTGGCACAGCCACCGACCGGCCCGGCGCCGATCGGGATCTTCCGGGACGTCGACCGGCCGGTGTTCAGTCAGCGCGGCGGGGCCGAGCCCGCCGACGAGCAGCAGCTCGCCGACCTGCTGACCGCGGGCGACAGCTGGACCGTCGCCTAGCCGCCCTCCGGGAGGGGGCCGCGGCGTCGTGTGTCGAGTAATGCCGCGTATGGGGGCTTGGATTGCGCGGGCGCTCGTGATGGACCGCGGGCCCGCGGGCCACTGAGGGGCATCCGCTGTGGGTAGGGCTTACGGCTGGCCACGAAGGGCGTAGGGGGGGTGGGCCCCCGGGCAGCCACGCCAGCGGCCGGAGTCAGTGCTCGGCGACGTGCCCGCCGTCGGGCTCCAGCGGCAGCCCTGCCGCCTCCCAGGCGAGCAGGCCGCCGGTCATGTTGTGGGCGTCGAAGCCGGCCTGCGTGAACGCCTCGGTGGCCATCGCCGAGCGTCCGCCGCTGCGGCAGTAGAAGACGACCGGCCGGTCGGGCGCGATCGTCTGGGCCTGGCCGGAGAGTTGAGCGAGCTCGATCAATCGCCCACCGGCGATCCGGCCCGCCTCGTACTCGTTGGATTGGCGCACATCGATGAGCTGGATGGCGTCCTGCGCGAGCAGCTCGGACACCTGCTGGGGGGTGTAGTCGGAGGCCATGCGGTCAGCCTAGTGCGTTGATTCTGATCCACGACACCAGCGGCCGTCGGGTCCGGGCCGGTGGCGACCAATCAGCCCGCCCACCCGGGTCGGTGGCGGCCGGAATCACGCCCGCGCGCGCCCGCCC
>JBAWFG010000243.1:0-7044 GCA_049591655.1 Solirubrobacteraceae bacterium
GCGGCGGCGCGCGTCGGCCCGGTGGGGGCCTGCGAGTGGGCGGGGTCAGGCGGCGGCGCGCGTCGGCCCGGTGGGGGCCTGCGAGTGGGCGAGGTCGGCGTCGACGGCGTCGACCAGCGTGAGCGCGAACTGCAGCAGCCCATCGATCGCCGCATCGTCAAGCGTTTCGACGCGGTCATCGGTCTGATGGGACCGAGGGACCATCCCGCGTTCGTCCAGGCACCCGATCGTGATCGCGGGAAGGCCGGCCATCCGCGCCGGCAGCGCCGGCGAAGTCCCGCGCCCACGGTGCCCGGTTGGGACGGGGGTCTCGGCGCCAGGGGCCGCGACCCAGGCGGCCAGCTCCTGCAGGCGGCGCCCGAACGCGAGCGGCAGCAGCGGACCGTCGCTGGCCCACCACGTCGGGTCCCCTGCGCCGCAGGGACCGATCCCCAGCACGATGGTGTTGGCCGCTGTCCGCTCCTTACGACGGGCGCGCAGATGGCGGCGCAGGCCGATCATCCCGGACTCGCCCGCACCCTGGAGGACGAGCTCGACGTCCAGGCGCCGGGGCGGCGAGGCGTGAAGAGCCCGCGCCAGGGCGAGCGCAACCCCCGTCCCCGACGCGTTGTCGCCGGCGGAGGGGCCGTAGCCGGCTCCGGCCAGCTCGAGCAGGGCCGCCAGCTCCACGACCAGCGCGGCGGTGGGGATCAGCTGGATGATCCCGACGCCGGTACCGGTGGCGCCCCCGTCGCGCAGGACGGCCACCACGAGCAGGACGAGCAGTTCGATCACCAGCCACGCCAGCCATCCCGGGACCAGCCGCCCGCCCGCGCGCCGGAGCGCCGAGGCGGCCCGCCGCAGCGGTCTGCGGTAGGCGAGGCCGGTCCGCCCGGCGTCGTAGTTGGCGGTGATGATCAGGCGCATACGGTCGCCGGCGGCGGGGCTGACGACGTTCTGGGTGGCGTGCTCGGGCGTCAGCCGGCGGCCGAGCGAACGGCCGCTGACCCAGTCGGCGAGCACGGAGAGCAGCGCGAGCAGCACCAGCACGCCCCCAACCCTCGGACTGGAGACGGCGACCAGGCTGCCGGCGAGCGCCAGCAGGACGTGCCAGGCGTGGGCCAGCGCGGAGTTGGGGCGGCACCAGAACGTGTCGACCCGGACGGGTTGCCGGGACGCCCGCAGCTCGCGGGCCAGCCATCCGGCGGCGCGCCGCTCGGCGTCAGTGCCGGCCCCGCGGTGGCGGAACTCGGTCAGGCGCGCGGCTGTCTCGGTGGCTCGCATCGGCTCCGATGATCCCAGGGGCGAGCGTTGGGCGGCGCCGGCGGCGGATCTGGTGGCGGATCTAGTAGAACCCGCTTGCCATGAACATCTCCGAGCACGAACTGCTGGACGTCGCCCAGGAGGCGGCCCGCGCCGCCGCCGCCGAACTGATGGCGCGGTTCGGTAAGAGCCAGGACGGCATCCGCGCCAAGAGCGGCCCGACCGACCTCGTCTCCGAGGCCGACGTCGCCGCCGAGGCGGCGATCCGCCGGGTGCTCGCCGCGCGCCGGCCCGATGATGCCGTCCTCGGCGAGGAGGGCGGGGAGAGCGGCCATGGCGAGCTGCGCTGGGTGATCGACCCGCTCGACGGGACGATCAACTTCCTGTTCGGCGTGCCGCAGTTCGCGGTGAGCGTCGCCTGCGAGGATGCGGGCGGCGCGCTGGTCGGCGTCGTGCTCGATCCGGTGCGCGGCGAGACGTTCCTCGCCACCCGGTCAGGCCGACCGCAGCTCAACGGCGCTGAGATCGCCGCCTCCGTGCGCGACGACCTGTCGCGAGCACTCATCTCCACCGGCTTTGCCTACGACGCGCCGGTTCGCGCCCGCCAGGCCGCGGTGCTGTCCCGGGTGCTCCCGCGGGTGCGGGACATCCGCCGCGCCGGGGCTGCCGCGCTTGACCTGGCGTGGTGTGCCTGCGGCCGCTACGACGGCTACTACGAGCGCGGCATCAAGCACTGGGATCACGCGGCCGGCGGCCTGATCGCGGCCCGGGCTGGGTTGGCCGTCGAGGAGTTGGCACCGGGGGAGGACGGCCCGGCGGGGCTGATCGTCGCCCCGCCGGCCCTGTTGCCCGCCCTACGCGGGCTCGTGCTCGGCGACTGACGCCCGCACGCCGGCGGCAGCGTCAGGCCTCCGGCCTCTGACCGGTCCGGGCGGCTTAGACTGTGGCCCCCCGCGGCGGTGGTGGAACGGTAGACACGGTGGCCTCAAAAGCCGCTGTCCTTCGGGACGTGTGGGTTCGAATCCCACCCGCCGTACCTCAGCCCTGCCCCACCGCCGGCGGACCGACGCCGTGGCGCGCGGCCCCGGTGAGCGTCGCGCTCATCTTGATCGCCCGGACCGCGCCGGTGGCGCCGGCCTGCAGCGTGACGCCGATCGAGACGGCGACGATCCCGAGGATGAAGATCCAGATCGTGCTCGATCCGAGCAACAGAAGGCCGAGCCGTCCGAGCAGGTAGGGCGGCGTACACACGGTGGCGCTCAGCGCTCCGCCGACCGCGGTGGCAGCGAGCTTGTCCCGCCGGGACCGGTTCGGCGGCTTTGACCCGATCAGTCGCGCCGGTACGGCCACATAGGCGACCATCATCACGCCGACCACGATCCCGAGCGACAGCGTGAACCACGGGCGTCCCCACCGGGTCACGAACACGGTCGAGAACGCCAGCAGCGCGCCGACGACGGCGCCCGAGGTCATGATCGGCCGAAGATGTCGCCGGGCCTGTGCGGCGGCCGGCCGGACCTCGGGACGCCCCGGTTGTGAGACCGCAAACGCGAACACGGCGTTGAGGAAGAAGCTCGCGATCGTGATCGCCACGATCACCAGGGCGATCGGGATGAGAATCGGGCCGCGCAGCACCGTGAAGGATTTGCCGTGCAGCACATGCACCTTGAGATCGAACATCGCCAGCCAGATCCACATCGCCGGCAGGATCTGCACCAGCGTCAGCCGCCAGTTGGTCACCAGCAGCCGCAGCCCGTTGAACAACATCACGAAGGCGCCGACGGCGAAGGCGAGCGGCGCGAATACGCGCCGGGATTGGCTGAGGTGAAGGATCGCCGCCTCGATCTTGGCGTCGTCGTTCTCCTGGATCGCCCGCACCAGCGACCCGACTCGCGCCGCGAGCGCAGCCACGCGCCGCCCGCGTCGCGGGCGTTGTCTCAGGTCGATGCCCATGGGGTCCGATTCCCGTGACGTCTGAGGCGGTGCATGCTCCACACAGGTTCCGGGTCGGGGCGGGGTGCAGGCATCCGTAGGGCGTCCCGAGCGGCTAGGGAGAACTACGGGGGTCGGCCTAACGCCGGTTGGCGAGGACCGACGCGGCGAGGACGAGTGAGACTGCGGCGAGCGCGCCGAGGGCTCCGAGCCAGTTGATGCCGGTGCTCTGGTGGACGTGATCGGCGTAGGCGACGAATCCGATCGGCACGGCGATGGAGAGGAGGAGCAGCGTCGCGCGGAAGATCTCACGTTTGTCGTGGCCGTGGTCTTCGCTCTGTTTGGCGGCGGCGATCGCCGCCTGGGCGCTGTCGGCGTCGCCGTCGTAGAACAGCAGCGCGCGTCGTCCGAGTTGTCGCGCGTGGGTTTCGCAGCCCCAGGCCATTGCGACCATGAACGTCACCGGTAGCACCCAGGTGGTGACCCAGATCGCGGCGCCGAACGCGAAGCCGATGGTGGCCTTCAGCCTGGGGTGCCGGGCTTCGTTGCGCTCATCGGAGGGCGCGGACATGAACCCGCCGAAGATCAGCAGGACATAGATGCTGCGGACCCAGACTCGGACCGATCGCCGCTTGAGCGGTTTATCCGGCAACGGGATGTCGCGCACCTTCTCCAGGGCGGCACGGGCGCTGTCAACCGTCGGGTGCACGCCGCGCAGCGCCAGCACCTCGGCCGAGGTCTGAAGGTCACTGGGATCACGGCCGTAGAGCGCGGCGGTGCGCAGCACCATGCGCCCCTCCTCCCGCAGGTAGGACAGATATCCCGGGACGAGCGCGATCAAAAACGGCGTCCCGGACACGGCGCCGTCGATCCGCGCCACCTGAGCAGTTTGGGTCCGGAGCTCCTCGGCGATCACCGGGTTCGGGATGTCCGGGCGTTTGCGGCGGGCATCCTGCGCCCATTGCAGCGATGGCGCACCGAGGTTCCGGGCGCTGTACAGCGTCAGCCGCTCGGCCACGTGCTCCGGATCGCGGTAGGCGATCCGCGCGAGCGCCCGCCACCCGGACAACGTGTGCCCGATGCGGGCCCGGATCGACCGCGGCGGCTGCGCCGCGGTCGATGGGATCTCATCGACCGCGGGTTCGGTCACGCGCGCCGGGGGCGTGCCGCCGGTCGAGTTCATGCCATGCCGGCAGCGCGGTCGGTTGGGCCGATCAACGCGCCGATGATCCACAGGAACGGGAAGAAGAACCCGATCCAGAACAGCCAGTAGTGGCCTTTGCGGAATGTGGCCAGGCCGAAGTAGACCCAGATCGCCACGTACAGGATGGCCAGCAGGATCCAGAGAATCGTCATGTGTCTCACGCCCTTGGTCTCAGAGCACCCCGGGGGCCGGTTCCGGTCGCCGGTCGTGGTGCCCGTGTGGTTGGTATGACCAGGCTTTCATCGCTGACCGCCGCCGGCAGCAGCGTAAAACCCGATGTCTGACGCCGTGAACCCCACGGATCGAGCCGCGAGACGTACTGACGTATGCGGACGGGCCCAGCCGGCCGGTTTGGTCAGCCGTCGTCTGGCGAGCGGGGCGGCGCGGTGTGGTCGAGTAGCGCTTCCAGTCGCTGCAGTCGTTGGCTGATCTCCTCCAGGCGCCGGTTCTCGTCCCCCTCTGACTGGGCGGCGAACCGCCGCCGGCTGCTCTCAACCAGCGACGCGGTGACCGAGGCCGTGATCACGGCCAGAAAGCCGATGCCGGCGAGCATCACGACCGCAGCCACGAACCGGCCGTCGGCCTGCTTGGGTGTGACATCGCCATAGCCGACGGTAGTGACGGTCTGCAGGGCGAACCACAGGCCCCTGCCGATCGTCGGGAACTCCTGATGGTCGACCACCCGTTCAAGGATCCCGCCCGCAAACGTGATCGCCACCGTGAACACGGCGATCGTCCCGGCAGCTCGGCGGGCCGTGAACGACTCGTTCAGCAGCAGCCGGGCGGTGATCGGGACCTTCTCCGGGCCCGCCCGGCTCGCTGTCTGCAGCGGATCGGGGCTGTCGATCTCGCTCACCCGCGCACGTCCTCAGGCGGCAGGCTCGGTCGCCTGGCCATGGGTTTCATGAGCACCCTCCGTCCTGGTTGGCTTCAACGAGCGTCCCACCGACCGGTCTCACGGACATCCGTGGCGTGACCATCAGCCGCTGAGTCCAAGTACGTGCGGGCCCAGGGCGAACTACAGCCCGCGACGTGACTAGGTCAGTCCGATGATGCCCTTGATGACCAGCAGTGCGCCGAGGAGCGTGAGTCCCCGCACAGCGAACATGTGGGTGTGCCGCGATACCCAGGCCTTGGCCCGGTTGACCGCGAGCGGCGTCCAGTCGGGGGCGATGACGAAGCACAGGAGCGGGACCTCCAGCAGCCAGAGCATGACGACGTTGAACCCGATCACGGTGAGCACGGTTTCCGGCGTCGAGTAGTTGAGCTTGTTGATGTCGCTCAGCCCGGCGAGGTAGGAGGCGCCGGGAAGCGTGAGGAGCATTCCGACCACGAAGGTGGTGCGCGCCGATCCCTTGTTGAGCTCCCGCTGCCACCGCGGCGGGCCCTTGTCGGGCTTGGCCGCCTTGCGCTCCCGCCTGCGGTCGGTGAAGCGGGTGTGACGCCCGCTCCAGATGACCCACGCACCGAGCAGGGCGAGCAGCCCGAGCACGATGTCGGCCGCCGGACTGATCGTGTTCTCGGTCGTGTTCGCCGTGCTGGAGTTCGACAGCGAGAAGACGATCACGAGCCCGAGCGTGATGCTCGTGATGTAGGCGCCGAGCAGGTAGCCGAGCATCAGCTTCCTTGGGCTGGGGAGCAGCAGCATCACCGTCGTGGCGCCGACGAGCGTCGGGTTCAGCGAGGCCGTCAGCGATAGGAGGATGACGTCGCTCATGGGCCTCGACCAGCCTGCTAGGTCCCGCGGCGCTCGCCATCGTGCGAAAGAGGTGAGAGGGGGAGAGCGCGGCCGGGGCCGGCGGCGTGCGTTCAGGCCGTGGCGGGCGCGTGCTCGTCGGAGCGGTCTGACCGCCCCGGCGTGTCGGACTTGTCGGCCTTGGGGCCGACGGCGACCGGCTTGCTGCCGCGCCGGCGAGCCTCGTCCTCCGGGACCTCGGTCTCGACGTTCCAGCCCTGGGCGAAGCCGATCATGGCGGCGACGATCAGGACAGCCTCAAGCGGGATCAGGAGCAGGGTGACCGTCCCCAGGACGCCGGTGCTCAGCCCACCGCCGCCGAACAGCGACTGGGCGGGTCCAAATCCGTTGTGGTTGCGGTCAAACCAACTGGTGCCGTCAAGCCCGAAGGCGGCGATGACGGCAACGATGAGCAGCAGGATCGCCATCGCGGCGGCGATCGGCAGCAGCCCGCGGGCCCAGCGGAAGATGAAGTAGGCCACGACGAGATACAGGCCGGACCAGAAGAAGTTGACCGGCTTCATGCCCTGCAGCTTGCTCCAGCCGCCGATCGTCAGGATCATGATGAGCACGATCGACGCGAGCAGCAAGCCCACGATGATGAGCTTCGTCAGCTTGCAGATCACCTTGTCCCGATTGGGATTGATGACCGCGTAGCCGGGGCGGACGTTGCGGACCTGAGCCACGGGAGCGGACCTTACCTTCTCAAACGGTCACTTGCTGCAGTTGCCACGACGCTGCAGAGCATTCCCGGAAGCGGTGCCTCACAATCCGTCGGCTGCGTCGCGGGCGTGGTGAAATGGTAGACACGCCGGCTTTAGGTGCCGGTGGGCGAAAGCCCGTGTGGGTTCGAATCCCTCCGCCCGCATCCGCCGAGGGGAACCTGGGCGGCTAAACCACGTCCACCGTCGTTTAGACGCCCAGGTCCGCG
>JBAWFG010000244.1:0-5586 GCA_049591655.1 Solirubrobacteraceae bacterium
CGGAACGGGCCCGCGCCAGCTCCGCCGCGGTGGGCGGGTCAGACCCCAGCCACCGTTCGGTCAGCGATCCGGACCCGAGCTCGACCGATGCCCACCATGTGACCCGGTCAGGGACGACGCCGACGACGAGCTCCGACGAGCCACCCCCGACGTCGATGACACCGAGCAGCGCCCCGGCGTCCTGCGCGTGGGCGAGCACCGCTCCGCGGAACGCGAGCCGGGCCTCATCCTCGCCGGACAGGATCGTCACCTGCACCCCGGCGGCGGCGGCAACCGCCTCCAACAGCTGCTCGCCGTTGGGCGCCCGGCGAATGGCGGCGGTGGCCACTCCGCGGATCTCGCCGGCGCCGAGCTCGACAGCCAACGCGGCCTGGCGACACACGACCTCCACCACCTCGCGGATCTTCGCCGCGCTGATGGCCCCGTCGGGGCCCAGCCCGTGGCCGATCCGCGTGAACACCCGCTCCTGATGGACCTCGGCCAGCCCGTGGCCGGCCGGGTCGGCGACGAGCAGTCGCGTCGTGTTGGAGCCGATATCGATGCAGGCGGCGCGCACGCCTACACGAGGGACGTGCTCCGCGAGTTGGCCCCTTCCTCGGCCTCGGCCTCCGCCCCGGACGGCTCCTCACCGCCCTCGGGTTCACGCAGCGCGATGCGGACGGCGGCCGCGAACACCAGGGAGCCGACCGCGGCGACGCCGATCGCGACGCGGGGCATCGTCAGTGCCGCGATCACGCCACCGAGCAGGATGCCCAGCCCGGGCGCCAGCTGCGAGATCGAGTCGGCCAGGCTCATGGTCAGCGCCATCCACCGGTCCGGTGTGCGGTCCTGCACGGCGGTGCGGGAGGCGATGCTCTCGGCACTGTTGCCGGCGCCAGCGACGGCGGCGCCAAGCACCGCCACCGCAAGTGACGGAGCCACCGTCATGATGGCGAACCCGATGCCGAGCAGTCCGGCGGCGGCACTGATGAGCGCCGCGGCCGAGTGGCGCCGCCAGCGGGCATAGACCGCGCTGCCGGCCACGGCGCCAGCGCCCCAGAAGGCCATCAGCGCGCCATAGCCGCCGGCACCGGCATGGAGGGTGTGCTGGGTGTAGACGACCTCCACCGGCAGCGTGATCGTGAAGAAGACGAGTCCGATGCCCTGCCCGACGAGCAGGGTGGCGAGCCGGCGGTCACTCCGCGCGTGGGCGATCCCGGCGCCGAGGCGCTGCCACATTGAGCCCTCTTCCGCTTGGGCGTCCGGGAGCCGCGTCAGCGACAGGATGAGCGCCATGACCGCGAAGAAGCCGCAGTTGATGAGCAATGCCGCCAGGGTCCCGCCGGCGGCGACGACGAGGCCGCCGATGACCGGGCCGGCCATGAACGCGGCCGAGAAGCCGAACGTCGACACCGCGTTGCCCTCAGGCAGCAGGTCGAGCGGCCGCAGCAGTTCGGCGCGCGACGCCGACGCCAGCGAACGGGCGGTCGCCGCCACGACCCCGTCGAGCAACGCGACCACGAGCACGGGGACGAGCGTGAAGTGGCGTGTCATCCACGCCAGCACGGCGAACAGGAGCGCTTCGACCGCGTACAGCGTGGTCAGCACCAGGCGGGGCGCGGCGCGGTCCAGCCGGGCGACCATCGCCGGGGACAGCAGCGCCGGGGCGACCTGGGAGACGATGAAGAAGCTCGCCGACCCCAGCGCCGAGCCGGTGCGGCGGTAGACGAGCACCGCCAGGGCCAGCGTGCCCACCGACCAGGCGAGCTCGTTGAGCACGTAGGCGGCCAGCAGACGCCGGAACACCGGGAGCCGCAGACACTTCCTCACGCCAAGAAACCCCTGCAGACCGCGCGAATGTGCTCCACCTCTCTATTTGTAGCGGCGTCCCCGGCGCCCGGCTCTGACGCGATCATTCCCGCAATGACCGCCACCTGATCCTATTGAAAACAGGCGGTTGCGCGGCGGGTGTGCAATCGTAACCGCCCGCATCGGCTGCCGTCTGCCTCCAACGCCCGCCGCCCGCGGCTGTCATCCTGCAGCCCAGACGATGTCGAAGACAGCCCGGTCCTGGCAGCGCACCCACACGCTCCACCACAGCAGCTTCACGCCGGAGCGACTCGCCGCCGAGCGCCGCCGATCGGTCTCGGTATGCCTGCCGGCCCGCAACGAGCAGGCGACGATCGGGGCGATCATCGGCGCGCTGGCACCGCTGCGCGACAACGGCCTGATCGACCAGCTCGTCGTCGTCGACGCATCGACCGACGCGACGCCGCGGATCGCCCGCGACCTCGGTGCCGAGGTGCACCGCCAGGAGGACCTCCGGCCCGAGCTCGGCCCGGTGCTCGGCAAGGGCGACGCCATGTGGCGGGCGCTGTCGGTGCTCTCCGGCGACGTGATCTGCTTTCTCGACGCCGACTCGGAGGCGTTCGGGGCCCACTTCGCCTGCGGCCTGCTCGGCCCACTGCTGACCGATGATGCGATCGCGTTCGTCAAGGGCCTGTATCGCCGGCCGTTCCGGGTCGGTGACACGACGCTGCCCGACGGCGGCGGCCGCGTCACCGAGCTCACCGCGCGACCGCTGCTCAACCTCTTCTATCCCGACCTGGCCGGCGTCGCCCAGCCGTTGGCCGGGGAGGTGGCGGCGCGCCGCACGCTGCTCGAGCGCCTGCCGTTCGCGACCGGGTACGGCGTCGACATCGCGCTGCTGATCGATGCCTACCGTGAGGTGGGGCTCGCCGGCCTGGCCCAGGTTGACCTCGATGTACGCCAGAACGCCCACCAGCCGCTGCGTGATCTCGGTCCGATGGCGTTCGCGGTGATGCGGACCGTCGCCGTGCGCCTGCAGCGCGAGGGCCGGCTGGAGGGACAGCTGCCCGGCGCGTTCATGGCGCCCGGCGAGCCCGACCTCCCCGCCGTGGCCTCCGACCCGGTCGAGCGCCCACCGCTGGCGACGCTGCGCGCCGCGGCCTGAGACCTGCTGCACTGGTGAGGATGGTGTCACGCCGCGTCGTCCTGCCCGTCCTGGTGGCGATCGTCGTCGTCGTACTCGGCATGGGGCTGTCGGCGTGCGGGTCCTCAGCGCCCGCGCCGGCCTCGGCGTCACCGTCGGGGTCCGGCGAATCGGGGACGAGCACCGCCGCGGCGGCCCCCTCGTCCCACCCGCAGGCGATCGAGCCGAGCGCCGGCAGCCAGGCCGCCATCACCGGGTCGGCGCCGACGCCGCTGGGGGACCCCAACGCCCACGCGGTGTCACTGGCCGAGGTCCGCCGGGAGCTGAAGATCGTCCAGGAGCTCAACTCGCTGCAACCCGGGCAGGGCTTCGTGTTCCCGATTGCGCCCCTGTCGGTGGCCGAGCCACCATCGACCTGGGAACCCGACCAGGGCGTCGACATCGCCACCCGCGGCGCGGCCTGCGGGAGCAAGGCGTTGCTCGTGGCGGTGACCGCCGGGGTCGTCGTCCAGGAGGGGATCTCCGGCTTCGGCCCCGCGGCGCCGGTGCTGCGCGTCTCCCAGGGCCCGCTGGCCGGCCGCTACATCTACTACGGCCATGCCCTTCCCCCGCTCGTGCCGGTCGGGGCGGTCGTGCAACCCGGCCAGCCGATCGCCGAGGTCGGCTGCGGCGACGTCGGCATGTCGACCGGGCCCCACCTGGAGATCGGCATCAGCGCGGTCAGGGGGCCGACCTGCTGCCCCGGCTACCGGACCACCTCTCCGGCGATGGACGACCTGCTCCAGCGGCTCTACGGGGCGGGCTGAGCGAACGCTCGGCGGGCGGTGGCCGAGCCGGCACCAGCGGCAGCGGTGAAGCCGTAGGTTCCCTGCCCACGGAACTCACGGGCGGCAGCCGCGACCGCCTCGAGGGCAGCGAACGCGAACGCTCCACCGACCGAGATCCGGCTGACCCCGAGGGCCGCCAGCTCGGCGACCGGCGGCGAGCCGGGGCGAGCGAGCACGTTGACGGGCCGGTCGAGCGCCTGCACGATCGCGCCGATGTCCTGCGCCCGCGTCGGGCCCGGTGCGTAGAGCACGTCGGCGCCCGCGGCCTCATACGCCTGCAGGCGGGCGATCGTGTCGTCGATGTCGTCGCGCCCGTGGAGGTGGTTCTCGGCCCGGGCGGTGACCACGAGCCCGGCGCCGTCCCGGTGGGCGGCCTCGACGGCGGCGGCGACACGTTCGGCGGCGTGCTCGGTGGCGTAGATGGGGTCGGCATCATCGCCGCTGTAGTCCTCGATGGAGAATCCGGCGAGCCCGACGGCGACCGCCCCGGCGGCGGTTTCAGCGACGCCGGCGGGATCGTCGGCGAACCCGTTCTCCAGGTCTGCCGTCACCGGCAGCTCAGTCGCGGCGACGATCACGCCCGCGTGCCCCAGCGCCTCGACCCGGGTGACCGAACCGTCGACGCGACCCAGGGTGGCGGCAAAGCCACTGCTCGTGGTCGCCAGCGCCTCGAACCCCAGCCACGCCAACAGCCGGGCCGAGCCCGCGTCCCAGGGGTTGGGCAGCAGCAGCGGCGAGCCGGGCCGGTGCAGGTCCCGGAAGGCGTGGGCGCGGTCGGCTGCAGAGGCGGCGGGGTCGGGCACGGAGAGCTGCCTTTCGTCGGCGGGGCGGTCCCATCGGGCTGGTCGCATGAAGCAGGAAACTAGGATCAGAATATGAGCAGCGAGATACGGCCATCTTCCCTCGGGCGCGAGGGCGCACCGGACGGCTCCTTCCGCCGTCAGGAGTCGAGCTTTCGGGACTTCGTCGGCGACGACGGCCCGTTCGCACCCGTCGCGGGCCGCTATCACCTGTACGTCGCCCGGGCCTGCCCGTGGGCGCACCGCACACTGATCGGGCGATCGTTGATGGGGCTGGCGAACGCGATCGGGGTCTCGTTCGTCAATCCGCTGCGCGACGACCGCGGCTGGGCTTTCACCGGCGAGGGATTTGAGGATCCGGTCAACGGCATGCACTTCCTCGCAGAGGCCTACACCGCGTCTGACCCCGGCTATGACGCCCGGGTGACCGTGCCGGTCCTATGGGACACCGAGCGCTCGACGATCGTCAACAACGAGTCGGCGGACGTCCTGCGGATGCTGTCCACCGCGTTCGCGCCGCTCGCCGAGCATCCCGTCGACCTCTATCCCGAGCCGCTGCGTGCCGAGATCGACGCGCTCAACGACCGCATCTACGACGGGGTCAACAACGCGGTCTACAAGACCGGCTTCTCCACCCACCAGGACGTCTACGACCGGGAGGTGGCGTCGCTGTTCCAGACGCTCGACGAGCTCGACCTGCGGCTCGCCGACCGGCGCTTCCTGTTCGGCGAGGTTCCGGTGGAGACCGACTGGCGGCTGTTCACGACGCTCGTGCGATTCGACGCCGTCTACCAGATCCACTTCAAGTGCTCGATCCGCAAGCTCGTCGAATACGAGCACCTGTGGCCCTACGCCCGGGACCTCTACCAGTGGCCGGGGGTCGCCGAGACGGTGTCCTTTGACGAGATCCGCGCCCACTACTACGGGACGCACCCGACGATCAATCCGACGGGAATCGTCGCCGCGCTGCCGGCGGCGAGCTTCGCGGAGCCGCACGGCCGCGGGTAGGGTCGGCCGCGGGTAGGGC
>JBAWFG010000245.1:0-2338 GCA_049591655.1 Solirubrobacteraceae bacterium
CCTACACGCACCATCAGCGGAGCTGATACCACCCTCAATAATCCGTGGGGAGTTGGTGTCAACCCTTCGGGCGCGGTCTATGTGACTAACCGTGGCGGCAGCGAGATCGTGGAGTTCGTGTCCGGGGCCAGCGGTGATGTCGCGCCTGTACGCACCATCAGGGGAGCCAATACCTTGCTCTTCGAGGGCTGGGGCATCATCTTCGATGCTTCGGGAACGGCCTATGTATCCAACGGCTCCGACATCAACAATGCCGTTACCGAGTATTCGCCTGGAGCGACCGGGAACGTGTCTCCCAACAACTCCATCAGCGGCAGCAACACCGGAATATCAGCACCAAACGGCGAGGCCTTCGACAGTTCCGGGACTCTCTACGTCTGCAACAACGGCGATCCCAACAGCGTCACGGCATACGCCCCCAGAGCCACCGGCAACGCCTCGCCGCTTGAGGGCGTCCGTCTTTCTGTGTAGGCGGGGTTGATGGGTCAGTCGGGCAGTCGGTCTCCGAAGTGGATCTTGAACGCGAGGAGCGCCTTCGTCCAGCCGCGGGTGCGGGTCCATTGCGGGACGGCGTTTCCGATCGCGAGGTAGATCAGCTTGCGGGCGGCGTCCTCGGTGGGGAAGCTGCCCTTGGTCTTGATGGCCTTGCGCAGCTGGCGGTTGAGGGCTTCGATCGCGTTGGTGGTGTAGATCACGCGGCGAACCTCGTCGGGGAACGCCATGAACGGGATCACGTGCTCCCAGGCGTCTCGCCATGCTTGGCCGATCACGGGCAGCTGGCTGCCCCACTTCTCCTCGAAGGCCTCGAGCGCCAGGAGCGCGGCGTCGGGGCCGGGCGCGGTGTAGATCGGCTTGAGGTCCTTGACCACCTGGTCGTATTGGCGGCGCGGCACGTACTTCAACGAATGGCGGATCAGGTGCACGATGCACGTCTGAACCGTCGTGGCCGGGAAGATCGCCTCGATCGCTTCGGGGAACCCCTTCAGGCCGTCGACACAGGCGATCAGGATGTCCTGCACGCCGCGCTGTTTGAGGTCGGTCAGGACCTGCATCCAGAACTTGGCGCCCTCGTTGGCTTGGAACCACAGGCCGAGCACGTCGCGCTCGCCGTCCATGCCGATCGCCAGCGCGATGTAGCACGCCTTGCGCTGCACCGAGCCGCCGTCGCGGACCTTGAGCACCAGCGCGTCCAAGAACACGACCGGGTAGACCTCATCCAGCGGCCGGCTCTGCCAGGCGCGCGCGTCGTCCATGACCGCGTCGGTCACCTTCGAGATCAGGTCGCGGCCGACCTTGACGCCGTAGACCTCCCCGAGGTGCGCCTCGATGTCCCGTGTCGAGAGCCCCCGGCTATAGAGCGCGAGGATCTTCTCGTCGAAGCCCTCAAACCGTCGCTGACGCTTCCTGACGATCTGCGGCTCGAACGTCCCCGCCCGATCCCGCGGCGCATCGATCTGGACCGGGCCGTGCTCGGTGAGCAACGTCTTCGAGGTGCTGCCGTTGCGGGCGTTGCCGGTCCCGCCGGGCGGCTCCTGATGCGGCTCATAGCCGAGATGGTCGGTCAGCTCGACCTCCATCGCCCGCTCCACCAGCCGCCGGGTCAACTGCGCCAGCAGCCCGCCCGGCCCAGTGATCTCCTCCTCCGTGCGGGCGCCGGCGAGCAGCTCGTCGAGCACCTCGTCCGGCAGCAGCGCCCTGACCTCCGCCGCGAGCTCCGGCCGAGGGGCCACCAAACGGGCGCCAGCGCCAGCGCGCCGCTGCACTCGCCCTCCGGGCTCGCTCCGCGCCACGCTGGCGCTATCACCCGGTTCCGGAACCTCGTCCAACCTGGTTGTGATCGTGGTCGACATCGATCTCCTCTCGATCGATGCCTACACAGAAGACCGGACACTCCCGGCGGTGATGGGGTCCGACCAGTAGCGGACGTACAGATAGTTGAAGGGGCTCACTCGCGCGGTAACGCTCACGCGCACCGCGACGGTTGGCCGGGGAGTGGGCAGTGTCGCGACGCCTCTTCTGGTGTGAGGTGTTCGTCTGCGGAGGCTGATCGTCCGCCATTGACAGGATCGCGCTCTGTGGCAGACGCGGCGCTGTGCACGGATCGTGACCACCAGCGGCGCGCGCCCCGTCCAGCGTGGCAGGCGGATCACCGCTTTACCAGGCGTCAGGCGGAGGCGCGGATGGAGCTTCTTGAGCTGGACCGCGCCGTGCAGCGAGGGCAGCACGCGAGAGGTGAGCGCGGACATCGGCGAGGTCGTCGATCCGCCGGTGTTGCGTGCCGTCACGGTCACTCGGATCTGCGAGCCGAGGTCGGCCGGGGCGATTGTGTAGCCGTTGT
>JBAWFG010000246.1:0-3430 GCA_049591655.1 Solirubrobacteraceae bacterium
AGGGCGCCGATCGACGCCGAGCCGGCAAGGAGCGAGACCGCGACCATGCCGGGAGACGGCACCGTCAGCTCAAAGAAGGTACGGGTGAGGGGGAGCACCAACGTGAGGACATACAGCCCGCCCATGACCGCGCACATTCCGCCGACCAGCGCGGAGCGCTTGCGCGAGCCGCCGGCCTCGAGCGCGAGCACGAGATACAGCCCACAGATGACGAGCGTCGTCAGCGCGACGGTGCGCGAGTCTCCGACTGACAGGTCGAGATCGTGGAGCGCGAACAGATAGCCGGCGACCACACCGGTCCCGACCATCACCCCCGCAGGGACGGCGAACCTGGCGACCTCGCGGACGAACCGTTCGGGTCGCCACGGGCCGGTGCTGGGCGCCAGCGCCAGAAAGAAGGTCGGGATCCCGATCGTGAGACTCGCCGCGATCGACAGGTGACGCGGCAGCAGGGGGTACGCCTCCGAACTCAAGCCGATCGTCAGGATCAGAAACGCCGCGAACGCCGACTTGGTGACGTACAGCTTCGTCACCCGCTGGAGGTTGCGAAGCGCGCGGCGGCCTTCCGCCACCAGCGGCGGGACACTGGCGAAGTCGCCATCAATCAGGACGAGGTCTGAGACGCTGCGCGCCATCTGTGTGCCGCTGCCCTGAGCGATCGCCAGCCGGGAGCTTTTCAGCGCCGGTACATCGTTGACACCGTCACCGACCATCGCAACGTACCGGCCCTCGTCCCGGAGCGCTTGCACGATCGCCTGCTTGCCCTCCGGGGAGATACGGCCGACGACCGTCGCGTCGAGGGCGAACCTCTGCCTCGCGACCGGATCATCGGGAATTGCCGATCCCTCGACCACACCACCGACCGGGATGCCCACATCGCGTGCGATCGCGGCGACGGTCTGCGGCGAGTCTCCGGAGAGCACCTTAATCTCGATCCCCTGCTCGAGTAGAAACGCGACGGTCTCGCGCACGTTGGGCCGCAGCTCCTCCGCCAGTACGACCAGGCCGAGTGGACGCAGACGGTCCGGCGGCAGCTCACCAGCGTCCGCCGGCAGCGCATCCGTGGAGTCGGCGAGGGCGATCACCCGGCGACCTTCCCGCTGGCGCTGCTCGGCGACGATCCCGAGCTCCCCCGCCGGAATCCGTCCCGGAGCGCCAAGGTAGAAGGTCCCTGAGGGGACCTGGATCGCGCTCCAGCGGCGCCGGCTCGAAAACGGGACCTCGGCGAGTACCGGCTCGGGCTCGCCCGGGATCGCGTCAGCGATCGTCTGTAGCGTCAGATTGCGCGCCGATGCGCTCGCAGCGAGCGTCGCCAGGGCTGTGCTGACCGTCTCCTCACCCACCCCGGCGGCGGGCACCAGCTCGACGACCCGGAGCGTGGCTTGGGTCAATGTGCCGGTCTTGTCGACGCAGATCGTGTCGACCGAGGCGAGCGACTCGATCGCGTTGAGCTGCTGGGCGAGCACGCCCCGGCGCGACATCCGCACCGCCGCGGCGGCGTAGGTGAGGCTCACGAGGACCATCAGGCCCTCCGGGATCATCGTCACCACCCCCGCGGCAGAGGTTGCAACGGCGGTATGGACCGTCACGTGCCGGTGATAGAGCGAGTAGCCGAGCACGGCGCCGAGCACGACGACGAGCGCGACCAACGCGTACAGCAGCCGGTTCACGGCCCGCTCCAGCGGGGAGCGCGGGTGGCGAAACGAGCGCGCCTCGCCGGTGACGCGTGCGGCGAAGCTGTCCTCGCCGACGGCCGTGACACGGTAGGCGCCGGTCCCCTCGGTCACGAACGCCCCGGACCGAACCTCCTCACCGACGACCCGCGGGGCGGGCTCCGACTCCCCGGTCAGGATCGACTCGTCAAGCCGCAGGTCGGCCGCCGCCAGGACCGTCCCGTCGGCGATCACCTGATCGCCGGGCGCCACCAGCACGACGTCGTCGATGACCACCTGCTCGACCTCGATCGTCCGGACCGCACCGTCGCGCCTCACCTTTGCGTGCGGCGCAACGAGCAATGAGAGCCGATCGAGCGCCCGTTTCGCCCGCACCTCCTGGCTGATGCCGATCGTCGAGTTGGCGATGATGATCCCGAGAAACAGGGCGTCACGCGCGTCCCCGAAGATCAGCGTCACCACCCCGAAGCCAGCGAGGATCAGGTTGAAGACGGTCAGGACGTTGGCGCGGACGATGCTCGCGTAGGACCGGCTCGTCGCTTGACGAGCGGGACGGCCCGCGCGGGCGAGCCGCTGTGACGCCTCAGCCTCGGATAACCCCTCGGCCGAGTCAGGAATGGCGGTCGCCGCCGCTCCGCTCAGATCGACGAGGCTCAACGGCGCCGCCGAACCGCGGCGTACAGCCCACCTCCGCTCAACAGCAGCAGCACGATGCCGCCGCCCAGAACCGCGATCGCATCCGTGAGCAGATGCGGGAGCCGGGCACCGACGCTTATGTCGGCGCTGACCGGGCGCGTGCCGTCAGCGTTCATCAGCACGATTCTCCAGTTGCCGGCTCGAGGGGCCCAGCTCAGCGTCGTGCCGGCGGCCCCCGCGGCGCTTGCATTCCAGAACCGCTGTGTTGCCGGCGGGGAGTTCGGCGGTCCGCCCGGACGGACGAGAAAGTCAGCGCTCCGCGAGTCGAACTGGCTGCCCTGTGCGCGGGCGACGCTCCCCAGATATGTCTGTACGTCGCTCTCGGGAGCGATCCCGACGAACACTGGTCGCGTGGCGGTCACGCGGATGCGGACCGTTCCGAGCAGATCGCGCGTCACGAACCAGTCGTTGGACGTGCCGGCGCGATAGCTCGCGGAGACGAGCGCGTACGTGCGCGTTGAGTACGCCCGCGCGGGCGTCATCAGAAAGCCGTTCGCATCCCGCTGGGTCTGGTCAAGAACGATTCCGGTGCCGCCCGCCGCGATCGCCGCTAGTGCGAGCACAGTGCCGACGCTCGCAAGCGCGACCGCCGCCACCCGTCCTGGCCCCCACGACCTTGAAGCCTCGTCGGCAGGTGGCGTCTGGGTCAACTCGCTCGCGGCGGCATGTGGCGGGGAGACGGTCAGCATTCCACCGGGCTCGTCCTCACCGGGGTCGATCCGGAACGGCGGATACTCCGGCGTCATCACGGCGGCGTATGCCACGACCCGCAGCACCCATCGGTTCAGGCCGAGCACGAAATCGAAGATCGAGCGCGGGTACTCGCCCCGAACCAGCAGCACGATCACGCCGACGAACACGAGCAGGCCAACCAGCCCGCACCACGTCGCCCCGCCCCACGATTGGGTTGACGCCGTCCACCCGGCCGCACCGCCACCCCCGATGAACACGCCGGCGACGATGTATTGCGGAAGCCCAGCCAGCCACCAGCCGATCAGCGGCAGACCCTTGCGCTGCTGCTCGGGGTAGTCGATCTCGATGCGCGCCGGATAGTCCGCGAC
>JBAWFG010000247.1:0-4862 GCA_049591655.1 Solirubrobacteraceae bacterium
ACGCCGCGTTGCTGCTGCTACCGCTGATGCGCTTCCTGCCCCCCGACGACGAGCGCATCCGGGCCACCGTGTTCGCGATCGCCGACGAGCTGACCGAGAGCGGCCTCGTGCTGCGCTACCGCACCGAGGAGACCGACGACGGCCTGGAGGGCAAGGAGGGCACGTTCCTCATCTGCTCGTTCTGGCTGGTGTCGGCGCTGTGTGAGATCGGCGAGCTTGACCGGGCCCGCTCGATGTGCGAGCGGCTGCTGGGCTACGCCAGCCCGCTCGGCCTCTACGCCGAGGAGATCGACCCCGACACCGGCCGGCACCTCGGGAACTTCCCCCAGGCGTTCACCCACCTGGCGCTCGTCAATGCCGTCATGCACGTGATCCGCGCCGACGAGGAAGCCGCCGCCGCGCGGTCACCGTGGAGTGAGTGGAGGTAGTGCTCCGCCAGACACGGGAAATCGTGGCCGGTTGCTCGCTGCAGCTAAACGCGCGCCGCGGGGATACCTGAGAGAATCCGGCGCCACCGTGGGCGGCGCAAACGTCATCTGGTTCGTCACCGGCAGCCAACATCTCTACGGCGACGAGACTCTCCGTGCAGTGGACGTTCACGCCCGCCGGGTGGCGGCCGAGCTTGAGCAGTCACCGGCTCTGCCGGTGCCGCTGGTGGTCCAGGGCCCACTGACCGAGGCAGACGCCATCCGCCGCCTGCTCACACGGGCCCAGGCCGAGGAGGAGTGCCTCGGCGTCATCGTCTGGATGCACACCTTCTCCCCCGCACGGATGTGGATCGGCGGCCTGCAGGCGCTGAGCAAGCCGCTGCTGCACCTCCACACCCAGTTTGATCGGGACCTGCCGTGGTCTGAGATCGACATGGATTACATGAACCTCAATCAGTCCGCCCACGGCGACCGGGAGTTCGCCCATGCCGCCACCCGGCTGGCGGTCCGCCGCAAGACGGTCGTCGGGCACTGGTCGGACCCCGGAGTCCAGGAGCGCATCGGCCTGTGGGCCCGGGCGGCCCGCGGGTATGCCGAGGCGCAACGCCTGAAGGTCGCCCGCTTTGGAGACAACATGCGGGACGTCGCCGTCACCGAGGGGGACAAGGTGGGGGCTCAGATCACGCTCGGCAGCTCCGTCAACGGCTACGGGGTCGACACCCTGGAGGTCGCCGTGGCCGAGGTGTCGGGCGACGCGGTGTCCGAGTTGGTGGCCCGCTATGACGCGGAGTACGAGGTCGTTGAGGCGCTGCGCTCCGGCGGGGACCGCCGGAGCTCGCTCGTGGAGGCAGCTCGGATCGAGGCCGGCCTGCGTAGCCTGCTCGAGGGCGGCGGCTTCGGCGCCTTCACCGACACATTCGAAGACCTGGGGGCTCTACGTCAGCTTCCGGGGGTCGCCGTCCAGCGCCTGATGGCGGACGGCTACGGGTTCGGCGCCGAGGGCGACTGGAAGACGGCAGTCCTGCTGCGGGTGATGAAGGTGATGGCCGAGGGGCTGCCCGGCGGCACCTCGTTCATGGAGGACTACGTCTACCACTTCGGCACCGGCCGGGGGCAGTCACGGATTCTCGGCGCCCACATGCTGGAGATCTGTCCGTCGATCGCCGGCGACCGCCCGTCATGCGAGATCCATCCGCTGTCGATCGGAGGGCGGGAGGACCCGGTCCGCCTCGTGTTCACCGCTCCGCCCGGTCCCGCGGTCGTTGTCTGTCTCATCGAGGTGGGCGGACGGCTGCGCCTGGTCGCCAACCAGGTAGAGGTCGTGGCTCCTGAGGCCGATCTGCCGCAGCTGCCGGTGGCCCGCGCGGTTTGGCGACCGGAGCCGGACCTCAGCACCGCCGCCGAGGCCTGGCTGATCGCAGGAGGCTCCCATCACAGCGTGTTCACCATGGCGCTGGGCATGGAGGCGCTCCGCGACTTGGCCGACATGTGGGGCATCGAGCTGGTGGTCATCGATGGCGCCACCACCGTCTCGGCGGTCGCCGACCGGCTGCGCTGGAACCAGGTGTACTACCGGCTGAACGCCGGACTGTAGGCCAGCTCGGCCAAACTCCCCGCAGCGAACGCGGTGCAATACAGCCGCTCAGGGCTGGCCGTAATACGCGCCGGGACCGTGCTTGCGCTGAAAGTGCTTGTCCCGGACGGCCTCGGCCAGCGCCGGGGCACTGGCGTCGAGCATGCTTGTCAACAGCGCCATCCGGGCCACCTCCTCAAGCGTGACGGCCACCGTGACGGCCGCCGCCGGATCGGCGCCCCAGCAGAACGGCGCGTGACCGCGCACGAGCGCGCACGGCAACTGGTCGGGCCCCCGGTCGCCGACCGCCTCCACCAGCACAGTGCCGGTCGCGCGCTCGTAGTCAGCGGCAATCTCGTCCTCGGTGAGATCCCGGGTGAGAGGAATTGGGAACGCGCATAGATCGGCGTGGGTGGTGCCGAGCAGCGGGATCTCCCGCTGAGCCTGCGCCCACGCAGTCGCCCAGACCGAGTGGGTGTGCACGACGCCGCCGATCTGCTCGAAGGCTTGGTAGAGCACGAGATGGGTGGGGGTATCGGTGGAGGGGCGCCGGTCACCGGATACCACGTTGCCCGCGAGGTCGACGACGACCAGGTCGTCGGTCGTCATCCCGGCGTAGTCGACGCCACTCGGCTTGATGACCACCAGCTCCCGCTCCCGATCAACGCCGCTCGCGTTACCCCAGGTCAGCGGGGCCAGGCCGTGAGCGGGCAACTGGCGGTTGGCCTCCAGCACTGCGTTGAGCAGCGGCTCCAACTCGGGCGCATGAGCGGCGGCGCGGCTCACAACCGCATCTGTTGCCGGCGGATCTGCTTGAGATCACGGAGCAGCCCGACCTCGTCGCGTCCGAGCATGTCGTACAGCCGGCGATAGATCGCGTACACCTTCTCGTAGCTCTTACCCGCCTCGGCGTCGGGGACATACCTCCGCATGCGCTTGGGGCGGGTGGCCTCGATGGCAGTGGCGATGTCCGCAAACATTCCGGCGGCCACCGCGCCGAACAGCGCGGCGCCGCGCGCCGGGATCTCGCTGGACTCCGGCACGTGGACCTCCCGGCCGCTGGTATCGGCCAGCAGCTGCATCATCAGCGGGCTCCGTTCGGCGATCCCGCCGCAGGCGACGATCTGCGTCAACTCCACCCCGTACTCCTCGAAGTTGTCCATGATCCGCCGGCTGCCGAACGCGATCGACTCCAGCAGCGCGCGATAGATGTGCTCCCGCCGCGTCTGCAGGGTGAGCCCAAACAGGACTCCGCTGAGGTCGGCATCGGCCAGGATGCTGCGGTTGCCGTTCCACCAGTCCAGCGCCACCAGTCCGCACTCGCCCGGCGCGAGCTCGGCGGCGGCCCGCTCCAGCTCCTGGTAGTCCTCTCCCCCTCCGGCCAGCTGCTCGACGAACCAGGCGAGCATGTCCCCCACCGCCGCCTGCCCCGCCTCGTAACCGTAGGTCCCGGGCAGGATCCCGTCCCTGACCACGCCGGTGATTCCGGGCAGCCGGACCTCCTCCGGGTGCACCACCATGTCGCAGATGGAGGTGCCGATGACGATCACGAACGTCCCGGAAGAGTCCACCCCCGCGCCCGGAACCGACACCCAGGCGTCGACGTTGCCAACGGCGACGGCGACGCTCTCGGGCAGACCGAGCTGCTCAGCCACCGCCGCGCGTAGTGTCCCGGCACGGGTCCCGAGGGGTACGAACCTGTCCCCCAGCTTCTCCCCGGGACGATCGAAGCCCGGGTAGGCCGCCTCGAAATATTCGGTCGGCGGGAGGCCCTCCTCTGGCGACCACATCGCCTTGAATCCGGCGGTGGCACTCTGGCGGCACTCGGTTCCGGTGAGGTGCCACACGATCCAGTCGGTGGCCTCGATGAATCGCTCGGCGGCCGCGTAAACCTCGCGGTCCTCCTCCCAGATCTGGATGAGCTTGGGGAAGTACCACTCCGAGGAGATGCGTCCGCCGTAGCGCTCCAGGAAGCCCTCGTGACGTTCCTGGGCCACCTCGGTGAGGCGGTCGGCGACCGGCTGCGCCGCGTGATGCTTCCAGAGCTTGGGCCAGGCGTGGGGGCGCTCCCGCCACCGGTCGATCCGGCACAGCGGGAGCCCGTCGCCCGTGGTCGGCAGCACCGTGCAGGACGTGAAATCGATTCCCAGCCCACCGACCTCCTCGGCGCTCACCCCCGCCTGCCTGATCACGTCCGGGATCGCCTCATTTAGGACTTGAATCCAATCGTCCGGGTCCTGCAGCGCCCAGTCGGAGGGCAGCCGCTGCCCGCCGTCAGGTAGCCGGTGGTCGATGACGCCGCTGGCATAGGGCACCGCACTGGTGGCGAGGTCCTGGCCGGACTCGACGTCGAACAGCAGCGCCCGCCCCGACTCGGTGCCGAAGTCGACACCGACGGCGTAGCGGGCGGTACTCACCGATCGTGATGCGGCAGGTCGATCACTGAGCCGTCGGGGCGCCGGCGCCTTTTTCCAGTTGCTCGGCCTGACGCGCTCGGCGGTACTCGTCCACGACGATCTCCGTCAGCTCATCCACCGAGGTCTCGGCGGTGGGTCGGTCGAAAGCGATGACGCCATCCTGGATCAAGCTCACCCGGTCGCAGGCGGCGAATACGTGCATGTAGTTATGCACGATCATGATGATCGAGACCCTGCCCTCGGCCTTGAGCCGGGCGATGAGGTCGAGGATCATCGCGCCCTCCTTGGCGCCCATCGCGGCCAGCGGCTCGTCCAGCAGGATGATGTCGGCATCCGAGGAGACTGTTCGCGCTACCGCGATCGCCTGGCGCTGGCCTCCGGACAGCCGGGCCACCGGAACGTCGATGCGCGGGATGTTGATCCCAATCTCGTCAAGCGCCTTGC
>JBAWFG010000248.1:0-21154 GCA_049591655.1 Solirubrobacteraceae bacterium
GTGGTACCACAACGAGTCAAAACTGAGAATGCCGCCGCCGTACGCGTCAGAGGTGAGCAGTACCCACTGACCCCAGACCACCGCCATCGCCGCCGCCGCGAGCCCCAGCCACAAGCGGGGTACGGCCCGGCCTCCTCCCCCTGTGTCATCCAGACCAGCCGCATCCCCATTCACGGTCTCTGGCACCACCTCCGGCCCGTATCTGCGTACGACGAAGGCAGCCAGCAGACCTGTGATCCAAATCACGAGGGTCAGCGTCCACCATCGATCGATGCCCAAGACGCCCAGTAACTCGGCACCGACGACCAGCGCGCCAACGGTCAGGATCACGTCGATCAGCCACCCAAGCGACCTGACGGAAAGTGAGAACACTCTGCCTCGCACAAAGCGACACGCCGCGACCGCTGGTAGCAACAGCAGCACCAGCCGGGCCACACCGAGCAGGTAAGCGCCGTCAGACACGTCGCGCACGCACGCTAAAGGATCGATCCGGTGAGCGGCCCGTAGCCCCGTGCGCAAGAAGCGCGACCTAGGCCTGCTGGCGCTGCACGCCAGTCCAGAAGTTTGGGACGAAGTCCCCCAAGGTTCCGGACACACGCACCGTGGCCGCCTCACGAGGTGCGGCAATAATGACCGGCGCCGCTTCTCCTTCCACGCACGACCGGCAGCACGTCCGCGTACCGCACTGGTCACGCAATGCCCATGCACGGGCCCGACGGGCCTCGGTCGAGTGCCGGCGAAGGCTATCGCGTGCAACCCGCTCGTTGTCACCCTGGTTAGGGCGTTGGTCCGTCGCCCTTGGGCGCGTGATCGCGAAGCGCGGTGGATCGCGAGCGCCTTACCGGCTAGGGCGTCCACTTTGGGCCCACCCAAGCCCATCCTGCGCTGCCCGTTCAAAGCAAAAGCCGCGCATTTGCGGGGCTTTGGTCTAAGCCGACGAGCGGATTCGAACCGCTGACCCCTTCATTACGAGTGAAGTGCTCTACCAGCTGAGCTACGTCGGCGACAGGCGGGGCCAGTGTAGCGGTGGATCAGAAGGGCCCGTCGGGTTGCGCGGGGGCTCCGGTGCTGCTCTGCCACTCCTCCGCGAGGATTGCCCAGCGCTCGTGGTCACGCCAGCGGCCACCGATCTTCAGATAGCGCGGTGAGAAGCCCTCCCGCCGGAACCCCGCGCCCTTGGCCAGCGCCAGTGACTTGGCATTGCCGGGCTGGATGTTGGCCTCGATGCGATGCAGCTGCATCGTGGTGAATGCGTGCTGGAGGACGAGGGCGATCCCCTCCCGCATGTATCCGTGGCCGGCAAATGGCTCGCCGACCGCGTAGCCGAGGTAGGCGCTCTGCAGCCGGCGGCGCACGATCTGCGACAGGTTGAAGAAGCCGATGATCGCGTCGTCCTCGGCGCGGCACAGCAGCATCGCCTCGAAGTCCGGGCGACGGGCGTCGGCGAGGTAGGCGGCGAAGCGCTCGTCGTCGGTCGGAGCGGTCGCCCAGGGACTGTGGAAATCCTGGCTGACGCGCATCAGATGGGTGAACTCCCCGCGGTCTGACCGAGCCGGAACCCGGAGATAGACGCGCGGTTCGGAGCTCATCCGGCGAGAGCCTGCTGCAGACGGTATGCGAGCGCCTCACAGGCGAGGTCCTCCGAAACGTTGAGCTGAAAGCGCTGGCGGGTGTCTTCGACGAGTTCGACGGCAACCCGCAGCGGCCCCGTCGCCACTCCGGCAGCCTGAGCCAGCTCGTCCTGGCGGTCCTGGTTGCGAACCAGCTCGGGGGCGCCGACCGCGATCAGCGTGAGGTCGGCGTACCACAGCGAGACGAGCTGGAGGGCCAGGTCCAGCGCCCCGGTCTGTGTCCGACGGCGGCCGCGCTTCACGCGCTCGGCCCACTCGTTCTTGACCCGCCTCTGCTCCTTGCGCGCCGTCAGTTCAAGCTCGGCTGCGCCAAGCGCCTCAAGCTCGGCGACCGCGGCATCGCCCCGCGCCCGGACGGCGGCCAGCAGCTGCGTCCACGGCCGCGACCGCGCCATCGTCTGCTCCAGCGCTGCGCGGGCGTAGGTCTCGGCTGCCTCCCGCAGCGCCCTGCCCTCCGGGCTGGCCAGTTCCCGTGCGCGGTCGGCGTCCTGCAGGGACAGCCGCACGCAGGCCAGGGCGGCGGCGGCGCTCAGCCCGGCCTCGCCGAGCTCGGCGACCGCGTCGAGCTCGCTCGGCGCCTCAAAGCGCACCGACTGACAGCGGGAGCGGATCGTCGGGAGGATGTCACTGGGCCGATCCGTGAGCAGGATCAGGTGCACAAACGAGGCCGGCTCCTCCAGCGTCTTGAGCATCCGGTTGGCTGCCTCGTCGCCGAGCTCATCGGCCCGCTCGATCACGAACACCCGCCGGGCGGATTCAAACGGAGTCCGGCTCGCAGCCGCGATCACCGGGCCGTCGATATCGGAGACGAGGATCTCGTGGGCCCCGCTGGGAACGACCCAGGTAAGGTCCGGGTGTGCCCCGGAGAGGACCCGCGCGCGGGCACCGTCGGGATCCGGAGCGCCCTGGGAGAGCAGCTCCCCGGCGAGCGCTCGAGCCGCAGCTCGCTTGCCCGCTCCGCCCGGCCCATGGAACAGGTAGGCGTGCGAAGGCCGGCCATCGGCGGCCAACGCCGGACCCAGGACCGCACGGGCGTGGGGATGTCGATCCAGCTCGGCGAGCATCGGTCCGATCCTAGTGCTCGGTAGGGTCGGGGCCAGGTCTCATGTCACGCGGCAAGCTGATCACGATCGAGGGCATCGACGGCGCCGGCAAGTCCACGCTCGGCGCCGGATTGCGGGATACGCTGCGCGAGCGCGGGACGCCCGTCGAGCTGCTGCGTGAGCCCGGGGGCGTCCGTGTCGCCGAGCGCATCCGCGAGCTCGTCAAGGACCCCGGCGCGACGATCGGCGCGCGCGCGGAGGCGCTCCTCTACGCCGCGGCACGCGCTCAGCTTGTGGAGGAGGCGCTGGAGCCGCTGCTCCGCGACGGCCAGGTCGTGCTCCTGGACCGCTTCGTGGACTCCTCGCTCGCCTATCAGGGCGCCGGCCGCGGACTCGGCATCGAGGCGGTGCGCCAGATCAACGCGTTCGGGACGGGCGGCCTCGTGCCCGACCGGACGCTGCTGCTGCGGCTCGACCCCAAGCGGGGCCTGGCCCGATCACGGCAGCGCGGCGAGCCCGCCGACCGGCTCGAGCTGGCTGGGGAGGCATTCTTTGCGCGGATCGTGGCCGCCTACGACGAACTCGCGGCGGGCGAGGCCGGTCGCATCCGCACCATCGATGCCGGCGCGCCACCCGAGGCGGTGCTGCGCGCGGCCCTCGCGGAAGTGGCCGACCTAGTTTGAGTAGCCGTTGGGATGAGCCCGGGCGAACGCCCAGGCGTCGCCGATCATCTCGGCGAGACCGGCCTTGCGCGGCTCCCAGCCGAGCTCGGTGCGGATCCGCTCCGCGGCGGCGACGAGCATCGGTGGGTCACCGGGGCGGCGCGGCCCCTCCTTGACCGGGATCTCGTGGCCGGTGACCTCACGCGCGGCGGCGATCACCTCTCTGACCGAGAAGCCGTTGCCGTTGCCGAGGTTGAAGATCTGATGTCGGCCGGCCTCGGTGCCCTCCAGTGCCAACAGATGCGCTGCCGACAGGTCCTCGACATGGATGTAGTCACGAATCGCGGTGCCGTCGGGCGTCGGATAGTCGGTCCCGAAAACGTCGACGTGGGAGAGCTGGCCGAGCGCCGTACGCAGGACGTTGGGGATCAGGTGCGTCTCGGGATGGTGGTCCTCGCCGGCGTCCCCGCTGGCGCCGGCCACGTTGAAGTAACGGAGGCTGACCGCGCCGAGGCCGTGGGCCTGGCAATAGTCGCCGATCATCTGGTCGACGGCGAGCTTGGACGCCCCGTATGGGCTCGCTGGCCGGACCGGTGCGGCCTCGGAGATCGGCACCTCGTCAGGCTGTCCGTATACGGCGCACGTCGAGGAGAACACGAGCCGGGGTACCTCGGCGTCACGCATAGCGTCAAGGAGGTTGAGCGTTCCGACCACATTGTTGTGGTAGTAGCGCTCCGGGTGAGTGACCGATTCGCCGACGAGCGCGAAGGCAGCAAAATGCAGGACCCCGTCAAAGCCCTCCGACAGCGCTCCCCTGAGCCCCTCGGCGTCACGAAGGTCCGCTCCGACAAACCGCGCCTGCTCGGCCACGGCCGACCGGTGGCCACGCTCCAGGCTGTCGAGGACCACAACCTCGTGGCCGGCGCCGATCAGCTGGCGGGAAACGACCGATCCGATGTAGCCGGCACCGCCGGTTACCAGCAGTTTCATCTGCGCTCTCGTTCTCTTGGGGGTGGGGCAGGCATTCGCAATCGCCATTTAACAGACCTAGAATCGCGAGCGCTGTGACCGATGCCTGGCACTCACTCAAGCTCAAGCGGTTTGAGCGCGTCGACGCCGTGCCGTCCGTCGCGCTGCTGCGGATCACCGGCAAGGGTCCGCGCCGCAGTCCGGCGATCGGCGACCGGCCGACGCTGGCCGCCGACGACGGCGAGTCGGCTCGGCGCTTCGCGCCGATCCCCGCGCCGCCCGACGAAGACCGGGCTCTGCTGCGCGCGGCCTATTCGGTGCCCGACGCTGCGATCACGCCGAACACCGTGTTCTCGCTGGAGTTCGCCGATGGTGCGGTGATCCCCCTCCCAGCTCCGGCGCCGGGTGAGGCGCGGGTCCCTGTGACACGCCCAGAGGCCGGGGAGCCGGAGCCCCGGCCCGGCGGGACCGAGACCAAGGTGCCGGCGGCGGTCGACGCAGAGCGGCGCGCCGATCTGCTGTCCAAACTGGCCCAGCTCTCCGGAGCACTCGCCGACGCCGAGCGCTCCATCGGCGAGCACTCCACGGCCCGGATCGCAGCCGAGGCCGATGCCGAGGCGGCTCGCACCGAGATCCGCCATCTGAACCAGCGCCTGGAACAACTGGCGTCCGAGGCCGCCGAGTCTGGCGAGCTGCTCGACAACCTGCAGGCCCGGCTCGCGGATGCCGAGCATCGCGCGCGGACCGCCGACGAGCGGGTCGCGGCGGCGATCGAGGAGTCCGAGCAGCGCGCGCGGACGGCCGACGAGCGGGTCGCGGCGGCCATCGAGGAGTCCGAACAGCGCGTCCGCACCGCCCTACAGGACGCAGACGCCCGGGCCGCCGAGGGCCAGGGCGCGATCGCCGGGCGAGCCGAGGAGGCGATCGAACGCGCCGAGGCCGCCGCGCTGGAGCTGCTCGCCGCACGTGAGCTCGGCGAGGCAGCCGAGCAACGGTATGCCGAGCTTTACCAGCGCTATACCGAGCTCGCGCAGCGCAACCAGGAACTCGAGCAGGGCGCCGGGGGCCACCAGGAGACCGTCCGCGGCCTCGAGCTCGACCTCATGCTCGCCCGCGAGTCGGTCTCCCCGCTTGAGCTGGAGATGGAGAGCCTGCGGACGTCCCGCGCCCAGCAGGAGCGTGAGCTGCACGACGCCCTGGACTCGGTGCGCAAGATGACGATCGAGCGTGATGAGGCCGGTCGGCAGGCGGCCGCCTTCGACGCCGTGGCGATCAAGGCCCGTGAGCGCGCGACCCAGGCCGAGGAGGCTTACGAGAAGCAATCTGCGGTGCTGAGCGAGCTGGAGACCTGGCGCGGCGAGCTGGAACGGCGGCTCGCATCGATGTCCGCCGAGCTCGGAGCCGCCCGGGCCCGCATCAAGGAGGATGAGCGCCACATCGCCGGCCTGCGCGCCGAGCTCGTTGACGCCCGCGCCCGAGTCGGCGACCCCGCCGGCACCCAACCCAACGGGGGTCCCGAGGGCGGACCGTCGGCAGCTCAGATGGCCGAGATCGAGGCGCTGAGTGCCCGTGCCGAGCTGCTGGCCGCCGAGCAGGCAGCCCGGGAGCTCTCCGACCCCACACAGCTCGAGCGCTGAGCGCACCCGTCGGCCGGTCCGGTCTCCGGGATTCCGTTTATGCGCAAAATGGCGCTTTCCCGGGGCTCAGATGCCCGGAAAAGTGCCTGCAGCGCAGTAAAATCCATGTCTGTGGAGCTTCGGAACGCAAGCTCGCCACACGCCGGTTATTCCGTCCGAGCCATTCGCAAGCATTCCCCCCCCACTCGGCCGCCACGGAGCCGAGATCTGGAAGCCGAGGCAGGCGGAAACGAGAGGAGCAGTACTTGATGTCGAACGCACCGCAAACCCAGCTCACACCCAGCCCCAGGACGGGCGAGGGCCTCTCGGTTCGCCGCTACTTCACGAGTCCGGGAACCCACCCGTTTGACGCGGTGGAGTGGGAGCGTCGTGACGCACGTATCGGTCATGGCGACAAGGTGTCCTTTGAGCAGCTCGATGTCGAGTTCCCCAAGTCCTGGTCCCAGAACGCGACCAACATCGTCGCTCAGAAGTACTTCCGCGGCCAGATCGGGTCGCCGGCCCGGGAACGGTCGGTACGTCAGATGATCGGCCGGGTCGCCGGCACGATCGCGACCTGGGGTCGTGAGCGCGGCTACTTCGCCACCGACGCGGACGCAGCCACCTTCGAGGACGAGCTCACCCACATCCTGCTCCACCAGCTGGCGGCGTTCAACTCACCGGTGTGGTTCAACGTCGGCTTTGAGGAGAGCCCGCAGTGCTCCGCCTGCTTCATTCTCTCCGTCGAGGACGAGATGGACTCGATCCTCGGTTGGAACACCAAGGAGGGCAAGATCTTCCGCGGCGGCTCGGGCTCGGGCATCAACCTGTCCAAGATCCGCGGCTCGATGGAGCCGCTGTCCAAGGGCGGTACCGCCTCGGGTCCGGTCAGCTTCATGCGCGGCGCCGACGCGTGGGCCGGAACCATCAAGTCCGGTGGCAAGACCCGCCGTGCCGCCAAGATGATCGTGCTCGATGTCGATCATCCCGACATCCGGGACTTCATCTGGTGCAAGGCCAAGGAGGAGGACAAGGCCGCCGCACTGCGTGACGCCGGCTTTGACATGTCGATCGACGGCGACGGGTTCTATTCGATCCAGTACCAGAACGCCAACAACTCGGTCCGCGTCTCCGAGGCGTTCATGCGCGCCGTCGAGAACGACGAGGACTGGAACCTCATCGCCCGCGTCACCGGCGAGCCGGTCGGCGAGCCGGTCTCCGCCCGTCAGCTGATGAAGGAGATCGCGGAGGCGGCGTGGCGCTGCGCCGACCCGGGCGTCCAGTACGACACGACCATCAACGACTGGCACACCTGCCCCGTCTCGGGCCGGATCAACGCATCCAATCCGTGCAGCGAGTACATGCACGTCGACGACTCGGCCTGCAACCTCGCGTCGCTGAACCTGATGAAGTTCCGTCGCAGCGACGGCACCTTCGACGTTGACTCCTTCCAGCACGCGGTCGACATCGTGTTCCTGGCGCAGGAGATCATCGTCTCGCCGTCGAGCTATCCCACCGAGGGCATCGGCGACAACGCCCGCGCCTTCCGTCAGCTCGGCATGGGGTACGCCAACCTCGGCGCGTATCTGATGGCCGACGGCGTGCCCTATGACTCCGATGCCGGCCGCGGAACCGCCGCCGCCATCACGGCGCTGATGACCGGCCGCGCCTACCTCGGCTCGGCCCGGATCGCCGCGGCGATGGGCCCGTATGACCGCTATGGCGAGAACCGTGACGCCCACAATTCGGTGATGCGCAAGCACCGTGACGCCTCCTACGCGATCCCGGTTGAGGATTGTCTGGACGGCCCGCTGCTGACGGCAGCGCGAACCTCATGGGATGAAGCCGTGGCCGCCGGTGACCAGCACGGCTATCGCAACGCGCAGGCCACCGTGCTGGCGCCGACCGGAACGATCAGCTTCCTGATGGACTGCGACACGACCGGCGTCGAACCGGACTTCTCGCTGGTCAAGTTCAAGGAGCTGGTCGGCGGCGGCCAGATGACGATCGTCAACCGGACGGTGCCGCTGGCGCTGCAGACGCTCGGCTACTCCGATGAGCACATCGAGCAGATCGTCGCCTACGTCAATGAGCACGGCACGATCCTCGGAGCCCCCGGGCTCGACAACGAGGACCTGCCGGTGTTCGATGTCGCCGTCGGCGAGCGAGCGATCTCGCACATGGGCCACATCAAAATGATGGGTGCGGTGCAGCCGTTCATCAGCGGCGCGATCTCCAAGACGGTCAACATGCCCCAGTCGGCGTCCGTCGAGGACATCGCCGATGCCTACATCCAGGCGTGGCGGCTCGGGGTCAAGGCACTCGCCATCTACCGTGACGGCTCCAAGACCGCCCAGGCGCTGCGCACCGATGCCCAAAAGCAGGCGCCGGCCGGGGTCGACGTTCAGGCCGAGGTCGAGAAGGCCGTGACCGAGGCTCTGGCCAAGGTCGGTCCCAAGCGCCGCCGGATGCCGCGGGAGCGCCAGTCGATCACCCACAAGTTCTCGATCGGCGGGCACGAGGGCTACATCACCGCCGGGATGTACGAGGATGGCTCGGTCGGCGAGATCTTCCTCACCGACATCGGTAAGGAAGGGTCGACGCTGCGCGGGATGATGAACGCGTTCGCGACCGCCATCTCACTGTCGCTGCAGTACGGGGTGCCGCTGGAGACGCTGGTGCGCAAGTTCAGCTACATGCGCTTCGAGCCCGAGGGCATGACCTCCAACCCGGAGATCCCGTTCTCCAAGTCACTGCCCGACTACATCATGCGCTGGCTGGCGTCACGGTTCCTTGACGCCGACCTCCAGGAGGAGCTCGGGATCCTCACCAAGGAGGTGCGGGCCCGTAAGGCCGCGCAGGACGCAGCGAGTTCACAGTACGGCGACACCGCCGGCCCGACCTCGATCAGCCTGCCGTCCCAGCCCGCCGCGGCGGCGATCACCGACGATCCGCCGGTGCTGCCGGCGGTCCGCCAGGGCCTGGACCTCGGGCCGGCCTGCCAGCAGTGCGGCGGCATGATGCAGCGCACCGGCAGCTGCTACACGTGCGGGAGCTGCGGCTTCAACACCGGCTGCGGTTGATGGAGCGCCGGCGCTCCGGCGCCGGACGAAACGAGCTCTCATTCCGGCGGCGGCGCGCACAGCGCCGCCGCCGGTCGTTTAAGCGGGGGCGCCGGATGGGTGAGTGCTGACTACAGTCCGACAGGACTTCTGGCGGCGCGCCATCGAGATGCTCGGGGGGCCCCGCTTGCCACCGGCTGTCAGTTGATGACCGACCTGACCAACACCACCGTCACCGCGACGAACGATCCGCTCGGCCTTGCCGGCGATGCACCCCTGCTCAACGCCTACCTCGAGGCGCGGGCCCGGATGGCGGCCGGTCATCACGCGTTCCACACACCGGGCCACAAGGGTGCCACCGCACTGGTCGGGACGGTCATCGAGGGGGACATGGCGCTCGCCGGTGGCGTCGACACGGTCAAGCTCCAGCATGGCTGGCTGACCCAGGCCGAGCAGCGCGCGGCGGCTCTGTACGGCGCCGACGTGTGCCGGTTCTCGGTCGGCGGGTCGACGCATTGCAACCAGACGATCGCGCTGGCCGTCGGCGCTCCCGGGGACACGGTGATCGTGTCACGCACGCTGCACCGCTCGACGCTGCTGGGACTTGTCCTGGCGGGGCTGGTGCCGGCATGGATCGAGCCGGAGGTCGACCCCCGGACCGGACTGCCGACCGGGTATGCCCCGGCAACCGTCGCCGCCGCGCTGGCCGAGCATCCCCACGCGGCGGCGGTGCTGCTCACCGACCCCTCCTATGTGGGCACCTTCTCCGACGTCGCCGAGCACGCCCGGGTGGCCCACGCCGCGGGCGTGCCGCTCGTCGTCGACGCCGCCTGGGCGGCGCACTTCGGCTTTCATCCCGACCTGCCGCCACATGCGCTCGCCGCGGGCGCCGACGCGATGGTCACCAGCGCCCACAAGGCGCTCCCCGCCTACTCGCAGGCGGCGATGCTGCTCGCCCGCACTGACCGCCTCGACCCGGGGCGGCTGCACCGCGCCTTTGAGGCGACCCACACCACCAGTCCCGGCGGGGCGCTGATGGCGAGCATCGACGCCGCGCGGGCTCTGGTGCAGCGCGACGGCGAGCGACTGCTCGGCGAGGTCATCGGCGTGGTCGCTGCCGCGCGAGCGCGTCTGCGCGCGATTCCGGGCGTGCACGTGCTCGAAGGCGCGGGCGTTGATCCGGCCAAGCTGACGGTCTCGCTGCCCGGAACCGGTGCCCATGGCGTGGAGGTGGAGGCCGACCTGATCGCCGCCGGAGTCCCTCCGGAGATGGCCGACCGGGACACGATCGTCGCCATGGTGACGATCGCCGACGACGCGGCCTCGATAGCTCGCTTCACCGACGCGCTGGCCGCGTCGATCGAGCGTCGCCGCGGCGAGCCCCGGCCCGGGGCGACGGTCGCCGGATGGATCGTCACGCCCGATCAGCGGATCGCCCCGCGGGATGCGTTCTTCAGCGCCGTCGAAACCGTCCCGTTCGACGACGCCGTCGAACGGGTCAGTGCCGAGCTCGTCGCGCTCTACCCACCGGGCGTGCCGGTGCTCGCCCCCGGCGAGGCGGTCAGTGCTGCGGCGCTCGACGCGCTCCGCGACGCGGCGGCAGACGGCGTCCGCGTGGCCTACGCCGCCGATCCGACGCTGGCCACGCTCGACGTCCTGCGCTGAGCGCCACCGCCGCGCGGCGGTGACGATCCGTCGACTCCCGGCGGCCGCTCCAAAGGTCGGGGGCTCGCCGTGCCGTTAGCTGCACCATGACCGCACGCCTGCGTCGCCTCCCACTGACCGCGACCCTAGCCGTGGCGACCGTCGGGCTGATCACCGCGACCGCGTACGCGGCTGACTCATTCGCGCCGGGCACCTTCACGGGCAACACCTCCCAGGTGACCCGCTTCAACGGCCGGCCGTTGCACGGCACCGTCACGATCGCTTCCCAGGTCAGCGCCGATGGCAAGCTGCGGTTCGTGCAGATTGCCCCCTTCTTCTTCACGAGATGCCGGGCCAACCCCACGCCAATGGGATTCTGGACCAACCAGCAGGTGCCCTACGGCTTCGCGGTCAACGGCGCCGGACATTTCAGCGCCGCCTTCCACTACACCGTGCACGTCACCGACAGCAATGACCGGCCCGTGACCGGCCTCATCGCGGCCAAGCTCTCAGGCACGTTCCGTACCGCGAGACTGATCACAGGCCGCTTCCAGGCGACTGTCCGGGTCCATGTGCGCGGTCGTCAGACCGACACCTGCACCGCCGACGTCACCTACGCCGCCACGCGGCATCGGTAGACCCCGGACAAGGGCCAGCGGCGTCGGTAGACGCGGCGGGACCGGCGAGGGACAGCGGCCCGGGGAGCGGTCAGTCAGCGCTTGGCGCCGGCCCGGCGACGGCCGGAATTGCGTGGCGGCGTCGGGAGCGTATCTGCGTCAGCGGCGTCGAACAGCATGGTCACGAGCCCGGCCTGGGCCGGCGCAGCGGCACCGTCGGCAGCGGCGAGGCGCGTGGCGCACTCGGTCTCGATCTCCCGGACGCGCTCGGCGAGACGTCCGAGCTCGCCGGCCAGTTCGCTGAAGCCGAGCTCGTCGAGAACGAGCTCACGGCGGTTGACGACCGCGTCGATGCGGTCAAAACCGCCCGCCGAGGCGGCGGTCGACACCATGCGGGCGGTCTGGTCCAGCGTCGCGCCGACCATGCCGCGGCGTACAACGTCAGGCACCTTAGACCAGGCGTCGTCGGTGACACGGACGCGGCCGACAGCGCGGTAGTAGTGCTCGACCGCCCCCCGGCGCGGCTTGGTGCTGGTCAGCTCGATCAGGCCGACACGTGCGAGGAAGCGGACGTGGTAGCTGACGTTGCCGAGCGGAGCGTCGATCTCGTCGGCGATCTCGCTTGGACTGGCGACCCGGTTCTCCAGCACACGCAGGATCTGGATCCGCAGTGGATGGGCCAGTCCTTTGACCAAGCGCGGGTCATCAATCTCAGTTATCTGCATCATGCGTTCGAGCACCGCAAAGCCGTTGCGGCTCCCTTCGGCGTGGAGGGCACAGATGTATTCGGCTGTTTTGGTTCCCCGGGAACGCCTGCGGCTAGGCGATGCCCCCGGAAAGGCACTGCGGGGCCTATCTTAGACCTTGCTCAGGCGGCGGGGAGCACAAATTCATCCAACCACCGCGCCGGCCCCCGTCCTTGGTCCTCTTCCTGCATCACCGCTACCGCATCTCCGGGGGAGAGGAACGCGCCGTCGATGACCTCATGTGGCTTGTCCGCGAGCACCTGGGCGAGGACGCAGAGCTGCTCACCCGCACCTCCGACACGCTGGGGCGCGCGACGGCGGCGGCCGGCCTGCTCCGCGGCGGACTGGACCCGGCGGAGGTGGCGAGCGCGGTGCGCCGGACCGGGGCGCGGATCGTGCACGCGCACAACCTGCATCCGACCCTCGGCTGGCGGGCGCTTGCCGCCGCCCGCGCGGCGGGTGCCGCCGTCGTGCTCCACCTGCATCAATACCGGCTCGTGTGCGCGATCGGCGTCTGCTTTCGCGACGGGCACGAGTGCACCCGCTGTCACGGACGCAACACGCTGCCCGGGGTGGTCCACAACTGCCGCGGGTCCGGTGCCGAAGCGGTCGCCTACGGTGCGGGCCTGGCCCTGTGGCAGCGGCGGCTGACAGCACAGGCCGATGCCTTCGTCGTCCCCAGCCACTTCGCCGAATCCCGGCTGCGTGAGCTTGGCGCCCCTCTCACAATCACGTTCCGCGTGCCCCACGTGACCCGGCAGATCGCTGCCGCTCCCCCACACCGGCCCGGCGGACCCGCCCTCGTCGCCGCCCGGCTGGCGCCCGAGAAGGGTGTGGACACGGCGCTCGAGGCCGGCCGGCTCGCCGAGCGTGAGATCGTCGTCGCCGGTGACGGTCCCGAGCGCGCCCGGCTGCAGGCCCGATCGGCCGACGCACGGTTCCTGGGCGAGGTCTCGCCCGACGAGCTCGAGGGCCTGCGTGCCGCGGCCTCGGTTGCGCTCGTGCCCTCACGCTCGGCCGAGACGTTCGGCCTAGCCGCCGCGGAGGCGATGGCCGCCGGCCTTCCCGTGCTTGCCTCCCGGATCGGGGCATTGCCTGAGCTCGTGCCGGACGACTGGCTCGTGGCGCCCGGTGACGCCTGCGCGCTCGCGCAGGCGATGCAACGTGTCGCCGCGGATCCCGACGCGCCCGCCCAAGCCCTCGCCCGGGCACGGGCGACCACCGCCCCGGAGGTCGTGGCCCCGGCGCTCGCCGAGGTCTATGCCTACGCGCGCTCGGCGCTCAACACGGGCTGATCGGCCGCCCCTGGCCGCGGGGCCCGACCGAGGGATGCGGCGAGCAGCGCCACGAGCACGAGCGCGACGCCGCCCAGTTGCAGCCCGGTCGGCGACTCGCCGAAGATGAGCGCCGCCAGCAGCACCGATCCGATCGGCTGCACGGTCAGCAGCACCGATCCGATCGCCGCCGGCAGCCGCGGCAGCGTCGCGGCGATCAGCAGCCAGCCGACGACCTGTGAGCTGAGCGCGAGCGTGATCAGCCAGCCGGCGCTCGGCCACGCCGGCTCCAGCTGCGCGTCCCCGATCACCAGCCCGGCACCGAGGCAGAGAACGGTCGCGACCGCTGTGGCGTCAAACAGCGTGCCCGCCGGCCGGCGCAGGTCCGCACCACCGCGGCGCAGCAGCAGCAGAAACCCGACGTAGGCGACCCCGGCGCCGATCCCAAACAGGGTTCCCCGCGTCGGGTTGCGGCCGAATGCGCCGTGCTCCAGCGCTCCGGAGATGAGCAGCACCCCGAGTGCGGAGACCGGAAGCGCCGCCAGCACCCGGCGCCCCGGCCGCTCGGCGAGCAGCGCCCAGGCGACGAGTGGGAGCAACACGACCTGGACGTTGGCCAGCACGGTCGCCAGGCCCGCCCCGACATCGGCGATCGAATTGTTCCAGAGCAGCATGTCGGCGGCGAAGAACACCCCGGCGCACAGGCCGGCCGCACGCTGGCGCCAGGCGCGAGCGCCGAACCGCCGATCCTCCCGCCAGGCGAGCAGGCCAAGCACCGGCAGCGCATAAGCACACCGGAAGATCGCGGCGGTTGACGGCGACGCGTGGCTGAGGCGCACGAGAATGCTGGAGAAGGCGATCGTCACCGCCCCGAGCAGCGCGGCGCCGCGCTCGTGGCCGGTGATGGTGAACCGGGAGCCCGGGGATGCGGCGTGGCGAGAGGGCAGCATGCTGTGTCCTGAACTAGCAGGCCGACCCGGGCCCCGGTGGCGCAGCCGCGGGACTGTCGGACTCCATGTTGGCCGGCATCAAGCGCGCGCTAACGTCACCGCTATGGACACCGAACGCACAGTTGCCCTCACCGACGATCAATGGCGTGCACGACTGACCCCGGAGCAGTACGAGGTGCTCCGCCGTCAGGCGACTGAGCGCCCGTTCACCGGTGAGTACGTCGACGTCAAGGACGACGGCACCTACCGCTGCGCCGGCTGCGGCGCCGAGCTGTTCTCGTCGGGCACGAAGTTCGAGTCCGGGTCCGGCTGGCCGAGCTTCTACGAGCCGGCGGTCGCCGAGAACGTCGAGCTGGTGCACGACACCAGCCACGGCATGCAGCGCACCGAGGTGCGCTGCCGTCACTGTGGCGGCCATCTTGGCCACGTGTTCGACGACGGTCCCCGCCCCACGGGCCAGCGCTTCTGCATCAACTCCCTCGCGCTGGAGCTCGATCGCTCAGACGAGACGTAGCGCAGCGAGGATCAGGGGTCCGAGGCCGGCGGCGCCGGACCCTCATGCTCGTCGTGGCTGTCCTCGCTGTCGGAACCGTCGATGTGCGTTCCTGACCGGTTGCGCCGGCGCACCTTGACGATGATGTAGACGGCGAACAGCGCGGCAAGGCCGATGAGCGCGTAGATACCGAACCGCGAGATGGCCCGGGCGGCCGCGTTGCCGGCGAAGTAGCCGACGAGCCCGTAGGTGACGGCCCAGGTGATTCCGCCCAGGGCGTTCCAGAAGAAGAACTCGCCGTATTTCATCTTGTTGATGCCCGCCAGCCAGGCCGCCGCGAAGCGCACGAGCGCGATCCAGCGGGCGAAGAACACCGCCTTGGGTCCGTGGCGTTCAAAGAACCGGTCGCCGGCGCGGATCACTTCCCGCCGGTGCTTATGAAACGGGCCGCGGGACTCCAGGACCTCTCGCCCGAAGCGCCGTCCGAGCAGGTAGCCGATGTTGTCACCGAGGATCGCGGACGCACTCGCGATCACGATCACCAGCCAGATCTGCAACTTGCCCTGGCTGGCCAGCACCGCCGCGAGCACGAGCGCGGTCTCCCCCGGTGAGGGGACGCCCATCGACTCCAGGCCGATGATCGCCGGCAGCAGGTAGCCGAGGCTGGAGGAGACTCCGATGAGGGCGGCGATCTCGAGCATCACCGGTAACGCTGCCCCGGCGGGGGCGCCGTCAAGCGCCGGCCGGCCGGCGCAGGATCGCCAGCAACGACAGGCCCATCGGGAGCGTGTGGCCCCGGGAGAGCCATTCTGCCTCGAGCGCCAGCGGCCGCTCGAGCGCATCGTTGAGCCACGCCGGCCCGAGGTCGAGATCGTTGGTGTACCCGTTGTGGGTGCCGAAACGACGCTGGGCGACACGGACCGCCGCCGCCGGCGCGAGCAGCACGCTGTTGAACGCGGTCATCCGCTGGGTTCGCCAGCCCGCCGCGTTGGCGGCCCCGCGCAGCGACGGCCGCGAGTAGCGGCGGTAGTGGTGATTGGCCTCATCGTGCAGCGACCACAGCGACTGGTAGGCGGGCACCGTCACGAGCAGGAAGCCACCGGGACGGCACACCCGCAGCAACTCCCGGAGGGCGACGACATCATCAGGCACGTGCTCGATCACATCCAGGCACGTGATCAGGTCAAACGTGGCGTCCTCCCATGGGAGGTCCTCCAAGCGGCCGACCTGGACCTCACCGTGCTCGCGGCTGCGCGCCAGCTCGGCGGCGTCGGCATCGAGCTCGATGCCGCTCACCTGGCCGTAGTCGACGAGCTCCTGGAGCGTGCGGCCCGAGCCGCAGCCGGCATCGAGCACCCGCGCGCCCGCCGGAATCGGCAGGTGATCAAGCTCGGCGCGAATGATGCGGCGCCGCCCGCGATACCACCAGTGGTGTTCGTCGACGGCGAGCGTCGCCTTCATGAGGGTTGGATCCATGCCGGCGTGATCCTGTCAGGTACGCGGCCCTGCTGCGGTCTGAGCCCGTCAGGCGACGGGCACCGGCTCCTGCTCGGGGGCCAGCATCGACGGCAGGCGCAACGTGAACGTGGCGCCGGACCGCTCCTCGTCCTCGAGCACCAGCTCGCCGCCCATCCGCTCGGCCAGTTCCCGGCCGATCGCCAAACCGAGCCCGAATCCGGCCCGGCCGGACGTCTCACGCCCGCGGTGGAATCGCTCGAAGATGGACTCGCGTTCGTCGGGCGCCACGCCCGAGCCCTCGTCGCGGACACTGATCGTCACGGCCTCGCCGGGCCGCAGCACAACGCGCACCTCGGACCCGGGGGGACTGGCGCGGACCGCGTTGTCGAGCAGGATGCGCAGGATCTGGGCGATGCTCCCCGGGTCACCGAGCGCCCACACCGAACCGTCGACGTCATCCAGCGACGAGCGGACCGCATGCTGCTCGGTCCCGATCTCGAATTCGGCGAGGACGGCGCGGCTGAGCTCGCCAAGCTCAACCGGCTCTGAGCGCAGCTCGACCTGAGCGTCGATCCGTGAGAGGTCGAGCAGGTCGGCGGCGAGACGCCCGAGCCGGCGTGATTGCGCATGGGCGCGCTGCACCAGTGCCCGCGCATCCTCCAGATCGGGGTGCGCGTCCTGCAGATCCTCGTTGAGCAGCTCGAGCATCCCGTCCAACGACGTCAGCGGCGTGCGCAGCTCATGCGAGGCGGTCGCCACGAACGAGCGGCGGGCCTCCTCCTGACGGCTGAGCCGCAGCTGCATCATGGCCAGCGTGCGCGCCAGGTCGCCGACCTCGTCGTGGGCCCGGTCGTCGGGGACCTCAACTCCGGGGCCTCCGTCGGCGAGCTCGATCGCCGCCTCCCGCAATCGCCGCAGCCGGCGCACGAGCCGGGCCGACAGCGGGATCCCCAGCAGCAGGCTCAGGCCCAGCGCCGCCAGGGCGGCGTAGAGGAAGGCCGTGCGCACCGCGTGGACGGCACCTGACAGTTCGATGATCGGCTTGCGCACCGCGAGCACGAACGGGATGCCTCCGGAGTAGAAGCGGATCGCCGCCCGCGCGTAGTTGCGTTCGTCGATCGAGCCGAAGCTGTAGTCGTGGCCGGTCCGGAACGCCACCGCGACATCGTCGAAATGGTCATCGGCGTCACTGCCGGCGCGCGGGCGCAGCAGCGGAGCGCTGACGTTCCCGTTGGCCCCGGGGTACCCGAACACGTTGACGATGGCGCCGATCCGGCTGCCCAGCCGCCCCTGCGCGGCGGCGAGCGCGTCAGCGGCCCTGGGGTCGGTGACGAGTTGGTCGAGATGCAGGTTGGCAAACGTGTGGATCGTGCTCCGCCCCAGGTTCTTCTTGAGCGTCGCCTTCTCCGCATTGCGCAGGCTCTGCTCCAGGGGCCCCAGGAGCGCCACCGCGGCGACACCGAGGGTGGCCACCGCCGTCACCAGCACCACACCGATGATCCGCCCGCGCAATCCGAACGCACGCCACGGATGCAACGCGATCACGGCCGCCTGCACTTCCTCGACATCAGCTCACCTGCGCGCCCCGCAGGCGATAGCCGGCCCCGCGTACGGTGAGGATGTAGCGGGGCTTTTCCGGCTCGGGCTCCAGCTTCTCACGCAGATGGCGGATGTGGACGTCGATCGCGCGGGGATCCCGGTAGGCGCTGTCGCCCCAGATCGCACGCAGCAGCTCCTGGCGGTTGAGCAGACGCCCGGGGTCGGCCATCAACGCGTCGAGCAGCTCGAACTCCGAAAACGTGAGCTTGACCGGCTGGCCGTCGATCGTGACCTCCCGCTGCGCGCGATCGAGCGCGATCGGGCCCACGACGAGCACCTCGTCGCCCATCGCGCGGGTGCCGGCCCGCCGCAGCACGGCGCGGATGCGACTGCGCAGTTCGGCCAGGCCAAACGGTTTGGTGACGTAGTCGTCGGCGCCGGCCTCCAGGCCGAGGACGGCGTCGGCCTCGGAGTCAAGCGCGGTCAGCATGATGATCGGCACAACGTTGCGCCGTCCGCGCAGCGTGCGGCACACCTCGTACCCATCGGGCCCGGGACCGAGCGCCACGTCGAGCAGCAGGATGTCGAAGCTGTCGGTGCTGGCGCGGTCGATCGCCGAGCGGCCGTCGGCGACCGCGAGCACCCGGTGACCCTCCCGGGAGAAGGAGCGCGTGAGCATCTCACGCAGGTCAGATTCGTCGTCGACCACCAGGATGCTCAGCGAGGCGTCACCGCCGCGCGACTGCCCTGGAAGGGCCCCTCGATCCGGGGCTCTGACCTGGCCATTGTTCTCAGACGACGTCCCCATCGACACCGATCGTACCGAGCGCGGGCAACGCCACCGCACATCAGCGTGCGCGACAGCCGGCGCGCCCCAGCGGCGCGCCGCGGCCGCGATCAGACGGCTTCCAGCCTCCGAGCGCCGTGTGACTGGGCCTCGGGCGACTCCACGGCCACCCGGCGGGGAGCCAGGCTGCCCTCCGTGGCCCACGCCCACAGGACCACCAGCCACGTGACGGTGGCCAGCGAGACGTGGACCCAGACCATGTCGGTGGGGAGTCGTAGCTCGTACTGGACGCTCCCAACCAGACCCTGGGCGGCGAGCAGCACCCCGAGCACCGTCAGCGGCTCCAGCGCAGCGCCGGTGGCACCGCGGCGACGGCGCAGGAACCAGACGCCGATCACGGCGACGCCGAAGATCGCAGCGATCGTGGCGTGCTCGTGCACGGCCCAGGTGAGCGTGTCGCCCCCCTTGAAGTGAAGGCGGTGCACGACCTGCCCGGTGAACCCTCCGGAATGAGGCCCCGCAGCGGTCGCGACGGTCCCGGCGAAGATCGTCAGCGCGCCGAGCGGTGCGAGTGCGCGTACCGCCCACACCGAGACGCGGTCATTGGAGCGAGGCCGCGAGCCGGGCTCATGGCCGCTGCGCCAGGCCAGCGCAAAGGCGGCGACGAGAATGATCAGCGACAGGCTGAAGTGGGCCATCACGAACCCGGGGGCGAGGTGGTTCAGCACGGTGAAACCGCCGAGGACCGCCTGGGCGACGACGCCGAGCGGCAGTGCGACCGCCAGCCACGCGAGGTCGCGGCGGAACGGGCGCCGGGTCAGGGCCAGGACGAAGGCCACGACCGTGATGAGTCCGACGACCCCCGACACCGCGCGGTTGCCGAACTCGATCAGCGCATGCGTGCTGAGCGGCGGCAGCGGAGTGCCCCCGCACTTGGGCCAGTTCGCGCAGCCGAGCCCCGAGTCGGTGAGCCGTACCGCGGCTCCGCTCATCACGATCAGGGTCAGCGCCGTCAACGTCACGTAGGCGACGAGCCGATACCGGCGCGGGCCGATCTCCAGGTACCTAAGCATCGGGGTGACGGAAGGGCAGGGCGGCGGAGAGCTCGGCCAGCGGCGGCGCCGCCCGGTCACGCCCGGAAGCGAGCAGTTCGACATCGGTGGGCCACTCGATGCCCACGTCAGGGTCGTCGAAGGCGAACCCGGATTCGGCGCCCGGGTCGTAGTAGGTCGACACCTTGTAGACGACGTCGGCGACGTCTGACAGCACACAGAACCCGTGAGCAAAACCGTCGGGGCAGAAGAGCTGGCGGTGCTCGACGTCGTCGAGCACATGCGCCTCCCACTGGCCGAACTGAGGCGAGCCGACCCGGATGTCGACGACCACGTCAAGGATCGAGCCTCGAACGCAGCGGATCAGCTTGGCCTGGCCCGGCTGGAAATGCATGCCGCGGACGATTCCGCCCCGCGAGCGGGAGTGGTTGTCCTGGACGAAGTCGACCCTTAGCCCAAGATCGGGCAGCGTGTTCTGGCGAAATGCCTCGAGGAAGAAGCCCCGCTCGTCGCCGTGCACCACGGGAGCCAGCACGATGGGGCCGTTGAGCTTGGTTGGAAGCGTCTGCATGGGCGGGCCGTCGCCAGGACCATACCGGGATCGCATCCTCGCGGGACCGGCCATGAGAACCCTTTCAAGATCCGCATGTCCCCGGCGACGCTCGGGAAGCCCCACCCCATGACCACACCCCAAGCCCCCTCCCCGACAGACAACGATCAGGCTGCGGATCGCCTGCCCAGGACCGACGTTCTGCACGCCCACGACCATGACGGCCGCTCGTCGGAGGGCCACAAGGTCCCCACCCCATCGGCGGGCTGGACCGGCACGATCATCCGGATCGTGTTCGGCCTCGTGTTCGCCCTCGACGCCTACCTGAAGTGGCAGCCGGACTACCGCGGCTCGTTCCTGCAGTCGCTCAAGCAGACCGCTCAGGGCCAGCCCAACGTCCTCCACGGCTGGTTCCATTTCTGGATCAACCTGCAGGCCGGTGATCCGATGCTGTGGGCCACGATCACCGGGCTCACGGAGACCGCGCTGGCGGTCGTGCTCCTGCTCGGTGTCGCCCGCCGGGTCAGCTATCTCGGCGGCGCGGCGTACATGATCATGGTGTGGGCGGTTGGCGAGGGCTTCGGTGGCCCCTACGGCCAGGGCAACACCGACATCGGCACCGCCATCCCCTACATCCTGCTGTTCGTCGCCCTGCTGGTGTTCGCACCCCCGGCCCGCCGGGAGCACCTCAGCCTCGACAAGGCGCTCGAGAAGCGGATCCGCTGGTGGCGGCTGGTGGCCGAGCCCCACGCCGTCGACCGCGTGCACGGCGCTCCGATCGTCGAGCCGGTGGTGGTCGGTGAGCGTCGTCACCCGTGGCAGGCTGCCGATCATCAAGCCGCCTCCTGACCACACGGCTATGACGCAGTCCCGGGGATCGGCCCAGCCGGTCCCCGGGGCCCATTCTCACGGGTGCTCAAGCAGCCGCTCGTAGGCGGCCGCGAGACGCTCCGCCGCCGAGTGCACCGAGAACAGCTTCACGCGCTCGGGGTCATGCACGACCCGTTCACCCGCCGGCCGGCTCAGGGGCCCCTGTAGCAGCGTCTGCGCCAGCCCGTACC
>JBAWFG010000249.1:0-9955 GCA_049591655.1 Solirubrobacteraceae bacterium
GGCCGGGGCCGCGGCGACCACCGACGAGAGCCGCGCGGGCGGCTTCCAGCTTGGTGACCTCCTGCTTGAGTTCGCTCAAGCGGCTGTCGATGTCCTTCACCGTACTGTCAACAAAACCTGCCAACTCTCACCACCTCCGTGGTGTCGTAAACGTATTAGTCCACACACGATACAGCGCACCTGACGGCACGCGCGCGGCGAAACGCTATTTGCCTTCGAGCAGTGCCTTGAGGCGCGACAGTGAACTGCGCGCTTCACGCTCGGATGTAGCGCCCACGATCATGCGTCCGGCCATGTTGCCCAGCCGCCCACCCGGTGGATGGAATTCGTTGGTGTACTGAAACGTGGTGCATCCATCGTCGTCGCTGGACAGTTCGTAGCGGATCACCGCGTGGGAGCGAGCGGGACCCTCTCCCTGCCACTCCGCTCGGCGCGGCTTGTCAGCATCGACAAGGGTCCAATGCACGTGGAATGTGAGCCCGCGCACGCACATGGACTGATCCATCGTCGCGCCGCGGCGTAGCGGCGATGGCGAGGCGTTGGCCACGGACTTGTGAATCGTCACCCAATCCTTCAGCCGCTGGGGATCCATGATCGTCTCCCACACCTCGTCGATCGGGGCGTTGATCTGGATCTTTGAGGAAACTGTGCTCATAGGCAGGGCACAGTAACGATCAGGGGGTCAGCGGGCGGCGAGACGCTCATCGCGCTCCCATTCTCCGAGCGCGTGTTCGATCGCGGCGTTGACGGAATGGAGCCGGACGCCGAGCAGTTCGGCGGCGTGATCGTCGGCGGGGAGCAGGTCGCTGCCAAGGCTCTCCATCAGCGGCCCGATCAACTCATACTCCTCACCCGCGATCGCTGCCGCCACCCGACTGGCGATCGGGGTCACGGTAAGGCGCCGGAAGCGCACGGCCGGGCGATTGACGAGCATCAGGTCGGCGATGCGATCGATGAGATCACCGTAGGACAGGACATCGGGGCCGCCGACGTCGAGCACCGACCCGGCGGCGGCCTCGCTGTCGGCGGCCCGCACGAGCATCGCCACGACGTCACGCTCGTCGATCGGCGCGGTCCGGTTCGGACTCCACGCCGGCATCGCCAGGACGGGCAGTCGCTCGACGAGTCGGACGAGAAAGCGAAACGAGCGCGAGCGCGCCCCGATCACGATCGACGCCCGCAGCGCCACCGACTCGGGGACCGCCGCCAGGAGAATCTGCTCGACGGCGAGTCGGCTCGCCAGGTGAGCCGAGCGCGGTCCGCCCTCGGGCACGAGTCCGCCGAGGTACACGATCCGTCGCACTCCGGCATCGGCCGCGGCCTGCGCAAAGCGCTCGGCGGTGATCCGCTCACGGGAGGCGAACGGGTCGGCGGTGGCCGGCTCCATGGAGTGAATGAGGAAGTAGGCGACGTCGACACCGGACAGCGCCTCCGGCAGCCCGTCACCGGTGAGTGCGTCGCCGCCGATCACCGGGACGTCGAGCGTCACCCGGTCGGGATGGCGGGCAAAGCCGCGTACCGCGTGACCCTCACGCTGCATGCGTTCTGCGATCAGCGCGCCGACGTATCCGGTGATCCCGGTGACGAGAACGTTCACGCTGGCCGAGATGCCCACGGCGCAGGCGTCACAAAACCTTCGTGGAGATCCTTGACGCGCGGGCAGCCGGTGAGGATGAGCGCATTGGCGAGCTCGTCGAGCAGGATCTGGAGGATGTGCTGGGCTCCCTCGCCACCCGCGACCGCCAGCCCCCAGGTGAGTGGGCGCCCGACGAGCACGCCGCGCGCGCCGAGCGCCAGCGCCTTGACGATGTCGGTGCCCCGGCGGATGCCGCCGTCGACGAGCACGTCGACGCGCCCCTCGACGGCGTCGACCACCGGAGGCAATGCGTCGGCCCCGGAGAGGACGGTGTCGAGCTGGCGGCCGCCGTGGTTGGAGACGATCACGCCGGCGACGCCGTGGTCGATCGCCAGGCGGGCATCCTCGGCGGTCATGACGCCCTTGACGAGCACCGGAAGCGGGCTCCGCGCGACGAGCCGCTCGATGTCGGCCCAGCTGAGGTCGGCGTCGATCAGCGCCGAATAATCGGCGGCCGGCGCGCCGCGGGCCGCGGCCGAGTTCTGCACCGCGTGCGCGCCGGCATCACGCACCCGGGAGCGGCGCTCACGCTCACGCAGGCCGAGCACCGGGCGGTCGACCGTCACCACGAGTGCCTCGTAGCCGTGGACGGCGGCGCTGTCGACGAGCTCACGGGTCACCCCCGGGTCCGAGAACGCGTAGAGCTGAAACCAGCGGGTCGTCTGCGGTGCGGACTGCGCCACCTCCGCCGCTCCGGCGCTGGCCAGCGTCGAGACGCACATGACCGTGTTGGTCGCCTCGGCGGCGCGGGCGATGCCGATCTCGCCGTCGGGGTGCACGAGCTGCTGAAACGCCGTGGGCGCGACGACGATCGGGTGCGGACGACCGACCCCCAGCAGTTCGGTGCCGAGGTCCAGGCCGCTGGCGCCCACGAGCATCCGGGGGCGCAGCGCCAGGCGCTGCCAGGCGACCGGATTGTCGTCCCGGGTGAGCTCGTCGGCGGCGCCTCCCTCGATGTAGCTACGCGCCTCCGGACTCATCGCGGCCAGCGCGGCGCGCTCGTAGTCGGCCAGCGACAGCAGCGGTCCGGGCGAGTCCTGGTCCAAAGCGGCTGGCATGGCTACCCGCAAACGTACGGAAAATGCGGGCAGAACACTCGGGCTGTGACAAAGTCCCCGCTATTTGGCGGGTTTTCGCGTTTCCGGAAAAGCCTGCGATTTCCGGATTTCGGCGTTGTACGGATGCCCAGGATCCGCTTTGATCCCCGACCTGTTCACGTCCTAGTTTCAATCTCTCAGCGGAGTTCGAAGGCACATATGGCACACGGTCGGGCACATGCGGCGCAGGCGAGCTGCGACAGCTGCTTCTTCAAGCAGAACCTCCTCTGCGCTGTCGCGGCCGACGGCCCGTGCGCCACCTTCCGCCCGGCTCACCCCGACGGGCTACGCCCGCCGTCGCAGCTGCGCTTCGTCTTCCGCCAGGAGCGCCGCCTCCAGGTCGCCTGGGCGTTCCCGTCGCCCAGCGAGCAGGTCTCGCTGCACGCCTGAGCCGCCCCGCCTCGTCCGCGACGGCGCGGGGGTTCCGTCAGCCGTCGTGGCCGCCCACGCAACTGCGGCTGAGGAAGGGGTCGAGTGGGGCTCCCGCTTCCCGAGGGTGGGGGCGACCCACAGCCGGCGGCGTGCCGACTGCTGCAACGGCACGAGTCCTGCTGAGGAGATCACCTCGCGGTCGCTCGTAGGTTTGGCCGTCATTGGCACCGAAATCTCCGACGCTCACCTGTGCCGGGGAGCCGCTTGGAGGTTTGACGGTCATGGGCACCGAAATCTCCGACGCCCACCTGTGCTGGGGAGCCGCTTGGAGGTTTGACGGTCATGGGCACCGAAACCTCCGACGCCCCCGGCCGTGACCCGACCGGCAACGTCGACGGTGATCTCCTCGGCAGGACTCTCGTCGTTGCAGCGGTGGGCACGTCGCCTGCTGCGGCTCGCCACCCGGCGCCGAGGCGCGGCCAACTCCACTCGACCCCTTCCCCAGCCGCAGTTTGTTGCGGTGGGCGGCAAGTGGGGCGCCGCCGCCCGGTGTCTTGGAGATCCCAGTCGCCCAGGTACTGAAATCTCCAAGACACTCGGCGGGGAGGGGCGCCGGCGCGCCGCTAGCCAGCCAGCCAGCAACCCGGCCGGCCACCTGTCCGGTCCAGCTCCTATATGTTTACGGCCATGTACTGGCCTCTGATCGTCGGCTTCGTGGTCTTTGTCCTGTTCGCCGTGTTCATGGGCTGGCTGATGGACCCGTCCCGCCGCCGTGACGGCGTCGACGGCCCCGGCTCCGGTCACTGACGCTCGACGGCAGCTCCGGGCCGCTCGGCCCCTCCCTCCCCGGACGCCCCACCGGCGCCCGGAGCGCCGGAACCCTCCGGAGGCCCGGAACCCTCCGGAGGCCCGGAACCCGCCGAAGCCCCGGAACCCCCCGGAGCCCCAGAACCCCGCGCCGCCGCAGCCTCGGCCCGCGCCCCGATCCACTCCGCCCCCGCGGTGTCGGTCGCCCCGTGGACGAGCACCGAGCAGAACACGGTCAGCGCCGCCAGGTTGAAGATCACCGGCCCCCCGGCGATCCCCTGGCTGAGCACAAGCAGTGAGAACGTCATCGTCGCCACCCCCTTGGGCCCGAACCAGGACATGAACGCGCGGGTTGCCATGTCGGTCGACGTTCCCGCCAGTGCGATGAACACCGACACCGGCCGGGCGATCAGCAGCGTGACCACGACCACGCCGACCGCCGCCCAGCCGGAGCCGAACAGGCCCGACAGCGTCAGCAGCGCGCCGAACACAACGAAGATCCCGAGCTTGACGATCTCCACCAGGTCGGCGGCCTGGCGCTCGAAGTAGCCCTGCACGTCGGGGCGCCGGATCCCGAGCACGATCGCCGCGACGTACACGGCGATCAGGCCGTTGCCGTCGGGGGTCAGCACCGCGACCCCGTAGGCGAGGAACGCGACGCCGAGCCCGAACAGCGAGCGCTGGTGCGCGGGCGTTCCCTCGGCTAGTCCTCTGCTGCGCGGCGCCAGCCACGCGCCGGCGAACCCGACGACGATCCCGACGGCGAACCCAACCACGAGGTTCTGGATGACGAACCGCCACCACACGAAGTGCCCGCCGCCGATCGCCAGCGCCGCCGAGAGCGCCAGCACCGCGGGCAGCGCCAGCCCGTCGTTGAGTCCGGACTCGAGGTTGAGCGAATGCCGCACCACCGCCGGCACCCGCGGGTTGGTGACCACGCTGGAGGACAGCACCGGATCGGTCGGCGACAGCAGCGCTCCGAGCAGGAACGACTCCGTCCACGACAGCCCGACCAGCAGCCGGGTGCCGAGCGCGATGATCAACGCGGTGAGCGGCATCGCCAGCACGAGCTTGCGAAACGGCAGCCGCCAGTGCGAGCGCAGGATCTCCCCGTCGACCTCGAGCCCGTCGCGAAACAGGATCACGATCAGCGCCACGGTGGCCAGCTCGGAGACGAACGCCGACCCCGGCTCGAAGTGCAGCACGTCGGTCACCCCGGGGCCGAGCACGAACCCGATGAGCACGAACATCGCCGTCAGCGAGACGAAGCTGCGCCGCGCCAGTCCCGAGAGCAACGCGCCGAGCACGAGCACTCCGCCGAGCGCAAGCGCGGCGAGTTCAAACCGTCGAGAGACGACGGCCATCAGCAGGGGAAGGTGCACGTGCCCGAGGCCCACGACGTCTAAAGTGTCCCAGGCCACACGAGAGGAGGGCGGTTGCAGGTCAAGGTGCTCGGGAAGTCACCGTCCTGGCAGGACGCGAACGGGGCATGCAGCGGATATCTGCTTCAGGAGGACGGGTTCACGTTGCTGCTCGATTGCGGCAACGGCGTGTTCTCCAAGCTGCGCCCGCTCGTCGACTACGTCGATGTCGACGCGGTGCTCATCACACACATGCACGCCGACCATTTCCTGGATCTGGTCCCGTTCAGCTACGCGCTCAGCTACGCCCCGCGTCAGCAGCCGGTACCGGTCGGGGGCTGGCCGGGGACCGAGAGCCCGGCGCGCCCGCAGCTCTACCTGCCCGGCGGCGGGAGTGAGGTGCTGCGCCGGGTGGTCGGCTGCTGGGGCACCGAGGACCTCGTCGAGACCGCCTTCGCGCTGACCGAATACGGCGCCGCCGACGAGCTCTCGATCGGTCCCTGGAAGGTGCGCTTCTGCGAGGTGCCCCACTACGTGACCACCTACGCCGTCGAACTGGCCGTCAACGGCACTCGGTTCACGTTCGGCGCCGACTGCCGCCCCAACCCCGAGCTCGTGCAGTTCGCCCGGGACACCGACATGCTGCTCATCGAGGCGACGCTGCCCCGCCCCGAGCGTGACGGGGTGCGCGGGCACCTGACCGCGCGTGAGGCCGGCGAGCATGGGCGCGGCGCGGGGGCGCGGCGGCTCGTGCTCACCCATTACTCCGACGAGCTTGACCCCGAGCAGGCCCACGCCGACGCCGCCGAGGCATTCGGCGGTCCGGTCGAGCTCGCCCACGAGGGCGCGGTTTACACGCTCTAGCTGGGGATCTACCCTTGGGGGCCGGGGGCGGCGATCGGTGGGCCTGCAAACACCTCCTGAAAACCTGAACTTGGTGATGTCCCAACGCGACCTATTTGCCAACTTCGATCGGATGCGACGGGAGATGAACGAGCTGTTCGGTGACGCGTTTGAACGCAGCGGGCTGTCGCGCCGCCACACCGGCCAATGGCCCGCCGTCGACGTCGCCTACGCGTCGGACCCTCCCCGGGCGATCGTCACCGCCGAGCTGGCCGGGATGGACGCCGACGACATCGCGCTGCAGATCGAGGGACGCAAGCTGTTTCTCGCCGGGCGCCGCGGGGCCGCCGCCCCCGGAGGCGAGGTCTACCAGCAGATCGAGATCGAGCGCGGGTCGTTCCGGCGGCTGATCGAGCTCGGTGCTGACGTCGACCCCGACGGCATCACGGCGCGCTACGAAGACGGCATGCTGCGCGTGGAGCTGCCGCTCACCGGCCGCCCCGACCGGCGCCGCGCGGTCCCGATCAAGAGCGGGGACCCGCAATGAGCGTCATCGATGTCGGCGCCCCCGCCGACGCGACCACGCAGGACGCCAACGGCACGCCGCGGCTCCCCGCCCGGATCGGCGTCCTGCCGCTGCGTGACGCGGTGACCTTCCCGGAGCTGGTGATCCCGCTCAATGTCGGCCAGCAGCGCTCCATCGAGCTCATCAACGACGCGCTGCGCGGTGACCGCTCGATCGTCCTGATCGCCGGTCGTGACTCCGAGGTCGAGACGCCCGGCCCCGAGGAGCTCTATGACGTCGGCGTGCTCGGGTCGGTGGCCCGGATGGTCCGCCTGCCCGACGGAACCCTGCGGGTGCTCATCCAGGGCGGCCAGCGCGTCCGCGTCGCCGAGTGGGTCCAGACCGAGCCGTATCTCGTCGCCTCCGTGGAGGCGGCGCCCGACAAGGTCCGCCAGAGCGCGCAGCTGGAGGCGCTGGCCCGCAACGTCCAGCGGACGTTCTCCAGCATCGTCGGCCAGGTTCCCTACCTGCCCGAGGAGCTCCAGGTGATGGTCGCCAACGTCGACGACCCGGTGATGCTCAGCCATCTCATCGCGGGCGCGCTGCGGCTGCCCACCGCCGAGAAGCAGGCGCTGCTGGAGGAGCTCGACGTCACCAAACGACTGCGGCGACTCTCGGAGATCCTCGCCCGGGAGCTCGAGGTGGTGGCGCTGGACTCAAAGATCCAGTCCCAGGTTCAGTCCGAGCTGGAGAAGGGGCAACGGGAGTACTTCCTGCGCCAACAGCTCAAGGCGATCCAGGACGAGCTCGGCGAGGGCGACGAGGTGCAGGCCGAGGTCAACGAGCTGCGCTCCCAGCTCGAGGCGCTGCAGCTGCCCGAGGAGGCCGCCAAGCAGGTGGAGCGTGAGCTGAGCCGGCTCGAGCGTCTGCAGCCCGCGATGGCCGAGTACGGCGTGGTCCGCAACTACCTGGAGTGGATCGCCTCGCTGCCGTGGAACACCTCCACCGAGGACAACCTCGACCTCAAGCACGCTCGCAAGGTGCTCGACGAGGACCACTACGACATCGAGCAGGTCAAGGAGCGCATCCTGGAGTTCCTGGCGGTGCGTTCGCTCGTGAGCCCCGACAGCCCCCAGCCGGCCGGCTCGATCCTCACCTTCGTCGGGCCGCCCGGCGTCGGCAAGACATCGCTGGGCCGCTCGGTCGCCCGGGCGCTGGGACGGCGCTTTGAGCGCATCAGCGTCGGCGGCATGCGCGACGAGGCCGAGGTCCGTGGCCACCGGCGGACCTACATCGGGGCGATGCCCGGGGTGATCGTCCGGGCGCTGCGCGACGCCGGCGCCAACAACCCGCTGTTCATGATCGACGAGATCGACAAGATGGGCGCCGACTTCCGCGGCGACCCGGCCAGCGCGATGCTCGAGGTGCTCGACCCTGAGCAGAACCGCACGTTCCGTGACCACTATCTCGACCTGCCGTTTGACCTCTCCAACGTGATGTTCATCACGACGGCGAACAACCTGGACACGATTCCGGGGCCGCTGCGCGATCGCATGGAGATCATCCAGCTCGCCGGCTACACCCAGGCCGAGAAGCTGCAGATCGCCAAGCGCTACCTGGTGCCGCGCCAGACGACGCGCAACGGGCTCACCCCGGCGAGGATCTCCTTCACCGATCCGGGGCTGAAGACGATCATCGCCGAGTACACCCGTGAGGCCGGCGTGCGCCAGCTGGAGCGGGAGATCGGCAGCGTCGTGCGCAAGGTCGCCCGCCAGGTCGCCGAGGGCAACCAGACGCGCAAGGTGACGATCACCGAGCCGCGGGTGCGCGAGCTGCTGGGCAAGCCGAAGTTCGTCTCCGAGGCCCGCCGCCGGACGTCGCGTCCCGGCGTGGCGACCGGCTTGGCGTGGACGCCGGTCGGGGGAGAGGTGCTGTTCGTGGAGGCCACCGCGATGACCGGTCGCGGCCACCTCACGATCACCGGCCAGCTCGGCGATGTGATGAAGGAATCGGCTCAGGCGGCGCTCTCCTATGTCCGCGCCAATGCGGCCACGCTGTTCCCAGACCTGCCCGAGGACTGGTTCGCCACCCACGACATCCACATCCATGTGCCCGCCGGGGCGATTCCCAAGGATGGTCCCAGCGCGGGCGTGACGATGGTGACCGCGCTCACTTCGCTGCTCTCGGGGCGCCCGGTCCGCTCCGACGTGGCGATGACGGGCGAGGTGACCCTGACCGGCCTGGTCCTGCCGATCGGCGGGCTCAAGGAGAAGGCGCTCGCGGCGCAGCGCAACGGTATTCGGACCATCATCGCGCCGGCGCCCAACGAGCAGGACATCGACGAGATCCCCGCCCACCTGCGGCGAACCCTGAAATTCGTGTTTGTCGCGACGATCGACGAGGTGCTGGAGGCAGCGCTGAATCGAAGGCGGCAAAAGGGGTATCGCGTATCCTGACCACTCAACCGCACCAAGGACCCGAGGGAGCCAAATGGCATCACGACGCAAGAAAGTCGCCAAGGCGGTGCCCTTCAACACCGCCGACCTGGCCAACATCACCAAGGCCAACCCGTACCTCCAGCGCCTGATCGAGGACTCGACGCTCCGCGACAACGTTCGCGTGGCCGCCGACTCCGCCAAGAGCGCGTATGACCGCCTGCTGGGCGCCAAGGTTCCGCAGAAGGCGATCATCGAGGACAAGAAGCTGCAGGCCGACATCCGGCAGGCCGCTGAGGCCGCCCGCGAGGTGGCGCTGGCCTTCTCCGACGCTCCGAGGAACCCGCACGCCAAGAAGAAGGGGCTGCGACTCGGCCGCAAGCTGCTCATCCTGGCGGTCGGCGCTGCCGTCGCACTGGCCGGTTCGGAGTCGCTCCGCTCCAAGGTGCTCGACACCCTGTTCGGTGCCGAGGAGGAGTTCCAGTACACCCCGCCGGCCGGCACCCCGACGCCGCCGCCGGCGAGCCCGGTCACCGCCGCCTGAGTGGCGATTTCGGAGATTCGCTGATGAGGGCGCCCCAGGGGGCGCCCTCATTTGTTTTTCGGCACCGGGGGCCCGCGGCGTGCGCCGCCTAGCCGGATTGGGCCTCGCGCTGCTGGTCGTCGTCGGGCTGCTCGTCGGCCAGCTCGTGCTGCCGGGGATCGCCGCCCAGCGGCTGCGCTCCCAGCTGTCGCGCTCGGCGCAGGTGCTGAGCGTCAGCGTCAGCGCGTTCCCCGCCGTCAAGCTCCTCTGGCACCACGCCGACCGGGTGGTGATCCGGCTCGGGCGCTACCACCCGGCGCCGGGCAGCCTCGGCGCGACGCTCGAGCAGAGCGCTGACGTCGGCACCCTGCTGGCG
>JBAWFG010000250.1:0-6035 GCA_049591655.1 Solirubrobacteraceae bacterium
ACTCGAGCCAGCGCGGCTGGAGCGCGAAGATCATCCGAAATGGCCGATGACCAATCGGCCCGCCGTTCCGTACCGTGGCAGCACCATCACCAGCCAGCCAACGCCGCCCAAGAAGAACACGTCCCGCACGACGGTGTCCCTGACGCCGGCCGAGACCCGCGTCCTGGCGCTCCTCACCACATACCAGACGCTCGCCGGCATCGGCAGCCAACTCGGCATCGCTCGTCCCACCGTCAAGACCCACGTCGCGAACATCTACAAGAAGCTCGGGGCCACCACACGGGCCGAAGCGGTCAGGCTCGCTGAGCGCGCGGGACTCCTGCCGAATCGCGCCTCGCCGATCAGCGGAAGGGATCTCAGGATGAGGGACCAGGCGCGGACATGAGTTCCCACGCGCACATTGAACCGTCGGTTGGGGCGGGGGCCGGGGACGGGGCCGCCGCGACAACCGCCGGCGCTGCCAAGATCGCCTTGATCACCCTGGCGGCCGGCCAGTTCGTGATGGCGCTCGACACGACGGTCATGAACACAGCGATCGCGACGGTCGCGAAGGATGAGGGAACGACCGTCACCGGGATCCAGACCGCGATCACTCTGTACACGCTCGTGATGGCGTCGCTGATGATCACCGGCGGGAAGGTCGGTCAGATGATCGGGCGCAAGCGCGCGTTCGCGATCGGCTGCATCATCTACGCCTGCGGCTCGCTGACCACCGCGCTGTCGCACAGCCTGGCGGTGATGATGTTCGGCTGGTCGTTCCTCGAGGGCTTGGGGGCAGTCCTGATCATGCCGGCGATCGTGGCGCTGGTGGCATCGAACTTCGCAAAGTCCGAGCGTCCGCGCGCCTACGGGCTGGTCGCGGCTTCCGCCGCGATCGCGGCCGCGCTCGGACCGCTGATCGGCGGCCTGTTCACCACCTACGCCTCGTGGCGGTGGGTGTTCGTCGGAGAGGTACTGATCGTGCTCGTGATCCTCGTCATGGCCCGTCGCATGAACGACACCCCGGCGGAGAAAGGAGCCCAGCTTGACCTCGTCGGCACGGCGCTCTCCGCGCTCGGGCTCGGCTCGATCGTGTTCGGAATCCTGAAATCGGGGACCTGGGGCTTCATCAGACCCAAGCCGGACGCTCCGGAGTGGCTCGGGCTGTCCCCGGTGATCTGGCTGATCTTCGCAGGGGCTGTCGTGCTGGTGGGGTTCGTGTGGTGGGAGGGCCGGCGCATCAAGCGTGGAGAGAGCGTGCTGGTCGAACCCCCGATGTTGCGCAACCTCCAGCTCCGCAGCGGGGTCATGTCATTCCTGTTCATGTTCCTGATCCAGGCCGGCATCTTCTTCACCGTCGCGCTGTTCCTGTCGGTTGCGCTCGGAATCTCGGCGGTACAAACCGGCGTCCGGCTGCTACCGCTCTCGCTCTCCCTGCTCCTGTTCGCCATCGGCGTCCCCCGGCTGCGCCCCAATGCGAACCCGCGGCGCGTCGTGCGGGTCGGCTTCCTTTTGCTGTTCGCGGGTCTCGTGCTGCTGGTGGCGTTGCTCGACGTCGGCGTCGGCCCGGAGATCGTGACCTGGCCGCTGCTGCTCGCGGGCGCCGGCCTCGGCGCGATGGCATCGCAACTCGGCAGCGTGACCGTTTCCGCAGAGCCGGACGAGAAGAGCGGTGAGGTCGGGGGCCTCCAGAACACCGGCACCCAGCTCGGAGCGTCGATCGGGACCGCGCTCGCGGGCGCCGTGCTCATCTCCGCGATGACGGCGGCGTTCTTCGCCGGCATTCAGAACAATCCCAACGTCCCCGCCAGTGTCGTCAAGCAGGCGAACACTCAGCTCGCCAGCGGGGTGCCGTTCATCTCCGAGGCGGACGTCAAGGCCGCACTCGCCAAGGCGAACGTGCCGTCTGCAACCGTCAACGAAATCATCAAGGTCAACAAGCAGAGTCAGATCAACGGGCTGCGTACCTCGGAGGCCATCCTGGCGCTGCTCGCGCTGATCGCGCTGCCGTTCACCCGAGGGCTCCCGACCGTACAACCGGGCGCCCAACCCAAGCCCACCGCGCCCGCGCAGTAATCACCGGGTCAGCTCCTGCCACCAGTCGGGATCTGGACAGAAGGGTGCGGCCGGCCGGCCGGTCGCGTCTGTGGTGAGGCGGTAGACGAGCCCGGCGGCGGGATCGGCGCGGCGCTGTTCGTCGGTCCATCCCTCAGTCGCTGTCGTGACAAAGAGCCGGTTCAGGCCAGGTCCGCCGAACGCGCAGCACGTGCATTCCCGGGCCGGGATCGGGTACGCCTGGCGCAGCGAGCCGTCGGGGGCGTAGCGGTTGACCCGGCCACCGCCGTAGATCGCCACCCATAGATCCCCGCCTGCGTCGACCGTCATCCCGTCGGGTGCCCCGACATCCTCGGGGACGGTGACGAGGATCCGGCCATCAGAGATGGTGCCGTGGTCGGGGTCGAAAGCGAACGCGTGAATCACCCGCGGGCCGCTGTCCACCAGGTACATCGTCAGGCCGTCTGAGCTCCAGCCGATTCCGTTGGAGATGGTGAGATCGCTGAGCATCAACTCAGTCCGGCCGGTCCGGTCCAATCGGTACAGCGCGCCCCCTCCCTCGTGGTGGTCGTCGGCCAGCGTCCCGCCCCAGAACCGGCCCTGGGGATCGCACGCGCCGTCGTTCATTCGGGTTCCGACGGGGGAAAGCTCGGCGATGGTCCGGTGGGTGCCATCGGGCGCCAGGTAGACGAATCCTCGCCCCGCGCCGAGCAGCCAACCACCGTCGCCCCGGACGGGCGCGACCATCCCGACGGTCCACGGCAGCTGGTATTCACGGACGTAGGCCAGCGAACCGTCGTCAGCGATCCGGGCGCGGGCGAAGCGACCAGCCAGGATGTCGACGCCCAGCATCTCGCCGCGACGGGCGTCCCAGCGAACGCCCTCGCCGAGCTGGGTCTGCGTGGTGGAGCAGGCGACGGCGCCGGTCTCCTGGTCATGTTCCCGGGTTACCATCATCACCCTCCGAAGTCCACGACGACCTTGATGTCGTCCGGGCTGCGCTGGAGCGCGTCGGCGATGTTCTGCGCCGGCACTCGGCGTGAGATCAGCCGTCCCAGCCAGGCCCGATCGGCGGCGGCCAGCGCTTCGGCTGCGCGGTAGAAGTGTCGCCGGTTGGCGTTGACCGAGCCGACGACCACGTTGTTCTGCAGGACCAGCTCCTTGGCCACGTCGGCCGGTGAGAGTCCACTGGCCCGTCCACCGCTGCCCACGCCGGTGAGGCAGACGACCCCGGCAGCGCCGACCTGGCGGATCGAGTCGATGATCACCGAACCGACCCCAGTGCACTCGACGACGATGTCAGGCTGGAAGCCGATGTCGGCGATCGCGCCGGAGTGGTAGGTGGCGCCGACGTCGTGCACGAGCTGTGGTTTGGCGCCGTCGGTGACCCGGTCGAGGACGTGGACGTCAAGCCCGTGCTGGACGCCGATCATGGCGGCGAGCATGCCGATCGGACCTGCCCCGGTGACCAGCACCTGATGGGGCTCCCAGAAGGCGCGGGCCCGCATCACCGAGACCAGCTCCCAGGCCTTGGCCACCACCGTTGTCGGTTCGAGCAGCACCGCGTGCAGGCCGAGTGACGGGTCCACCTTGGTGTAGAAGCCCGGCTCGATCCGCCACCGCTCGGACATGAACCCGTCGATCTGTTTGATACCGCGCTCGGTGTACTGCCCGTTGCGGCACATGTCCCACTCCCCGACGGCGCAGTTGGGACAGGGCACGGGGTCGGGTCGACGGACGATCCCGACGATCAGATCCCCCTTCTGCAGGTTTCCCGCGTTGGGCCCCGGGTCGAGGACCCGTCCCAGCGACTCGTGCCCGAGGACCAGCCGCTCCCGCCCCGGGGGCGCCCAGCCGTACGCGCCCGAGGCGATCTCCTCGTCGGTTCCGCAGATGCCCACGGCGACCGCTTCGACGAGGATCGATCCGGTGCTCTCGTCCGGCTCGGGGATGTCCTCGTAGCGGGCTGACCCGGCAACCCCCGGCTGGACAGTGACGGCCTTCATGGTCTCTCCTCGAATCGCTGCGTTGGTTGCCGTGTCGGCGCGATCGCCGGGATCACCGTGAGTAGCTCTCCGGTTCGCGTGAGAGCCGGCGCCGCGCCTCGCCCAGCGGCGCTCTGCCTGGGGCGGTCGGCCCGCAGCCGTGCGCACGACGGGCACAGTTCTCGGTCCAGGAGGGCTGCCATGTGATCGGGTAGGCGTTGGCGGATGAACTCCCGGTGCGCGGGCGTTTGGGTCGGCGCTCCACATTCGCTGCAGGTCAGCAACGGCTGTTCGCACACCACCGTCCCGGTGATGATCGTTCGCCGGACGAGGTCGGGGGTGTCGCCATTGAGCGTGCCGCCGGCCAACAGGCCGACCTGATCGTCGATCCGGATGGCGCCGGTCGGGCATACCTGGCTGCAGGCGCCGCAGCCGATGCACCGGTCGGCCGGGCGGGTGAAGTCGAGGTAGGCGAGCCGTCCGGCGTCGGTGTCGGCCATGCGCAGCGCGTCGACGCCCATCTCACTGCAGGCCGCCATGCACAGACCGCAGCCGATGCAGACGTCGCAACGCAGGCAGCGGCGCGCCTCGTCGTGGGCCATCGCGTCGGTCAGGCCCTCCTCGATCTCGACGTAGTTGCCCAACCCGAGAACCTCCTCGACGGTTCTCTCGGGCATCACGGCCCGCGGTAGATGGGTGCGGTCGTCTGCCGAGACCATCAGCGGAACGACATCGGCGCGGCGCACCGCTGTGCCGATGGCGGTGTCGATGGACTCGCTGCGCAGCCAGGCGTCAATCCCGTTGGCGGCGATCTTGCCGGAGCGGATGGCCTCGACGACCGTGCGCGGGCCATGCTCGACGTCGCCCCCGGCATAGACGCCGGGCACCTTGGTCATCAGGCTGTGGGGGTCGGTGAGGATGAACCCGTGGGTGGTCTGGACCGGGCTGCCGTCGAGCATCGTCAGGTCGGTGCCCTGACCGGTGGCGAGGATCACGTGGTCGCCCTCCAGCGTCAGCAGGCGTGCGTTGTCGAACTTCGGATCGAACTTCCCGGTCTCATCGTGGACCTGCTCGCAGAACTGGAAGGTGGTCTCGCCGTCCTCCCCGATCCGGACCGGGCCCCAGCCCGGGTGCAGCGCCACGCCCTCCCCGACGGCGTTCTCAATCTCATGGGCGCTGGCCGGCATCTCACGGCGGGCCTCCAGCGAGACCAAGTCGACGTGGGTCGCGCCCTGCCGCAGGGCCGTCAGGGCGACGTCGATCGCAACGTTGCCGCCGCCAACGACGATCACCCGCGGCCCGACGTCAACCGGCTGGCCGCTGCGCACATCGCGCAGGAAATCGATGCCTCCCAGCACAAAGGACTGATGAACGCCCTCGATCGGGATCAGCCGGGAGCGCTGGGTGCCGAGGCCGAGGAACACGGCGTCGTAGCTCTTGCGGAAAGCGTCGAGGCTGCCCACCTCAGCGCTGGTCCGGATCGTGATGCCCAGCGCCCGGATCTCGTCGAGCTCGCGGTCGAGCAGGTCGGGCGGCAGGCGGTAGGCCGGTATGCCATAGCGCAGCATGCCGCCGGCCTTCTCCTGCTCTTCGACGATCTCGACCTCGTGACCGAGCGTACGCAGGTAGTAGGCGGCCGTGAGCCCGGCCGGGCCGGAGCCGACGATGCCGATCCGCTTGCCGCTGTCCGGCGCGATCTCCGGCTTCGGATAGCCGCCGTCGGCGAGACAGTGCTCGGCCGCCTTGGCTTTCATCGGCCGGATGAAGACCGCGCCGTTGCCACCCCCACGAACGCAGGCCGACTCGCACGGCGCGGGGCAGACCAGGCCGCAGGTCAGCGGCAACGGGTTATCACGCCTGATGACCTCGATCGCCGCGCGATAGTCACCATGGCCGATGTGCGCCATAAAGCTCGGGATGTCGATGTTCGCCGGGCACGTGCCGTGACAGGGGGCGGCTTGGTGCTCGAAGCACAGCCCCTCTGGACAGGACTCGCGCCGGGCATGACTCTCCCAC
>JBAWFG010000251.1:0-8596 GCA_049591655.1 Solirubrobacteraceae bacterium
GATCACCGTGTCGGGGTACTCACCGGCCATCTCCATCTGGGCCAGCGCCTCCTGCCCGATCACCGTCTGGTGCAGCATCACGTGGTTGAGCACCGAGCCCAGCGAGTAGTTGGTGTCCTCGTTCTGACCGGCCACCTCGACCGCCTCGGAGATCGCGATCCCCAGCGAACCGGTCGGGTGCCCCGCCTGGCTGCGCCCCGATGCAGTGAGGTCAGACGGCGAGCGGTGCACCGTGGCGCCCCACGTCTGCATCATTGAGCGGCGGTAGGGCTTCTGGTCATAGCTGGAGCCGACCATCCACACCTCGCACTCGAGGCCGAACAGCTGGCAGGCGAAGGCGAGTGACGAGCCCCACTGCCCGGCGCCGGTCTCGGTGGTCAACTTGCGGATCCCGGCGGCGGCGTTCTCGTAGGCCTGCGCGACCGCGGTGTTGGGCTTGTGCGAGCCGGCCGGGGAGACGCCCTCGTACTTGTAGTAGATGTGCGCGGGGGTGTCGAGCGCGCGCTCGAGCCGGTGGGCGCGGTACAGCGGGGTCGGGCGCCACAGCTTGTACGCATCGCGGACGGGCTCGGGGATCTCGATCTCCGGCTCGGCCGACACCTCCTGGAGGATGAGCGCCATCGGGAAGATCGGCGTGAGGTCGTCGGGACCTGCAGGTTCCTTGGTACCCGGATGGAGCGGGGGCGGGGCGTCGCCCGGCAGGTCGGCCATCAGGTTGATCCAATGCGTCGGAATGTCACGCTCGCCCAGCGTGAATCTGACCTGTGTCTCGTTCATGCCCTCTCCTTTGCCGGTCGGTGCCCGGATTGTATGAGAGCATCGTCTTGGCGCTGACGACGATGCGACGCAGTCAGACGACAATCCTCACCACCCATGCGGGAAGCCTGCCGCACCTTGGGCCGGTTGCGCCTGCTTCTGAGGCCGAACTGCGCGACGCGGTCACCGAGGTCGTCGCCCGTCAGCGGTCGCTGGGGCTCGATCTCGTCAACGAGGGCGAGTACACCAAGGGCGGCGACTGGCTCTCGTTCGCCGACGACCGCTTCACCGGGTTTGAGGCGCGTGAACCGACCGGGGAGCTACCGCTCATCGCGCGCGGTGCCGACCGTGTCCAGTTCGCCGACTTCTACCGCTACGCGACCGAGAGGGGGACGCTGTTCTACTCCCCGGGCGAGCAGATCAACACTCGGCGGGTGGGCTGGGTGTGCACCGGTCCGATCAGCTACTGCGGCCAGGCGGCGGTGGCCCGGGAGATCGAGTTGCTGTCCGCGGCGCAGCCGGGTGAGGACGCGTTCCTCACCTCCACGGCGCCGGGCAGCCTCGAGGTGTACCGGAGCAACCTGCACTACACCGAGGAGGAGGACTACCTGTTCGCGCTCGCCGAGGCGCTGCGCGAGGAGTACGAGTTGATCGCCGCGTCGGGCTTCATGCTCCAGGTCGACGACGCCTGGCTACCCGCGCTGTGGGACCGGATCGGGCTGGAGATGGGGCTCGAGGCGTTTCGCGAGCGCTGCCGGCTGCGGGTTGAGGCGCTCAACCACGCGCTGCGCAACGTTCCCGCCGAGCAGGTCCGCTACCACATGTGCTGGGGCAGCTGGCACGGGCCCCACGCCCACGACCTCGAGCTCGCTCACCTCGTCGACATCCTGCTCGCCGTCAACGCCGGCGCGTACCTGGTCGAGGGCGCCAATGCCCGCCACGAGCACGAATGGGCGGTGTGGCGGGATGTGGCCCTGCCGGAGGGCAAGATCCTCATCCCCGGCGTCGTCACGCACTCCACCGACGTCGTCGAGCATCCTGAGCTCGTCGCCCAGCGGATCATCCGCTACGCCGAGGCGCTCGGCCCGGAGAACGTGATCGCCGGGACCGACTGCGGCTTCGGCGGCCGATCACACCCCCAGATCGCGTGGGCTAAGCTCGCTGCGCTCGTGGATGGCGCACGATTGGCCGGCCAACGGCTTGGATTGAGCGGCGCCGGCGGCTGAGCCCGTGAATTGACCGGATTCGGACATGTCCTTGCGCGTCCGGGCAAGCACGCTACTCTGCCGTGCGTTGTTAGATGACAACACTGTGGGCACGACTCAGGCCGCCGACGGTTTGAGTCGATAGAAGGTCGGTAAAAGTCGGATCGATATGTACGAGGAACGAACTCAGAGTCATGGCTGATCTCCGAGAAATTGGTCGCAGGCTGCCCCGCACCGTGTCACGGCGCCTGATCGCCCGTGTCTGCGCGCTGTCGGCACTTCTACTGGCGGCCCTGCTCATCCTCGTGCTCGATGGCCACGGTGTCTCCTGGCTGGCCGGTGTGCTCGCCGGCGCCGGGGCCGGGGGCTGGGTTGCGCTCGGCCGCCGGGGCGCGAGCTCGGTCCGCCACCGTCTGCCGGTCGTTCGGGCCGAGCGCCGCACCGAGCAGGCGCTGGCCGCGCTGGAGCCCGCCGGCTGGCGCTTTGCCCACCAGCTGCGCGGCACCGACGGCATCTATGACCACGTCGCCGTCGGACTCGGCGGTCTGATCGTGCTCCAGAGCATGGGCCCGGAGGGCTCGGTGACGATGCGTGGCGGCGAGCCGATCCTGGAGGTCCGGGCCACTCCCGACGCCGAGCCGATCCCGCAGCGCCTGCGCCCCCGGGCGGTCGCCGATGCGGCGTCGCTGCGCGATGACCTGGAGCGGGTCTGCGGCACGCGGACCTGGGTGCAGGCGGTTGTCGTCTTCTGGTGCGACTTTCCGGCCGGGACTGTTGTCGACGGCCGCTGTGTCTACATCCACGGCTCCCGACTCGCCGAGTGGCTGGGTCGTCGCCCGCATCAGTACGACGAGCGCGCGGCCGCCGACGTGTTCTCCGCGGTGCAGGAGCTGGCGCGCGCCGGCGGCGAGCTGCCGCTCTCGCTCGCGGTCTGAGTCGCGGCCCCGCCATCGCGATCGCCGGGTCGCGGCGATAATCCTGCAGGCGCCGCCGGCCCGTGACGGCCGCCACACCCCCGACGAAGGAGTCGCCGTGGACTGGTCGATACCCGCAGAGATCACCGAGCTGCTGGCCGCGCTTGACGCGTTCATCGAGCGAGAGCTCATCCCGCTCCAGGACGCCAACCCGGACCTGTTTGACCATCGCCGGGAGTTCACCCGTACCGACGTCGAGCGCGGGGGAATTCCCACCGAGCGCTGGCGGGCCATGCTGGCCCAGGCACGATCGCTGGCGATCGAGGCTGGTTTCTACCGCTACCCGTTCCCGGCCGCCCTCGGCGGTCAGGACGGCTCCAATCTGGCCATGGCGATCATCCGTGAGCATCTCGCGCACCGCGGTCCCGGCCTGCACGCCGAGCTGTCTCACGAGGCCTCGGTCGTGGCCAACGAGCCGCTCGTGCTCGTTCTCCACGAGTACGGCACGCCTGAGCAGAAGCAGCGCTACCTGCGCCCGCTCGTCGACGGTGAGACGTCGATCGCCTTCGCCCTGACCGAGCCCGGTCACGGCAGTGACGCGACCTATCTGGAGACGACCGCAACCCGCACCGCCGACGGCACCGGGTGGGAGCTGCGCGGGGTCAAGCGATTCATCACCGGGATCGACGTCGCCTCGGCGGTGCTCGTGTTCGCGCGGACGTCGGGACAGGATGGGAAGGCCCAGGGGATCACGGCGTTCCTGGTGCCGGTCGACACCCCCGGTCTGGATGTCCCCTACTACCACTGGTGTTTCAACATGCCCACCGATCACGGCGAGGTGACGCTCGACGGGGTCCGGGTGGGGGACGACGCGGTGCTCGGCACCGTTGACCGCGGCCTTGACTGCGCGCAGTTGTTCGTGCACGAGAACCGCATCCGTCAGGCCGCCTCGTCACTCGGCGCCGCGCAGTTCTGCATCGACCGCAGCGTCGCCTACGCCTCCGAGCGGGTCATCTTCGGCCGCCCGCTGGCCGACCACCAGGGTGTTCAATGGCAGCTCGTTGAGCTCCAGACCGAGGCTGAGCTGGTTCGCAACACCCTGTATCGCACCGCCTGGCAGATGGATCAGGCCGGCGACGGGGCCTCCACCGGCGCCAAGACGAGCGTCTCGGACAAGGTCTCGATGGTCAACTACCGCGCCAACCGCCTGGCGTGTGACGCCGCGGACCGGGCCATCCAGGTCCACGGCGGGCTTGGCTACACCCGCCACGTGCCGTTTGAGTACATCTACCGCCACCACCGCCGCTATCGGATCACCGAGGGCTCAGACGAACTCCAGCTGCGGCGGATCGCCGGGCGCCTGTTCGGCTACGCGGGCCGCGGCTGACCGCGCAGGCGGTCAAGCGCTCGGGTGAGCATCGGCGGCGTCGTAGCGGCGACGCGCTCCAGGTCGGGATCCGGCGACTCGGCACGGCGGTTGCGCTTGGCGATGACCGCCATGGTCGCCCCGAGCTTGTAGGCGCACACGGCGATGAACCAGTCCAGATCGGGTGGCGGGGCGTCGCGTCCCGCGGCCTGCAGATAGCTGTTGAGCAGCGTCTCGGCGTCCGGCATGGCCGCTCGTGCGGCCCGGTTGGCGGGGTCTGCGGCGAGCGCCCGCTGTTGCCCGGGGTCACAGAACGTCAGCAGGAACGCGAGGTCGTGGCGCGGATCGCCAAGCGCCCACAGCTCCCAATCGATCAGCGCCGCCAGCCGGTCGCCGGCGAACTGCATATTGCCCAGCCGGTAATCGCCGTGCAGGATCGCCGGCCGTCCGACCGCCTCCGGCACGTGCGCCCGTAGTGCCTCGCGCAGGGGAGCCTCGCCATCTCGCAGATCCTCGCCGGCGGTCGCGTACAGGGCCACCCAGCGCTCCAGCTCCTGCGTCGGCGAGATGACGGGCTCGTCACCGAGTCCCACCAGCGCGGGGTCGATCGCCTGCAACTGCGGCAGCATTCGTGCGGCCGCGCGCGCCCGCCGGGCCACGACGTCGGGCGCCGGAGGATCCCCGCTGACGTCCCAGCAGGGCTCATAGGCCTCGCCCGCGACGAACCGCATGACGAAGAACGGCGGCGTCCCCACGTCGGTGACGAGCACTTCGGGCACGTGCACGCCCTCGGCACCGGCCACCGCGCGGATCGCCCGCGCCTGGCGCAGGACGTCACGGTTGCGCACCGGCTTCAGACCCGGTGGCGCCATCTTGATAGCGATCGGCCCGTCGGCGTCGACGGTGCCGTCGAGCATCGCCGAGAAGGTCAGACTCGACGCGCCGCCGGGCAGCGGCAGGGGCTCGCTGACCCGGGCACCGGGCCAGCGGCGGCGCAGGGCGGCGCGCAGCCGCGCCCACAGCCGCGTGACCGCTTCTTCCGACACGTCAGCGGCGGGCCACGCTGCTGGTCACCGACAACGTGTTCAGCGTCTGGCCGCCGTCGATGACCAGCTCCTGGCCGGTCACGCCGCCCGCCGCAGGCGAGGCGAAGAACGCCGCCGCATGGGCGATCTCGTCGGTGGAGACCATGCGGCCCGATGGGATCCGCTGCACCCACGCGTCGATGATCTCCTGAGGCATTGCGGTGACCCCGGCACTGGCGACCAGGCCGGGGAGGATCGCGTTGGCGGTGATCCCGAGTGCGGCGTTCTCGGCGGCAACGGTCTTGACCATGCCCAGCAGGCCGGCCTTGCTGGCGCTGTAGGCGACTTGGGCCGGCATGCCGAACCTCGCCGCGAAGCTCGAGATGACGACGATGCGCCCGAAGCGCCGCTCCCGCATCCCACCCAGGCATGCCTGCACGACGCGGAAGCTGCCGGTGAGGTTGACCGCCAGGTCGCGCTGCCAGCGTTCGAGGTCCATCGAGTGCGCGCCACCGAAGATCGTCGGTAGCCCCGCGTTGGAGATGAGCACGTCGACGTCGTCCAGTGACGGCAGCTCGTCGGCGACGAGATCGGTCTGGTAGGTGCAGCCGGGCTCACGGTCGAGTGTGACCACGTCGAACCCGTCGCCTTGGAGCCGGGCGGCGATCGCGTGTCCGATCCCGCCGGGGTGGGCGGCGCCGGTGACGAGGGCTCGCAGTGGCCGGTCGGCGCCCGTCGTCATCGCGGCAACGTGTATCCGCTAGGCCATCGTCAGGCCGCCGCTGACCGACAGCGTCTGACCGGTGATGTAGCTCGCGTTCTCGCCGGCGAAGAAGCGCACCGCCGCGGCGATGTCGTCGGGTTGGCCGAGGCGCTTCATCGGCACCGCCCGCGCGAGGCGCTCGAGCACCTTCTCGGCGTCCGGGTGCGCGGCGGCGACATCCTGGAGCATCTCGGTGTCGGTCGGGCCCGGGCAGACGATGTTGGCGGTGACGCCCATCCGGGCCGTCTCGCGGGCGACGGTCTTGGTGAAGGAGATGATCGCGCCCTTGGCGCCGGCATACACGGATTCCAGCGACGAGCCGACCCGCCCCGCGTCGGAGCTGATGTTGACGATCCGCCCCCAGCGGCGCTCGATCATCGATGGCAGCAGCGCCCGGGTGAGCCGCAGCCCGCCCTTGAAGTTGACCTCCAGCACCTCCTGCCAGAACTCCTCGTCGGTGTCGACGAACGGCTTGAGCTCGTCCCAGCCGGCGACGTTGACGAGCACGTCGATCTCGCCGAACTCCGCGCGCGCGGCCGCGACGCCCTCCGCGACGCTGTCGGGGCTGCGCACGTCCATCTCCACCGCCAGGGCCCGGCCGCCGGCGTCGCGGATCGACTGGGCGTTGGCGTGCCCCGCCTCGCCGCGGATGTCGGCGATCACCGTGGGCATGCCGTCCTGGGCCAGCCCCCGGGCGATCGCGGCGCCGATGCCGCGCGCGCCTCCGGTGACGAGGGCCACGCGCTGTGGAGCCACGGTCGTCATGGCGGGGCACCATATCTCGTCCGAGATATTTTGACGTCCAACTATCTGAGAGCTAGTCTGACTCCGATGACCGTCCTTGACAACCTCCCCGTCTCCTACGAGGACTGGAAAGCCGCCTACGGACTCACGCCTGAGCGCGACGCACCGTTCACCACCCTGTCCGGCGAGGAGATCCGCCCCCTCTACACCGAGCGCGACCTGCCCTCCGACGCTGCCACCATCGGTCTGCCCGGCCAGTACCCATACACACGCGGGGTGTATCCGTCGATGTACCGCGGCCGCCTGTGGACGATGCGTCAGTTCGCCGGGTTCGGGACCGCTGCGGAGACCAACGCTCGGTTCCACTACCTGCTTGACCACGGCCAGACCGGACTGTCGACCGCGTTTGACATGCCCTCGCTGATGGGCCACGACTCCGACCATCCGCGGTCGCTGGGCGAGGTGGGACGGGAGGGGGTGGCGATCGACACCGTCTCCGACATGGAGACGCTGTTCTCCGGAATCCCGCTCGGCGACGTCACCGTGTCGATGACGATCAACGCCCCGGCGGCGATCATGCTCGCCTTCTACGTCGTCGCGGCCGAGCGCCAGGGCGTCTCACCCGACCGGCTCGGCGGGACGATCCAGACTGACATCCTCAAGGAGTACATCGCCCAGAAGGAGTGGTGCTTCCCGGTCGACCCGGCGATGCGCCTGGTCACCGACATGGTGCAGTGGTGCGCGGGCAACATGCCGCGCTGGCATCCGATCAGCATCTCCGGCTACCACATCCGGGAGGCCGGCTCGACCGCCGCCCAGGAGCTGGCGTTCACGCTCAAGGACGGTCTCACCTACGTCGAGCATGCGGTCGCGCGCGGGCTCGACGTCGACGACTTCGCTCCGCGGCTGTCGTTCTTCTTCAACGCGCAGATCGACTTCTTTGAGGAGATCGCCAAGTACCGGGCCGCGCGCCGGATCTGGGCCCGGGAGCTGAAGACGACCTTCGGCGCCCGCAAGCCCGAGTCGTGGCGGATGCGCTTCCACACCCAGACCGCCGGTGTCTCACTGACCGCCCAGCAGCCGCTCAACAACATCGTCCGTACGGCGATCGAGGCGCTCGCCGGGGTGCTCGGCGGCACCCAGTCGCTGCACACCAACTCCTACGACGAGGCGCTGGCCCTGCCGACCGAGCAGGCGGTGCGCATCGCGCTGCGCACCCAGCAGATCATCGCCGAGGAGACCGGGGTCGCCAACACGATCGATCCGCTCGGTGGCGCCTACTTCGTCGAGGCGCTGACTGACCGGATGGAACGCCAAGCCTACGAGTACTTCCACAAGATCGACGAGCTCGGCGGGATGGTCGAGGCGGTCAAGCGCGGCTTCCCCCAGCGGGAGATCGCCGACGCCGCGTTCGAGCTGCAGACCGAGATCGACTCCGGTCGCCGCACCGTCGTCGGCGTCAACCGCTTCACCGAGGGCGAGGAGCAGGCGACCGAGATCCTGCGCATCGATCCCGCGCTGGAGGCCCAGCAGATCGCTCGCGTGCAATCGGTCCGCGCCGAGCGCGACGAGCCGGCGGTCGCCGCGGTCCTTCAGGCGATTGCGACCGCGGCTGCCGGGGACACGAACCTCATGCCGCTGCTGATCGACGCCGCCCGCTGCCACACCTCCGAGGGCGAGATCGTGCAGGCGCTGCAGAGCGTGTGGGGCGACTACCGGGAGCAGCCGGTCTTCTGAGGCGTGGCCGGGTGGCAAGGCCGGCCCCTGCCGGGCGGCGAGGCCTCCCGAGGCCCCGCCCCGCTGCCCCCCCGCCCGCCGGATCA
>JBAWFG010000252.1:0-1774 GCA_049591655.1 Solirubrobacteraceae bacterium
CGGCTCCTCGGACGGGCGCCAACCGCGCCGGAGCATCCCGGCTCGGGCAGCGTCGCGCGCTCGGGCGTAGCGCAGCTGGTTTCGGTCAGCGATGACGTACTGCGTGCGGGTGCCCATGACGACGAGGACCTCGCACTCCTGCGCTCGTTGCGGATGACCGGCGACATCACGCTTCCGCTCAACGCCCGTGGCCGCACGCTCGGGGTCCTCACACTGCTCGTCACCCGTGACTCCCGTCGCCACTACACGGCGGACGAGCTGGAGTTCGCCGAGGTGCTGGCCGGGCGCGTGGCGCTCGCGCTCGACAACGCCGGCCTGTTCACCGACCTGCAGACGACGGAGGCGCAGCTGACCACCGCGCTCGGCAGCCTGACCGAGGCGGTCACGATCCAGAACCCGCAGGGCAGCCTCATCTACGCCAATCAGGCGGCGGCCGACATTCTCGGGTTCACGTCGCCCACGCAGCTGCTGGCGACGCCGGCAGCCGAGGTCGCCGAGCGCTACCGGTCCTTCCGTGAGGATGGCTCGTCGCTGCAGCTCTCCGACCTTCCCGGGCGCCGGGTCATGCTCGGCGAGGAACCGGAGCCACTCGTGCTGAGGGTCGTCGACCGGCGCACCGGCGAGCAGCGCTGGCGGCAGACGACGTCCACCGCGGTGCGCGACAGGTCCGGTGCGATCACGATGATCGTCAACGTCATCGCCGACATCACCGCGGTCAAACGCGCCGAACTCGTCCAACGGCTCCTGGCCGACGCGGGCGACGCGCTCTCCTCCTCCGTGGGGCTTCACGACACGCTCCAGGACATCGCCGACCTCTGTGTCCCGGAACTGGCCGATTGGTGCTCGGTCAGCATGCCCGGCGAGCACCATCAGCTGCGAGCCGTGGCGGTCGCGCACAGCGACCCGGAGAAGGTGGCGCTCGCCCAACGCTTCGCGGACCGCTACCCGGTCGACCTCGACGATCCCGGGGGCGCCGCCCAGGTCTTCCGCGACGGCACTGCGATGGTGGTCAACGACATCTCCGATGAGATGCTCGCGGCCGCGGCGCAGGACGACGAGCACCTCGAGGTGCTGCGCGGTCTCGGGATGCGGGCCGGTCTCGTGGTGCCGATGACCGCTCAGGACCGGATCGTTGGCGTGCTCACGCTGGTGAGCGCCGAGTCCGGACGCACCTTCGGCGGCGAGGACGTGGGCTTGGCCACGGAGATCGGCCGCCGTGCTGCGACCGCGGTCGAGAACGCCCGGCTCTACACCGAACGCTCGCGTATCGCCCGCACCCTCCAGGAGAGCATGATGCCCGAGGAGCTGCCCGTGCTGCCCGGGTGGCGGACGGCGAGCCTGTACCGCCCCGCCGGGGACGAGGACCGGGTCGGCGGCGACTTCTATGAGGCGTTCGCGCTCCAGGATGGTTGGATGCTCGTCGTCGGCGACGTGACCGGCCGTGGTGCGTCCGCCGCTGCCCTCACCGCACTGATGCGCCACACCCTGCGCGCCGTCGCGACGTTCACGGGGTCCGCCGCGCAGGCGCTTGACAACCTCAACCGCGAGCTCGCCGGCCGTCCGCGGACATCGCTGTGCACGGCGGCCTGTGTGGTGCTGCGCGAGGTCAATGGCGGCGCGCGGGCCGACATTGTCTGCGCCGGCCATCCACTGCCGATCCTGGTGCGCAACGGTGCCGCCACCTACGTTGGTCAGTTCGGACCGATGCTCGGCGTGTTCGCCGACGCGCGCTGGGAGCCGGTGACACTCGCATTGGAGCCGGGTGACACCCTGG
>JBAWFG010000253.1:0-4488 GCA_049591655.1 Solirubrobacteraceae bacterium
AGTCCTACCCGCCAGGCAGCGTGATCGTTCTCCCCGGCGGAACGGCTCACTTTCACTGGGCGCGGTCCGGTGAGTACGTCACTCAGGTGACCGCGATCGGACCACTCGGCCTCGAGTACGTGAACCCCAGTGATGACCCGCGAGCCGCCTGAACCAGCGGCCGAGGAGCGGAATGGGATCCCGGTTGGAGCGGCAACGGAAGCATGATTCGGGCCGAGCGGCTGCGCATAATCGTTTGACGCGGGACAGCGGAGCTCGTGAGATCGTCGGGCGCCTGCTGTCGGTCAACGTCGGCATGCCGAAGAGTGACCAAAGGCAACGACTATCGAGGCCATTCGAACAACGGAGGTCATGATGAACAACATCGATGAGGAGCTGGTCTTGGCCCACTTCATCGTTTCAGACGATGTCGAGCGTTCACGCCGCTTCTACACCGAAGTACTCGGCGGCAGGGTGGCCTTCTCCGGCCCGGGAGGGCTGACCTATGTCGCACTATCCAACAGTTGGATCATCATCAACGGCGGCGGTGGACCGACCGACGACAAGCCTACGGTCACCCTCGAGACGCCACGCGATCCCGACCGGGTCAGCAGCTTCCTCAATATCCGGGTCAAAGACATCAAGACCGTGTACGCCGAATGGAGCGCCCGGGGTGCCAACTTCCTCACGCCGCCCAAACAGCACGAGTACGAGATCCGCTGCTACATCCGCGATCCCGACGGACACATCATCGAAGTCGGACAAACCACGGACCCAGAAGGGGACTGGACGCCCGCTCACTGGCCATCCGAGCAGACGACTTGAGAGACGGGTTCGGGTCATGAGCACCGCGATCATCGGCACTGGAGGGCTCGGGTCGGTCATCGCCCGCCGGCTCGCATCAGGCGGCGAGACCCTGCGTCTCTCGGGCGCCGACAGAGAGTCGGCGCGAACGCTCGCTGCGGCAATCGGGCGAGGTGCGGCCGCTTCCAGCGACAACCGCGACGCGTTGCAGGGCGCCGATGCCGTCATCCTGGCGCTGCGGTTTGGCGTGCTGAAGGGCGTCATAGAAGAGATCGCCGACTCGCTAACCGGCAAGCTTGTGGTCGTTCCGAGCAACCCGGTCGGCCTCGATGCACAAGGGAAAATCGTGCGTCTGCTGCCGGAACGGCAATCCGCTGGCAAGGTTGTAGCTGGGTGGCTGCCGGAGGGGGCGCGCCTGGCGATGGCGTTTGGCAGCATGTCGGGCGATCTTCTCGAGTCCTCCAGCAACCGGTCACCGGAGCTGGCCGTTCTCTTTTACGCGACGGACGACGACCGTGCTGGCAAGGAACTTGAGCGGTTGATCCGAACGGCCGGCTTTGAGCCCGTGAAAGTCGGCGGCGTCGAACAGTCCGGTCGACTCGAGCTGGGCGGCGACCTTCACGATCTCGTGGTCGGCCCTGCGGAGGCGCGGTCATGGATCGGTGGCACCTGATCGCTTCGCCGCCCTGGCCGGGGGCACCCGTAGTCGGGCCTTCGCCAAGATGGTCTTGACGTCGCTCCCATCGCGGTGTCGAAGGGCACGGACAGTGGTTTCGAGGACGAGGTAGATCCCGCCACCACACCCTCCCCGCGGCAGGTGAGACTTACCGTGTGATTCGCCCACGCTGGTCGGTGAGTGAGCACCGGCTGATCTCACGCGCAGTCCCGTGGGCCATCGGAGCACCCAGCCGGGGCACTTGAGCCTACCTCGCACGGAAGCTCGAGGACCGACGAGCGGGCGTTGGTCACGCGGGATAAGCCCATAACTTCGACACCGTGTAAGCCCGCATCATTCCCTTCCTCGTGTTGCGGTTGTCTACTGCGCTCCGTGCAAGAGCGCTCCCGCCACTCTTCTCATCTGGTTTCAGCTGCGCTCGCCGGAGCTGGCAGAGGACTTTGAGCGCTTGATGGCGGGGGATCGGGACATCGTCCGCGGGTCGCTGGACACCGTGTCGCAGTGGCGTCTTACCCGGCCGGTCGACGTGCCCGGACAGGCGATCGGTCAAGCCGATTACGTGCTGATCGCGGAGATCGTCGATGTGGATCGCTTCGAGCGGCAGGCGAGCGAACACGTCCAACGCTTGGCGGATGACTTGGAACATCTCGTCTCGAGCCGGGGGATGCTCGTCGTGCGTCCCGTCCTTTGAGAGCCGCCATCGGTGGAGGGCGATCAGCCCCGGCCTCAGCCGGACCGACAGCAGGACCGGCATGCGGAGCGACCGGTCTCGAAGTTCGCCACAACCTCGCTTTCCCCGGCTGCACCTGGGGCGATCTGCGCGAGCGAACTCTCCACGTCTTCGCGACGAAGACCGGGCGGGCGCGCGATGTCGACCTGATCGCGCCCCTGGCGCAGGACCTCGCAGAGTGGCGGATCACCTGTGGCCGTCCGGCTGACGGCGAGCTGATCGTCCCGCGTCCTTCTGGCGGGTCGTGGACACGAGAGGACTGGGCCAACTGGCGTCGGCGCGTCTGGCGCCCCGCGGCGGTCGAGGCCGGCGTCACCGGTGACCTGCGGCCGGACCGCCTACGCGGATCCTTCGTCTCGCTGCTCCTCTGGGAGGGTCGCAGCTTGACCTATGTCGCGGAGCAGGCCGGGCACTCGGTCGCGACCCTTGCCCGGCACTACGCGGGGACCATGCGAGAGCTGGAAGGCAAGCCCCGAGTTCCCGCCGCCGAGGCGATTCGCCAGGCTCGCGAGGCAGTCTGCGGGACGCACTCGGGACGCAGCCCGCAAATCGATGGTGAGGGGGAATGAGCGAATCCCCTGCAACTACGGGAGTGGGCGATACTGGGCTCGAACCAGTGACCTCCGCCTTGTCGAGGCGGCGCTCTCCCAGCTGAGCTAATCGCCCTGGGAGGCGTAAATGTAGCGAGCCCTCGCCGGCTGCGTGCGGCGGCCGTGTCGTCGCGGCCGCTCAGCGCAGGTAGACGGCGAAGAAGTCCCGGTCGTCAGGGGAGAGGTAGCGGGTCGCCGGGCGGGTCATCGCCGGCAACAGGCTGCTCGGCTGCCCGGCGCCGGCGGCCGCGTAGGAGTTGAACGTCACCCAGTAGGAGTTGATGTCCAGCTGCATGGCGCGGATTGCTCCGGCGCGGATCAGGATCTGGGCAAGCGAGCCGACCGTCTGGTCGTTGGCCGCCGCGTAGATGAGGTTGCCGCGGGCGTCGATTCCGATGCCCGAGCGCCACACCCGGACGGCGTTGCCGAGGGTCAGGCCCCACTGCGGCCCGTCGCTGAGGTTGGGATTGGGGCGCCCGCCCTCGACGATCAGCGGGAGGTTCTGGCGGGCAAAATCGGCGCCGGCGGGGAGCGTCGGGCCGTTGGCCCAGTCCTCGATGTTCACGCGCCCGTCGGCGTAGTGCACGAACGTCGCCATGCCGTTCTGCAGCGGCGCATAGGTGTGGCCGCCCACGGCGAAGCCACCGTGGGAGTCCTGGAGCTTGAAGCCGCTGTTGAACGTGGCCAGCAGCCGGGAGCGCAACGCCGGCGGTACCTCCATCGGCCCGCGAGGCAGCGTGACCGCCGGCTCCAGCTGGCCGGGGTAGAGCACGATCGAGGTCCGGTGGGGATCGATCCAGGCCACGCCGGCGACCATCTGGGGGTAGAGCGGATCAGAGCGAAACTGGGTGATCTGCACCGGCGCGTTGGTGCCGCTCCAGGTCTCGGTCGGCACCCACACGCCCTCGCCCGAGAGGGGCGGGCTGATCAGCGGGGTGATGTCCCGCGGGTGAACGGCGGCGACATGGGTGACCCGCAGCGACAGGCGGCGCAGGGCCGGCCCACCGGTGGACGGAGCGTTGAGCGAGTAATAGACGCTCTCGATCTGAGAGGCGATCGGTGCCGCGCCGTGATCACGCAGCCATTCGACCGCGTTGATCGTGAATGTGGAGTTCGACGGAGCGGCCATCGTGGTCCCGAACGAGATCGCGATCGGGACCGCGCAGATGAGGACCGCGATCCACAGCACGCGCCGCAGGCGCTGCCACGGCGACAGCAGCGGCGGAAGCGGGCGGCGGCGAGCGGCGGAGGGAACGGCGGCGAGGTGGCTGGGCATGGGCATCGGCAGGGCGCGCGTCGCTGGCCTGCGACGTCGTCTGACGGATTCGCCTCCCAAGCCCCTCGTCCTGCGCGGGCCGGTGCGACTGAGAGAAATCTCACGCAGGCAGGCAGGCAACCGGTAGCTGGTGCAGAAACGGACCCGTGAGGAACCCAGGTTGGCCGACACTCAGGCGGCGCCGCGCGCACACTCAGCGGCAACTCGCGTCAAGAACCGCCCCGCGGTGGAGCGGACCCGCGCCCGCGGGCGCTCGACGGAAGTCCGCCGCCGGGAGCGCCACTTCCGCCGCCGGCGTCGTGACCTGCTCGTGGACGCCGGCCTCGGGTTCGTGCTCGCGCTCATCCTCATCTCGTTCACCGCCGGGCTCGGCGTCCTGCTGCTGCTGCTCATCGGACTCGTCGGGGGTCTGCTCCTCGCAGCACTCGTGCGC
>JBAWFG010000254.1:0-10173 GCA_049591655.1 Solirubrobacteraceae bacterium
TGAACGCCGCAGAAGGCGATCGTCTCGGCGTCGGCCGCGGCGGCCTGCTGGGAGAGTCCAAGTGAGTCACCGACGTAGTCGGCGACATCCTGGATCTCGGGCAGCTGGTAGTTGTGGGCGAGGATCACTGCGCCCCGGGCGGCGGCGAGCTCCCGCACCTCCTCCTGGATCGCGGGGATGTTCTCGAGCATCATCGGCGCGGGTGAGGCGCCGAGCATCGGCAGGTTCATGTCAATGGCCTCAGGATGAGGGACAGGTCCAGAGCAGGCGCGCTGTGGGTCAGCGCCCCCACCGAGATGAAGTCTACGCCCGTCTCCCCCACGGCCCGGAGCGTCTGCAACGTCATGCCGCCGCTGGCCTCAAGCTCCGCCCGGCCGCCGACATGGCGCACGGCGTCACGCAGTTGGGCGGCGTTCATGTTGTCGAGCAGCAGCCGCGGCGCCCCCGCCGCCAGCGCCTCGTCGACCTCCTCCAGGCTGCGGCATTCAACCTCGAGCGGCAGCTCCGGCGCCAACTCCCGGGCGCGGCGGACCGCGACGCCGACGCCGCCGGCCAGGGCCGCGTGATTCTCCTTGATCAGGATGGCGTCATACAGGCCGGCCCGGTGGTTGGTGGCCCCGCCCGCGGCGACCGCCGCCTTCTCCAGGGCCCTCAGGCCAGGAGTCGTCTTGCGCGTGTCGAGAATCGTCGCGCCGGTGCCCTGCACCGCCTGCACCGCCCGGGCCGCCATCGTCGCCACGCCGGAGAGCCGGGCGAGGAAGTTCAGCGCCGTGCGCTCGGCCGACAGCAGCGCTGCCGCCCGGCCCTCGACGCGCAGGACCTCCCCGCGCTCGCGCCAGGTGCCCTCGCCAACCGCGCGCTCGAAGGTGGCCTCGGGATCGAGCGCCCGGAACGCCTGCTCGGCCACATCGAGCCCGAACACCACCCCCGGGGCCTTCTGGGTGATCACTGCCTCGGCCCGGGAATCCGGTGCGACCGTTGCCGCGGTCGTCACGTCGCCATCGCCGAGATCCTCGGCCAGGGCGCGGGCGACCGCGTCGGCGAAGTCGGGGGCGATGGTGGCCATGAGCCCAGGATAGGACGACCCAAGTTTTTCCCACGAGATGTGAAGGTTTGGGTAGTCTGCCCGCGGCCAACAAGGAAGAGGGGGACAGCATGAATCGGATCGGGGCCCTGACGGCGTCCGCCTGCGCGGGTGCGCTGGTGACTCTGGTGGCAACGTCGGCGGCGGTGGCCAAGCCAATCGCCAAGGTGGTCTACGCGGGCCCGCCCCCGCAGACGCAAGCGATCGCGGGCAAGTACCTGCCCAAGAGCTTTGGCAAGACCTACCAGCCTGACATCAACGCGTTCTTCAACAAGCGCACGACGATCAACGTCGGTGACACGGTGTCGTTCCGCCTGCGCGGCTTCCACACGGTCGACCTTCCGGGCAAGACGGGTCAGGACCTCCCGCTGATCCTGCCGAGCGGCGGCCTCGTCAACAACGTCAACGACGCGGCCGGCAATCCGTTCTGGTTCAACGGCCACGTACCGGCCCTCGGCTTCAACCCGGCGCTGTTCAAGCCCCAGACGTCCGTGAGCTACAACGGCACCAAGCGGATCGACACCGGCCTGCCGTTGGGTAGCGGCGCTCCCAAGCCGCTCAACGTCAGGTTCACCAAGCCGGGCACGTACAAGTTCTTCTGTGACGTGCACCCGGGAATGGAGGGTGTTGTCGTCGTCAAGCCCAAGGGCAAGCCGATCCCGTCCGCCAAGCAGGACACGGCGGCGCTCGTGGCTCAGGTGACATCCGACATCAAGGCGGCCAAGAAGGCAGCGACCACCGCAGTGCCGGCAGACACTGTGAGCCTCGGCCAGTCGACGCCGAGCGGCGTCGAGCTGTTCGCGATGTTCCCGGCCTCGCTGACGGTGCCGGCTGGGACGACCGTGACCTTCCGCATGTCGAAGTACACGCGGGAGACACACACGGCCTCGTTCGGACCGGCGTCCTATCTCACGACGCTGGCCAACAGCTTCAGCGGGCCTGCGCCCTCACCGATCGCGCTCTATCCAAGCGACCCACCGCCGATCAGCGAGACCCTGACCTCCCACGGCAACGGGTTCGCCAGCACGGGTGCTCTTGATCAGGATTCGACGACGCCGTTGCCGTCGTCGAACAAGATCGACTTCACCCAGCCGGGCACATACCACTTCGTGTGCCTGGTCCACCCGTTCATGCACGGGACGATCATCGTCAAGTGAGCTTCCGGGCCGGGCCCGGGCCATCGCGGCCTGGGCTCGGCCCGCGACGTTCGCGGGCCCCCAGGCCGCAAAACATCCACAGGCCCCCTGCAGCCGTCCGGAGTTGACGTTTGCAGCCGGCTGCGGGTCGCCACCGGCGCCGGGAAGCGCCGAGCGCCACTCGACCTCTTCCTCAGCTGCCGTTGTCGTCGGAGGCACGCACGGCTGGCGGAGTCCGGTGGCGATCGCGGCCGGTGACGCTCGGAGGTTTGACGCGGCTGCTGGACGATATCCGCACGCACATCGGCTTTCCGTCCGGCCACACTCGTTCGGCCACACTCCTCCGTCCACACCGCACGGCCGGACGACCGTCTCAGACGGTCTGGGCCGACTCGGTCGGACGGGCCGCGTCGAGTGAGGCCGCGTCGTGTGAGCCCGCGCCGGCGAGCACCCGGATCGTCGCGAAGCTCGGGTCAGCGGCCCCGTGCAGGCGCGCGCCGGCTGACGTCAGCGCCCGCAGGTAGGCGACGACCTCCGCTGTGACCCGCTCTCCGGGCAGCAGCGTCGGCACCCCCGGCGGATAGCCGGCGATCGATTCACAGGAGATCCGGCCGATGGCGGCGTCGACGGGAACCGTCTCCCCGTCGCCCAGGAACGCCTCGCGGATCGGCACCACGGTCTGGTGCTCAAGCGAGATCGCCGGTGCCGAGATCGCCGGCCCCTCACCGGGACGTGACAGGGCCCGCACGGTCTCGGCGAAATCGTGGGCGAAGCGCTCGAGCGGCTCGACGGGCTGTCCGAGCCCGAGCACGAGCACGAGCGTCGCATGGGTGGCGAGCTCGACGTAGATGTCGTAGGCCGCCCGCAGTTCGGCCGCCAGCTCGTATCCGGTCGAGCCGGTCCCGCGCACGTCGATGACGATCCGGAGGGGATCCCAACCGGCGATTCCGGGCTGGCCGACCATGCCCTCACCGACGACCGCACAGCCGGGAATCTGCTCGATCGCCTCCCGGGCGCGCGCCGAGGCGGCAATCGTCCGGTCAAGCAGCGCCTCGCCGTGGGCGGCGAGCTGGCGCCGCGCACTGTCGAGTGAGGCGAGCAGCAGCGAGTTGGGGCTGGTGGAGCGCACCAGCCGGATGCAGCGGGCCACCTGCTCGGGATCGATCAGTCCCCCGGCGGCGACGTGGAGCATCGCCGACTGCGTCATGCTGCCGACGATCTTGTGGGTCGAAGCGAGCACGGCGTCGGCCCCGCAGCGCAACGGAGATTCCGGCAGTTGCGGGTGAAAGCCGAAATGCGAGCCCCAGGCACAGTCCACGACGAGGGCGACACCGTGAGCGTGCGCCACCTCGGCACAGCCGCGAATGTCGGCGGCCATCCCGTAGTAGGTCGGTGAGACGATGAACGCCGCGGTGATGTCCGGGGAACGGGTGAGCGCCGCGTCGAGCGCGTCCGGCGTGACGCCGTGGGCCATCCCTCGCTCGTCGTCGTACTCGGGGGCGACGAAGCTTGCCATCCCGCCGCTGAGCACCAGACCGTCGACGACGCTGGCGTGCGAGTTGCGCTGCACCAGGACGTGCTGGCCGGGCTTGGCCAGCGTCAGGCACAGGGCGTGGTTGCCCTGGGTGGCGCCGTTGGTGAGAAACCAGGTCTGCCCGGCGCCGTAGGCGGCGGCGGCGAGCTCCTCGGCACGCTGGTAGGGCGTCGGCGTGGGGCCGGTGTCGATCCCCTCGATGTCCTGGCAGATGTCGAGCGCGAGTGCCCGCTCGCCGATCGCCGAGCGCAGTCCGGGGTCCGCGCCGGGTCCGCCCTTGTGGCCGGGGACGTGGAAGCGGACCGAGCCGCGGAAGCCGTAGGAGACGATCGCCTCCAGGTAGGGCGCGGTCGGCAGTTCGCGCCGGGGCCGGCGGGTATCCCCGGGTTGGCGGGGCTCGCTCACCAGCGCACCGTCACGCTCCTGGCTGAGCTCGCCGTCGTCTCGTGTGTCGTTCATTTGGCGGCTTTTAGCAGGTAACTGCGGATGAAACCGTCGAGGTCGCCGTCGAGCACCCGGTTGGCGTCGCCCATCTCGTGGTCGGTGCGGTGGTCCTTGACCATCGTGTAGGGGTGCAGCACGTAGGAGCGGATCTGGGATCCGAAGTTGACATCCTGGGCCTCCCCCTTCTCCTTGGCGATCTCCTCACGGCGCTTGCGCTCCTCGGCCTCGACGAGCTTGGAGCGCAGCATCGCCATCGCCTCGGCCTTGTTGGATGACTGGGAGCGTTCGTTCTGGCACTGCACGACGATTCCGCTCGGCTTATGGGTGATCCGCACCGCCGAGTCGGTCTTGTTGACGTGCTGGCCGCCGGCGCCGCTGGCCCGGTAGGTATCGATCTGCAGGTCGTCGTCGTCGATCTGCACCTCGGCGGTCTCCTCGACCACCGGAGAGACCTCGACGCCGGCAAAGCTCGTCTGGCGGCGGTTGGCGGAATCGAACGGCGACAGGCGCACCAGCCGGTGCACGCCCTTCTCAGAGCCGTAGAGCCCGTAGGCATTCTCACCGCGTACACGGAAGGTGGCGGACTTGATCCCCGCCTCCTCCCCCGGTGAGGCCTCGAGCAGTTCGACTCCAAAACCGCGCTTCTCGGCCCAACGCATCTCCATCCGCAGGACCATCTCGGCCCAGTCCTGGGCGTCGGTCCCGCCGGCACCAGCGTTGACGGTCACCAGCGCGTCACCGGCGTCGTAGGTGCCGGAGAACAGGCGCTCCTCCTCCAGGGCGGCAAGACGCTCGGTCACCGAGGTGATCTGATCCTCGAGCTCGGCGGCGATCTCCGGATCCTCCGCGGCAAGCTCAGCCAGCGGCTCAAGGTCCTCGACATCAGCCTCGAGCTGGCGGAACACGTCGAGTTTGCGGGTGGCGCGCGCGTGCTCGGCGCTTACCTTGGCCGCGCGGTCCTGGTTATCCCAGAACCCGGCCGCACCCATCTCATCTTCGAGCGAGCCCGCTCGCTCCGCGAGTTGAGCGGGGTCAAAGATAGTCCGCTAGCAGCTTGAGCTGCTCGCGGATTGCCGCGAGACGCTGGGATAGCGGCTCTGTGGGGGCGGTGGCCATGCAGGGCATGAGGCTAGCAACCGGGGCGCCACAGGCTTAAGCGCGTGCCGGGTCGGGTACGAACCTCTTTTGAGAGGGATGTTCGTCACAAAACGAGGGAGGACCTATGTACAAACAGGTGCTCGACCCTGTGTCTCATTCATTGGGGCTGACGTCGATCTTCGCCATCATCCCGCTGGTTGTCCTGTTTGTTCTGATCGGGGTGCTCCGGCTCAAGGCCCAGTGGGCGTCGCTGATCACGCTGGCGGTGGCGATCATCGTCGCGGTCGCCGTCTACGGCATGCCGTTCGGCCAGGCGGCCGATTCAGCGCTGGAGGGGGCCGCGTTCGGCTTCTGGCCGATCATGTGGATCGTCATCAACGCCCTCTGGGTGTTCAACATGACCGAGGAGACGGGGCGCTTCACGGTGCTGCGCCAGGCGTTCGCTGGCGTCTCCGATGACCAGCGCGTCCAGGTCGTCGTGATCGCATTCTGCTTCGGTGCTTTGCTGGAGGCGCTTGCCGGCTTCGGCACCCCGGTCGCGATCTGCGGAGTGATGCTCGTCGGACTCGGCATCAGCCCGCTGCGCGCCGTCGCGGTGGCGCTCGTCGCCGATACCGCCCCGGTGGCGTTCGGCGCGATCGCTGTGCCGATCACGACGCTCGCCCAGGTCACCGGCCTTCCGGTCCACCATCTGTCCCAGATGGTCGGGCGCCAGACGCCGTTCCTCGCGCTGCTCGTCCCGTTCGTGCTCATCTTCATGGTCGACGGTCGCCGGGGACTGCGGGAGGCATGGCCGGCGGGCCTTGTCGCCGGCCTGGTGTTCGCGATCCTCCAGTTCGCGGTCTCCAACTACGTCTCCACCGAGCTGACCGACATCATCGCCTCGCTCGGCTCAGCCGCCGCGCTGCTCGCGCTGCTGCAGGTGTGGCAGCCCACCGCCCCGGCGGGACTGTCGTCGCACGGTGCGGTGCGGCCCGCGATCGCCGGCGGCGCGACGAGCGCACCCGAGTTCGAGCGCCAGGTGCAGAAGCGCAACCGGCCGTCGGGCGGCGCGCTGTTCATGGCGTTCGTGCCCTACATCATCATCATCCTGGTCCTCGGCTTCATCAGCCTCCACAGCGTCGTGCACACGCTGGACAAGTCGACCTCGGAGTTCAGCTGGCCGGGCCTGCACATCCTCAACTCCAAGGGAGAGGCCCCGAAGTCCGAGATCTTCAAGGTCAACTGGTTCACGGCCGCCGGAACCGGGCTGCTCGTCTCGGGGATCCTCACCGCCATCGTGCTCCGGGTCAGTCCCGCGCGGGCGCTGCGGGTCTACCTGCAGACGCTCAACCAGGTCAAGTGGGCGCTGGTGACGGTCTGCACGGTCCTCGGCATCGCCTACGTGATGAACTTCTCCGGCCAGACGGTCACGCTCGGCATGTGGGCGGCGGGCGCCGGCGGGTTCTTCGCGTTCCTGTCGCCGCTGATCGGCTGGTTCGGGACGGCGGTGACCGGTTCGGACACCTCCACCAACTCGCTGTTCGGCGCGCTGCAGGTCACGGCGGCCAAGCAGTCGGGGCTGTCCCCCACGCTGCTGGCAGCCGCCAACAGCTCCGGCGGAGTGCTGGCGAAGATGGTGTCGCCGCAGAACCTGGCGATCGGCGCCGCCGCGGTCGGGCTCCACGGGCGCGAGGGCGACATCTTCCGGCGCGTCGTCGGGTGGAGCGTGCTGCTCGTGCTGCTGATGGCGATCCTCGTCCTGCTGCAGTCCACCGGCGCCCTGAGCTGGATGGTGCCCTAGCCGTCTCTGGGGTGGGCGGCCGCCGTGGCGGCCGCTCGCTCTGTTCTTTCTGAAGCGGTGTGTCGTCTGAGTTGCCTATACGGCAACTCAGTGACACAACGCCCGCTCAGCGGCGTCCCGGCGGCACCCCGGGCCCGCCTGGGGGCGCCTCGGGCCCGCCTGGGGGCGCCTCGGGGCGCCTCGGAGGCGTGGGGTCAGTCGATGTAGGAGTAGGCCGGGAGGGTGAGGAACTCCTCAAGCGGCTCGGTCAGCGCGACCCGCTCAAAGATGGCCCGGGTGTCGTCCGGCCGGCCGGCCTCCCAGGTCTCGTCGCCGACCTCGTCGTGGATCTTGGCCATCTCCTCATCGAGGATCTGGCGCACGAGGTCGGGGGTGACGGTCTGGCCGTTGTCCAGCCGGGCGCCATGGTGCACCCACTGCCAGATCTGGGACCGGGAGATCTCGGCGGTGGCGGCGTCCTCCATGAGCGAGTTGATCGCCGCGGCCCCATGCCCGCCCAGCCAGAAGGAGACGTATTGGAAGCCGACGTTGACGTCGGTGCGCAGACCGGCCTCGGTGATCTCACCCGGCGTGGCGTCGAGCGCGAGCAGGTCGGCCGCGCTGACCGACACCTCGGGCCGCGTGCTGAGCTGATTGGGCGCGCCGTTCAGGCCCTGCTCGAATACCTCGCGCGCGGTCCCGACGAGATCGGGATGGGCCACCCAGGTCCCGTCGTAGCCCTGGCCGACCTCGCGCTCCTTGTCGGCGCGAACGCCGTCGAGCGCCTTGGCGTTGGCCTCCTCATCCTTGCGGGACGGGATCAGGGCCGCCATACCGCCCATGGCGTGGGCCCCCCGGCGATGGCAGGTGGCCGCCAGCAGCTCGGCATAGGACCGCATGAACGGCACCGTCATGGTCACGGCGCCGCGGTCGGGCAGCACCATCTCCGGGCGGTCGGGGAAGCACTTGATCGCCGAGAAGATGTAGTCCCAGCGGCCCGCGTTGAGACCCGCTGAATGATCACGCAGCTCATAGAGGATCTCGTCCATCTCAAAGGCCGCAGGCAGCGTCTCGATGAGCACCGTCGCCTTGATCGTGCCGCGGTCCATGCCGACCCGGTCCTGCGCGTAACAGAACACGTCGTTCCACAACCGCGCCTCCAGATGGGACTCCATCTTGGGCAGGTAGAAGTACGGCGCCATGTCCTGGGCGAGCAGGCGGGGCCCGCTGTGGAAGAAGTACATGCCGAAGTCGAACAGGGACCCCGACATCGGCTCGTCTCCGAGCGCCAGGTGGCGCTCGGGCAGGTGCCATCCGCGGGGGCGCACCAGCAGCGTCGCCGGGTCATCCGACAGCTCGTAATGGCGCCCGTCGGAGCCGTCGTAGGTGAGCGTGCCGGTGATGGCATCCCGGAGGTTGCGCTGACCGATGATCATGTTCGCCCACGTCGGCGTGTTGGCGTCCTCGAAGTCAGCCATGAACCCGTCGGCCCCGGAGTTGAGCGCGTTGAGCACGAGCTTGGCGTCGGTCGGCCCGGTGATCTCAACCCAGCGCTGCTCCAGCGGCTCGGGCACCGGGGCGACGGTCCAGTCGCCCTCACGCACCGAGGCGGTCTCGGACAGGAAGTCCAGCATCTCCCCCTCCGCCAGGCGCCGGCGTCGCTCGACGCGCGCTTGGAGCAGCTCGCGCCGACGCGCTCCGAACTCGTCCTCCAGCTCGGACACGAACTGGAGCGCGTTGGGAGTCAGGATCTCATCGAAGGCGGGGTCGGTATGACCCCGCAGCTCAAGTTTCTTGGCCATGGGGATAACAGTTCCCTTGGCGCGGGACGCCAAACCCGGGGGCTCAGAGGGCCCGGCGGGCTATTGCCCGTGGCACTTCTTGTACTTCTTGCCGCTCCCGCACCAGCACGGGTCGTTGCGGCCGATCTGGTCGGCGTCATCGACGCGGCGCTGCTGGACTGGAGCCGCGGCGGGCTCGTCCGGATCGGCGTAGCCCTCGGGAACGCCGCCGCTGGCCGCGGCGGCCATCGCCACCGCACTCGGCTGGGGGCCACCACCGGAGTAGCTGACGCGTCCCCCACCGGTCGCCGAGCTTGACGAGGCGCTCGGGCGGCTGCGCGGGGGCGGCGGCCCGACCGGCTGTCCGTTCTCGTCGTGGATCGTGACCTCGACGTGGTAGATGAGCCGGGCGAAGTCCGCCCACACGCTGTTCATCAGCTCTCGGAACAGCTCGAATGCCTCATTCTTGTAGGCGACGAGGGGCTCGATCTGGGCGAACCCGCGGAGGTGGATGCCCTCCCGCAGGTAGTCCATGTCATAGAGGTGTTCCTGCCAGCGCTGATCGATGATCTCCAGGAGCAGGTAGCGCTCGATGTTGCGCAGCAGCTCCTCGCCGAGCTCCTCCTCACGCCGCTCGTACTGGGCCAGCGCCTCCTCCTGGAGGCGGGTGGTGAGCTCCTCGCGGTCCAGGTGCGCGGGGTCGGCGACCGGGAGCTCGATCGACGGGATGAAGATCTCCTCGACGCGCCGCATCAGACCTTCGATATCCCAGTCCTCAACGAAATCCCCGGCGGTGTACTCGTCCACGAGGCGGTCGATGAGGGAAACGATCTCCTCCCGGGCGGCGTCACTCATGTCGCGCCCTTCCAGCACCTCGTCGCGGTACTTGTAGACGACCTCGCGCTGCTGATTGAGGACGTCGTCGTACTCGAGCGTGTGCTTGCGCATGAGGAAATGCTGCTCCTCGACCTTGCGCTGGGCCTTCTCGATCTGCTTGGAGAGCATGCCGGCCTCGATCGGCTCCTCGTTGCCCTCCTCATCGGTCGAGCCGAGGCGATCGAGGATCTTGTAGATCCGCTCGCCGGCGAACAGCCGCACGAGGTCATCCTGCGCGGACAGGAAGAAGCGCGACTCACCGGGATCGCCCTGACGGCCGGCCCGGCCGCGCAGCTGATTGTCGATCCGGCGCGACTCGTGGCGCTCGGTGCCGATGATGTACATGCCACCGGCCTCCATCACCTGCTCGCGTAGCCCTTCGATCCGCTCCTCGATCGACGGCAGCACCTTCTCCATGTGCTCCTCGTAGTCGGGCATCCCGGGCTCGAGGCCGAGCT
>JBAWFG010000255.1:0-1889 GCA_049591655.1 Solirubrobacteraceae bacterium
CCGCGAGGCGTAGGATCGCCGGCGTGGATCTGCCGCCCGGCCCGCGCGCCCCCGCCGTCTGGCAGACGATCGCCTGGATGACGCGTCCGGGCGCATTCCTGGCCCAGGTGCACCGGCGCTTCGGGGATCCGGCGACGATCCGCACCTACTGGACGCCGGAGCCGATGGTGCTGGTCTCCTCGCCCGACGCGGTCCGTGACGTGTTCCGTCTGGACCCGGCGATTGCGCCGGCCGGGCAGAGCTGGGAGTTCCTGCGCCCGTTTGCGGGGGCGCATTCGATCCTGCTGCTCGACGGGGAGGAGCACCTACGTGAGCGGCGGCTGCTGCAAACCCCGTTTCACGGCGAGCGGATGCGCGCGTTTCGCCCGATGGTCGCCGAGCTTGCCGACCAGGAACTGGCTGGATGGCGCGGCCCGGTCAACGCGCTTGAGCGAACGCGGCTGCTGGCCCTGGAGATCATCCTGCGGGTGATCTTCGGCGCCCGCAGCGACGCCGAGGTCGCCGCGCTGCGCGAGCACATCGAGAGCACGCTGGCCGGCGTGCGGTCACTGCCGCGGATCCTGTCGATGATCCTCATCCCGCGGGACCTCGGCCCGCGCAGCCCGTGGGGACGCTTCCGGGTGTCGGTGGAGCGCTTTGACGCGCTGCTGTTGGAGCTGCTGGCTCGCCACCGCGCCGACCCGGACGAGGACAGCGTGCTGTCGCTGCTGCTCGCCCAGCGTGACGCCGACGGCAACCCGCCCACCGACCGCCACCTGCGTGACCAGCTCGTCGCGCTGCTCGTCGGCGGCCACGACAGCTCCGCGGCCTCGCTGGCGTGGGCGTTTGAGCTGCTGGCCCACCATCCGCACGTCCAGGACCGCCTGCGCGACGGCGACTCCGCCTACCTCGATGCGACGGTCAAGGAGGTGCTCCGGGCCCGCCCGGCGCTGACGATCGCCCCGCGGCTGCTGCGGGAGCCGGCCCGGGTCGGGGGGCGCACGATCCCCGCCGGGGTGCAGGTGGCGGCCTGCCTGTGGCTGGCGATGCGCCGACCCGACCTGTGGGGCGACGCCGCCGCGTTCCGGCCCGAGCGGTGGCTCGACGGGCCCCAGCCGGACGCGATGACCTGGATCCCCTACGGCGGCGGTGTGCGCCGCTGCGCCGGCGCCCCGTTTGCCGAGATGGAGCTGCGGGAGGTCCTACGCGCTGCCGCCAGCCGGCGCATCCGGCCCGTCCACCCGGCGCCCGATCGGGCCCGGCGCAGCATGCTCGTGCTCGTCCCCCATCGGGGCGCCGAGATCCTCGTCGACTGACGCCGCCCGTGGGCTCGTCGGGGCGGTCGCGGCCGTTGCCGCCGCCGCGTGGCGGGCCTCGATCTCATAGGGGTTCTCGGCATAGCCGAGGCGCAGATAGGAAAGCGGCATCCGGACCGGGTGATGCTGCATCTGCCAGACGTGGCAGAGCTCGTGACAGACGAGATCGCCGTCGCTCACCAGCGCCGGCGAGCGCAGCAGGATCAGGTTCCACATCGTGTAGCCGTCAAAGCGCCGGAACCACGGCAGGTGAAACAGCCAGCCGGTGCACACGATCCGCACGCGGCGGGTCGCCACCGGGCGCGGGTAGAGGGTCAGGCGGTCAAGCCGCGCCCGGGCCGCCGCCAACGCCGCCGGCTGGGTGGCCGCCCGATCGGTGGGAATTCGAGTCACGCCCACAGTCTCCCCGAGTGGCTCGGAGTTTGACGCTCATGGACAGCGGAACCTCCGATCCCGCCCGGGCTGTGATCGTGCGGCGAGGTCGGGGTGATGTCCTCAGCAGGACTCGTGCCGTGACCCGGCCTTGGACGCGGGTGGCTGTGGGTCGCCACCGGCGCCGGGAAGCGGTCAGCGCCACTCGACCCGTTCCCCAGC
>JBAWFG010000256.1:0-10713 GCA_049591655.1 Solirubrobacteraceae bacterium
CAGACCGGCCTGGCGCTGGACGCCTACCACCGCCTGCTCCGAGCCGGCGTGTCCCAGGCCGCCGACCCGGGGACGATCTCCGCGCTGCTCGACGGCCGCGGAACGTTCCACGTGCGCTACCCCGGCGACGGCAAGCACATCGAGGGCGATCTCGGCACGCAGCTGCTGGCCGAGATCTACGGGTCCCACGTGTATCGGATCTACCCGATCAGCTCCGGTAAGCCCTCGACGCCGACGATCCTCGGCCGCTTCCGCGTCTATCTACGGGACCCGGGCTACCTCCCCGACGGGATGTACTACTCGAGCTTCTTCTCCGGCGGCTACGCCATCCACGGCTTCAATCCGGCACCGGACTATCCAGCCAGCCACGGGTGTATGCGGCTGCCGATCATCGACGCGATCTCGGTCTATGACTGGCTCACCTACGGCGACCGCGTCGACGTCTATCTCTAGCGATGGAGGCTGGGACGATCGACGCCCGTCAGCAGTTGCTGGCTGAGCTGAAGACTCATGCGCTGGTCATCGGAGAGGTCGTCCTGACCAGCGGCGCCACCGCCCAGTACCTGGTCGACGCCAAGCGCGCGATCCTGCTGCCGGCCGGCTTTGCCGCCCTGGGTGAGCTCGTCGCCGACCAAGCCCGGGCGTGGTCGGCAACGGCCGTCGGTGGCATGACGATGGGCGCTGATCCGATCGCCTGCGCGGCGCTCGCCGGCGGGGCCGACGTCAAGGCGTTCTTCGTTCGCAAGGACGCCAAGACCCATGGCCTGGCCCGGCGGATCGAGGGGCCGGAGCTCCAGGCCTCTGACCGCTGCATGCTCGTCGAGGACGTCGTCACGACGGGGGGCTCGACGATCCGGGCGCTCGAGGCGGTCCGCGCCGAGGGTCACGAGGTCTGCGGAGTGTTGGCGATCTGCGACCGGCTGGCCGGTGGGGCGGAGGCGATCCAGGAGGCGTCGGGAGTGCCCTACGTGGCTCTGACGACGATCGACGAGGTCTACCCCGATCGTCCGGACCGGCCCTAGTGGTCGCCCCGCGCGGTCGGTCGGCGACGGCGACTCATTCACGGACGCGCGGCCGTACAATCCCCGGACCCGGACCCAGCGTCGGCTATGCCCCCGGCAGGAATCGAACCTGCATCCCGCGCTTAGGAGGCGCGTGCTCTGTCCATTGAGCTACGAGGGCCGGCCGCTGTGAGGGTATCCGCCGCACCCTGCCCTAACGTTCGTTGAGCTGGCATTAATGTTGAGTGACACCGCAACCACCATGTGCTTCGATCATTCGCTATGGAGGACGTGCTGGCGCGACACGAGGTCGGCCGCTAACTCATGAGCATCGGCACCGCAGAACTGCTCGAGTCAGACGCCGACTCAGACGCCGTAGTACTCGTTCCCGGCGAGATCGCAGCGCGCTCCCCCCGGCAGCTGTTCTGGCGCCGGTTCCGTTCCGATCGGGTCGCGATGGGCTCTGCGATCTTCATTCTCCTCCTGATCCTGGTGGCGATCTTTGCGCCGCTGGTGATCAAGGCGCTCGGCCTCCCGGGACCCAACGTCCAGGATCCGAACGCCACCGACGCCTTCGGCAGCCCGCTCGGCCCGACGAGCACTCACCCGTTCGGCGTCGACGGCGTCGGCCGCGACGTTCTCGCTCGGGTCATCTACGGCGCGCGGATCTCGCTGGAGGTCGGCATCATCGGCACCGCGCTGGCGACGGTGGTCGGTACCGTGATCGGCCTGCTCGCCGGGTTCTACCGCGGCTGGGTCGACACGGCGGTCTCCCGCCTCGTCGAGGTCTTCCTCGCGTTCCCCGTCCTCGTGCTCGGCCTCGGCCTCGGCGCCGCCTGCGGTGTGCGCGGATGTGCCGGCGGTCTCATCCAGCCGGGCATCGGAACCGTGTTGTTCATCATCACGATCTCCAGCTTCACCTACATCGCGCGCATCGCGCGCGGACAGGTGCTGTCGTTGCGTGAGAAGGAGTTCGTCGAGGCGGCCCGCTCGCTCGGCGCCTCCAACCGCCGGATCCTGTTCCGGGAGATCCTGCCCAACCTGATGGCGCCGCTGATCGTCTACGCGAGCCTGCTGATCCCGACCAATATCCTGCTCGAGGCCGCCCTGTCCTATCTCGGCGTCGGGATCCGACCGCCGACCGCCAGCTGGGGTCAGATGATCTCTGACGCCTCGCAGTACCTGACTCCACCCGCCGCCTGGTGGTACATGGTCTTCCCGGGTGCGGCGCTCGTGCTCACGGTGCTCGCCTTCAATCTCATGGGCGATGGTCTACTCGATGCCTTGAACCCGCGCGGGGACTCTCGATGAGTGTCCATTGGGCCGCGCAGATTCCGCGCACATCGCGCACCAACACAACAGGAGGAACACCCTATGAGGGGTAGTCGCAACCTGGTCGCCCTGGCGACCACGGGTGTGCTGGCGCTTGGGGTTGCCGCGTGCGGCAGCTCAAGCAGCAGCAGCTCGAACAGCTCGTCCGGGGGAGGATCGAGCTCATCGAGCAGCAGCACGCCTGGAGCCCTGCCGCTGAAGGCAGGTGAAAACCCGGCCAATCAGACGCTCTACGGCAAGAAGAAGGGCGGCACGCTGACCGTCCTGTCCAACGGTGACTTCGAGCACCTGGATCCGGGCGAGGCCTATTACGCGCTCGACTACGGGATCGTGCAGGCGACCGACCGGCCGCTGTTCGCATATCCGCCGAACTCGGCAACCACGGTACGGCCCGACCTCGCCACCGCCATCCCGACGACCGCCAACGGCGGCATCACTGACGGCGGCAAGACGATCACGATCCACATCCGTACCGGGGTCCATTACAGCCCGCCGGTCAACCGCGCGGTCACCGCACAGGACGTCGCGTTCGCGTTGGAGCGCGGCGGCAACCCGAACGTCGGCAATGCCTACTGGCCCGCCTACTTCGGTGCCGGGTCGCCGGCCCCGATCGTCGGGTCCACCAACCCCAAGTACAAGGGCGGCCCGCTGCCCGGCATCACGACCCCGAACAGCACGACGATCGTCATCAAGCTGATGAAGCCGGGCGCCGCGGCGGTCATCGACGCACTGAGCCTCCCGCTCAGCTCGCCGCTGCCTGCCTCGTTCGTGGCGCCGCTGGACAAGCACGCGCCGACGACGTATGGCACGCAGTACCTGCTCGCCGTCGGTCCGTACATGGTCCAGGCCGACAAGACCGGCAAGATCCAGGGCATCGGCTACCAGCCCGGCAAGTCCACGACGCTGATCCGCAACCCGAACTGGAACGCCAAGCTCGATTGGCGCCCGGCCTACCTGGACCGGATCAATGTCAACGTCGGCGGCGATTCGACGGTCATCGGCCAGCAGGTGCTCAAGGGCACCAACTCGGTCCAGCTGGACACCGTCACCAACACGATCGTCAAGCAGGCCTACACGCAGTACCCGTCGCAGATCACGTTCACTCCGGGATCGGGTATGCATTACCTGACGCTCGATACCCACGCCGGCGTGTTCAAGAACGTCAACATCCGCCGCGCCATGTACGCCGCGTTGGACCGTGCGGCGATCGTCAAGGCCCGCGGCGGAACGCTCGTCGCCGAGCCGGGGACGCACTTCCTGTATCCCGGCGTCGACGGCTTCAACCAGGCTGGCGGTTATCCGGGTCCCAACACCCCGTGGAACGCCAGCACGACCGGCAACCTCGCGGTCGCCAAGCAGGAGATGAAGGCCGCCGGCTACCCCAGCGGCAAGTACACCGGCAGCGCCACGACACAGATCGTGCTCGGCAGCGGCGGCAATAGTGCGGCGATCGCCCAGATCGTCTCCAGCGCCGCCTCCGCGCTCGGCCTGCATGCGCACATCAGCCTCGTCGACCAGTCGACGATGTACTCCAAGTACTGCGGCGTGCCCAAGCAGGAGATCGATGCGTGCCCGACGGCGGGCTGGATCCGTGACTTCGCGGACCCGCTGAGCGTCCTGTACCCGACGTTCTACGGCCCGGCGATCGTGCCGACCAACAACTCCAACTGGAGTCAGCAGAACGATCCGAAGATCAACGCCGCCATGGAGAAGGCGGCCCTGGTCACCGACCCGGCCGCTCGCGCTCAGGCGTGGGCGAACGTCGACAAGATGCTCGTCGAGGATGCCGTCGCGGTCCCCGAGGACTTCGACAACGAGGCAGACATCGAGAGCAAGAACGTCGCCGGCGTCAACATGCTGTGGAACGAAGGACTCTGGGACTTCGCCTTCACGTCCCTGAAGTAGTCTCGGACATCAGTCCCGGAGCCCGCCGCGCTCGCGGCGGGCTCCGGGTCGTCCGTGGCTGAGCCCCCGACCCACCCTCACATGGCCACTTACATCATTCGTCGCGTCCTCTGGGGAATCGTCCTCATCGTCCTGGTGAGCGCGCTGACGTTCCTCCTCTTCAACCTGCTGCCCGCCGGGGACCCCGCCGTCCTGCGCGCCGGGCGCAACTCCACGCCGCAGACGATCGCCTACATCCGGCACGAACTGGGCCTGGACAAGCCGATCTACACGCAGTTCTACGTGTACATGAAGAACATCGTGTTGCACTTCAACTTCGGCTACAGCTTCTACACCGGGGCCCCGGTGCTGGGGCAGATCCTCAACCGCCTGCCCGCCACGCTCTCGCTGACGGTCGGCGCCGCGATCATCTGGCTCCTGATGGGCATCCCGGTCGGGATCGCGTCTGCCATCCGGCGGGGATCGCTGCTCGACCGTGGGTCGATGTCCGTCGCGCTGGTGTTCGTCTCCATGCCGACGTTCTGGCTGGGGCTGATCGTCCTGTTCCTGTTCGCCAACGACATCGGCCAGTTCCACGTTTTCCCGGGCGCCAACTCTTACGTTGGGCTGACCACCGACCCGGTCCAGTGGTTCACATCACTACTACTGCCGTGGTTCGTGCTTGCCGCCACCTCGGCGGCGATCTACTCCCGCGTGCTGCGCGGGTCGCTGATCGAGACGATGGGCGAGGACTACATCCGTACCGCCCGGGCCAAGGGCCTGACAGAGCGACGCGTCATCTGGCATCACGGCGTCCGCTCGGCCATCACGCCGATTCTGACGATCTTCGGCCTCGATGTCGGCGCGTTGCTCGGGGGGGCGGTGATCACCGAGACGGTGTTCGACATCCCGGGCATCGGACGGCTCAACTACGAGGCCATCAACCATTCGGACTTCCCGATCGTGCAGGGCACGGTCATTCTGGCAGCGCTGTTCATCGTGATCGCCAACATCTTGGTCGACATCGCGTATGCCTATCTCGACCCACGGGTTCGCTACTCATGAGCGACCCACTGCTCTCCGTCGAGGATCTCCGGGTCTCATTCTCGACCGACGACGGGGTCGTTCATGCCGTCGACGGCCTCTCCTACACGCTGAACGCCGGTGAGACGCTGGGGATCGTCGGAGAGTCGGGCTCGGGCAAGACCGTCTCCTCGCTGACGACGCTCGGGCTCACTCGGACCCGCCGCGCCAAGATCGAGGGCAAGATCATGTTCGGGGGCGAGGACATCGTGGCGATGCCCGACGACAAGCTCCGGCGGATCCGCGGCAACGACATCGCGATGATCTTCCAGGACCCGCTGTCGGCGATGCACCCCTTCTACAAGGTCGGGGCACAGCTGGTGGAGGCGATGCAGGCCCATCGGTCCATCTCCCGCTCGGCGGCCCGCGCCCGCGCGGCCGAGCTGCTCGAGCTGGTCGGGATCCCGGATCCCAAGCGGCGCGTCGACCAGTACCCGCATGAGTTCTCCGGCGGCATGCGCCAGCGGGCAATGATCGCGATGGCGTTGGCCAATGACCCCAAGCTGCTGATCGCCGACGAGCCGACCACGGCGCTCGATGTGACAGTCCAGGCTCAGATCCTGGCGCTGCTGGGAGATCTGCAGGAACGTCTGGGCACCGCGATCATCATCATCACCCACGATCTCGGCGTCGTCGCTGAGATCGCCGACCAGATCGCCGTCATGTACGCCGGGCGGATCGTCGAGCGCGGGACGACGCAGGAGATCTTCAACGAGCCCCAGCACCCGTACACCTGGGGCCTGCTCAAGTCGATCCCGCGCCTGGACAACCCGCGCAGCGAGGAGCTCGTGCCGGTGTCCGGTCGCCCCCCGAGCCTGATCAATCGTCCCAGCGGGTGCTACTTCCATCCGCGCTGTCCCTATGTCCAGGACAGCCACAAGCGGATCGATCCGCAGCTGAGCCCGACCGTGGCCCGGCCCGGCCACATGGTCGCCTGCCTGCTCGAGGAGCCGGTGCGGCACAAGATCTGGGACGGCATCCGCGACGGTCGTGACCGAGAGTCGCTGGAGCGGCTCGCCGCCACGTCCGCGCAACCCGCACTTGTGGCCCCGGAGTCCGGCGCCGCCGCGGCGGCGGCCCCTCCCGACTCCGCGCCGGCCGATCCGGAGCCCGACGGCGAGGCCACATCCGATCCATCGCCCGCCCGGGAGGCCAGCTCATGAGCAACCTGATCGAGGTCCGGGATCTCGTCAAGCATTTTCCGATCAAGAAGGGCCTGATCCTGCAACGTCAGGTCGGCGCAGTCAAAGCGGTCGACGGAGTGTCGTTCGACGTCAAGCAGGGCGAGACGCTCGGGATCGTCGGTGAGACCGGCTGCGGCAAGAGCACCACGGCGCGGCTGCTGTGCCGGTTGATGGATCCGACGAGCGGATCGATCATCTTTGACGGCAAGGATGTCGCGGGTCAGAAGGGGGATGAGCTCAAGGCACTGCATCGCTCGATGCAGATGGTCTTCCAGGATCCGTACTCATCGCTGAACCCACGCAAGACGGTTGGCTCGATCATCGCCGACCCGTTCGTGATTCACGGCCTGTACGGCGGCAAGGGCGAACGCAAGCGCAAGGTCCAGGGGTTGATGGACCGGGTCGGGCTCAACCCCGAGCACTACAACCGGTATCCGCACGAATTCTCCGGTGGGCAGCGCCAGCGCATCGGCGTTGCCCGGGCGATCGCGCTGGAGCCCAAGCTGCTTGTCGCCGACGAGCCGGTATCGGCGCTGGACGTGTCGATCCAGGCGCAGGTGCTCAACCTGCTGCGCGAGTTGCAGCGCGAGATGGGCCTGACGCTGATCTTCATCGCCCACGACCTGTCGGTGGTGCGCCACATGTGTGACCGCGTGGCGGTCATGTACCTGGGCCGGGTCGTCGAGATCGCCGAGTCCGACATCCTGTACACCTCGCCGCGCCATCCATATACCGGGGCGCTGCTGTCGGCGGTGCCGGTGCCCGACCCGACCGGCGGTAAGCGGCAGCGGGAACTGCTGACGGGCGATGTGCCCAGTCCGGCCAACCCGCCGAGCGCCTGCCGCTTCCACACCCGGTGCCCGAAGGCGCAGGCGATCTGCTCAGAGGAGGACCCGGTGCTGGAACCCAAGGCAGGCGGCACCACGGCCGCGTGCCATTTCCCGCTCACCGATGAGGAGATCGACAGCCGGCTCCCGGTCGCGCTGGCCGCGGGTCGCCGGCGCCGGCAGGACATCGCCGCGGCACCCGCCGCGGAGTAGGTCCGCACCGCGTCCGGCCTAGGCGTCGCCTTCGTCTGACTCGTCCTGGTCCTCGTCCTCGTCGTCATCATCATCGACGTACAGGGACTCGGAGGCGAGTTCGTGCCCCCGCGTGTCCCACAGCCGCACCTCCAGGAAGTCCTGGCGGTAGTTGTCGGGGGCCACGAGCGTGAACCGTTCCTCGACGACCGCGCACTGATCGACGGCGAGCCCGGCCAGTTCGGCGGTGACGATCGCCCCGCCGGCGATCATCGGCACCCCCCAGACGAGCGTCATGTCGGCGACGTTGCCGGCCTCGCCTCGCCACCGGCCGATGACGTCGTCGTTGAGGTCCAGCTTCCAGTCAGGATTGGTCTCGGCGGTCTCGGCGGTGAAGTCGGCCCGGGTCTCGAATGCGCTCGGGCCGCCTGACCCCTCGATGAACGAGACGAAGCCGAAGAGCTCGAACCCGGTCGTCGTCCGGGCCACCGCCGGAACGTAGGTGCGCCCCGCGTAGGAGCGGTCCGGGAACCAGGCGACGTCACCGGCCTCACCGAGGTCCTCACCCTCGGAGTCGATCTCACGGCAGGCGGTGAGGAAGTGCTCTCGCAGGGTGTCTGACCAGCGGCCGTAGGGGAGCGCCTCCTGGGGCGGCTCGGCGGCAAAGCTGATAACGGGGCGATCGGTGGGGGGCATGGGGCGGCCGAGAGCCTACACGCCGGGGGCGGCGGGTGGGAGGGTGGGTGGTGGGCGGAGGCCGGGTCAGCCGGGTCGGTCAGTATGCGCCGCGGCGCGTGAGGACCGCGGGGATCGTCTTGAGCAGGATCGACAGGTCGAGCAGGATCGACCAGCGCTCCAGGTAGAGGAAGTCGAGCCGAACGAGATCGTCGAAGTCGAGCTCCGAGCGTCCGGATACCTGCCACAGCCCAGTGATCCCGGGCAGCACGAGATAGCGCTTCTTGTGCCACTCGTCAAGGCGTTCGAAGTCGCGCATCGGCAGCGGTCGCGGCCCGACAAGCGACATCTCGCCGCGCACGACGTTGACGAGCTGGGGTAGCTCGTCGAGCGAGAAGCGCCGCAGCAGCCGGCCGACCCGGGTCAGGCGTGGATCGTCACGCATCTTGAACAGGGCGCCCGAGCTCTCGTTGAGCGGCTCGAGGTCGGCCTGGATCTGCTCGGCGTGCTCGCGCATGGTGCGGAACTTGAAGCAGTGAAACGGACGGCCGGCCATGCCCGGGCGGCGGCTGCGGAAGATGACCGGGCCCGGCGAGCTGAGTTTGACCGCGAGGGCGATCGCCAGCAGTGCCGGCGAGATGATCACCAGGCCGATCGTCGAGAGCAGCAGGTCGAAGCTGCGCTTGACCGCGAACTGAACGCCCTCGAAGACCGGCGGGCGCAGCGTGAACAGCGGGACCGACTCGCCGGGCATGAACACCGCGCGGTCGATCAGGATCTCCATCGTCGAGGGCGCGACGTGGACGGTGACACCGCGCTGATGACATCGGTCGACGAGATCGAGCGCGCTCTCCTGGGGGAAGTCCGGGTCGGCGATGATCACCTCGTCGACGCGCTCGGCGGCGAGCACATCGGTGAGTTGATCCAGGCGCCCGAGTGACCGCAGCCCGTTCTGGGGTCGCGGAGTGAGCGAGATGTAGCCGACGAGCTCGACCTGCGTCCGCGCGCGCCCGCCGAGTGCATGGGCCACCTCTTCGATGTGGTGGCCCGAGCCGACCAGCAGCGCACGGCGGCGGTAGCCGGCCTGGGCGAGCAGCCAGCCCGTCGCCCGGGTGTAGAGCTCGCGCAGCGCGCAGATGTACGCGGTCGCGAAGAACAGGCCGCCGTAGAAGATGTAGTAGCTGTTGAAGTGGTTGCCGGTGGCCAGCGCGAAGACCAGGGCGATCACCGTCACCTGAAACAGCGCGCCGGCGACCCGTTGGAACCCGGGGCGCCGCGGGCGGTCGGCGTACAGGTCCACCCGAGCGAACATCAGCACCGTCAGCAGGTAGGCGAAGGCGAGCGATGCCCGGGTGTTGGCCCAGGCGCCGCTGATCGAGAAATCGCCGCGCAACGCCAGTTTGAGCGCCAGCGCGGTCACGATCGCGGCGGTGACTCCGACGAAGTCGAGCACCAGCAGCGACAGCACCCGCATGATCCGGCGCAGCGTCTCCTTGCGCAGCAGGAACACCACGAACGGAGGGTGTCTGCGGCGGACGTCGCGGTCCGGCAGGGGCGACCCCACGAGCCTCCCCTGGGAGCCGCTGGACCGTCTGCGAATTGCGTCTTTGTGATCGATTGTCACGGTTTGCAGGGGACGTGACCTGGCTCCCCGCTCGTCGTAACGGTATCTCGTCCCCGAAGTTACGTGGGAAGTCCCCCCACGGGCGACAGCGGGGCTGCAATCACCAGTGGCCTACGCCCGCCGCCCGCGGCGGGCGGGATCTCAGCGCGGTTCGCCGATCAGGCTTTCGGCCCCGGACTGCTGGATGGTGCGCTCCAGACCCTGGCGCAGTTCGACCTCGGGCTCCCAGTCCAGTACCTGGCGCGCGAGCGTGATGTCGGGTTGGCGGACCTGTGGGTCGTCGGTCGGGAGCGCCTCATACACGATCTGGGACTTCGATCCGGTGACCTCGATGACTGCCTCGGCGAGCTCGAGCAACGTGAACTCGTTGGGGTTGCCGATGTTGACGGGGTTGTGGTAGCCGGATTCCGAGAGGGCGATCATCCCGCGGATGAGGTCGTCGACATACGTGAACGACCGCGTCTGGGAGCCGTCGCCGAACACGGTGATCGGCCGGTCCTGCAGCGCCTGGCGCAGGAAGGTCGGGATCGCGCGACCGTCATGCGGACGCATCCGCGCCCCATAGGTGTTGAAGATGCGGATGATCGCGGTGTCGACGCCCTGCTGGCGGTGATAGGCCATCGTCAGCGCCTCGGCATAGCGCTTGGCCTCGTCATAGACCCCGCGCGGCCCGATCGGGTTGACGTGGCCCCAGTAGGTCTCGGGCTGGGGGTGGACCTGCGGGTCACCGTAGACCTCGCTGGTGGAGGCGGTGAGGAACCGCGCCCGGTGCTTCTTGGCCAGGCCAAGCGTGTGATGGGTCCCATAGGAGCCGACCTTGAGCGTGTGCAGCGGCAGGCGCAGGTAGTCGATCGGCGACGCCGGCGAGGCGAGGTGATAGACGCAGTCGATCGACTCCTCGATGAAGTACG
>JBAWFG010000257.1:0-5870 GCA_049591655.1 Solirubrobacteraceae bacterium
TCGCGCCCCCGGGCAGCGGGTGCAGCCCCAGCCGGGCCGCGGTCAGCGGCCCACGCAACTCGTGACAGGCCCGGGCCACCGCCTCGCGGCGCTCGCACAGGCTGTGGCGGACGCCGAGCGCCACCGACCCCGCCACCCCGGCGACGATCCACCCGCCGAGCGTGAGCGCTGCACTCACCATGGCGCCGGGGCGTCGGTGAGGCGGTAGCCGACGCCCCACACGTTGAGAATGAACCGGTGACCGTGGGCGGTGAGCTTGCGCCGCAGCCGCGAGGCGTGGGAGTCAAGCGTCCGAGTCTGACCGCGGGACTGAAAGCCCCACACGTCGTGGAGCAGCTCCTCGCGCGTGAACACGCGGTTGGGCTCGATCGCCAGCACCTGCAGCAACGCGAACTCCTTGCGTGAGAGCGCCACCGGGTGGCCGTCGACGCGCACCTCCTGGGCCACCGGGTCGATCTCCAGCACCCCGACCCGCACCGGCCCAAGGCGGGGCCGCCCCTGGCCGCGGCGCAGCAGGGCGCCGACCCGGGCGCGCAGCTCCGGATAGGAAAACGGCTTGGCCATGAAGTCGTCACAGCCGCGCTCAAAGCCGCGCACCCGGTCAAGCTCGCCGCAGCGGCCGCTGAGGATGAGCACCGGCAGATCGACCCCGGGCCGGTCGGGGATGCGAGCGCCCTTGCGGACCTCGCTGACCAGGTCCAGGCCGTCGCGGTCAGGCAGGCCGAGGTCGATGATCGCCAGGTCGGGCGCGAGTGTCGTGATCAGCCGCAGGCCGTCGGCGGCGGTCTCCGCCTCGACCGGCTCATAGCCGTCGGCGGCGAGATTGTCGGCCAGGAAACGACGTGTGATGAGGTGGTCCTCTACGATGAGGATCGCCGGTGCGTGGGGCTCCATATAGGTAAAGAGCCTCCAGTCCCACCCCCGTCACCCCCCGGTTCTGCAACTTCGATTTCAGGCTCCTAAACGAGCAGGATTCGGCCATATGATGCCGACGCGATGTACCGCCGCGGCAACTATTCATCGGGTGACGACTTCGTCCTCGAGTACGGAGAACTGCGCTTCACGTTCAACGAGCGTGACTTTCGTGAGCGCTGTGAGCAGGCCGCGCGCAAGCTCGGGTTTCTGCCCGGCTGCGTCGAGGAGGACGAGGCCGAGGATCTCATCAACCTCGTCGTCAACGGCGAGGTCTCCGATCCCGCCTCGGCGCTCGGCGAGCACGTCAACGAGTGTTGGGCCGAGCTCGTGGGCCCGTCGGAACGCTCGCTCGTGCACTGGCTGCGCCGGCTCATCTTCCGCGGCGCCTGGCTCGACCAGCGCGTCAAGGAGGGCGAACTCGACGTGGCCTTTGACTCCGACTCGCACAGCTTTCAGTACGTGCAGCCCGACCGCGGCGGCGAGCCGATCGAGCTCGCGCCCGAGCCGAGCTGGAATCGTGTCGCCTACGTCCGGCGTTGACGCCGGAGCGCTGGCGGCCTAGTCGGCACCCGGTGCTCCGCCGCGCCGATTAGGCTGCGTGGCGCATGAGCACCGTCTGGCTGGTCATCCCCACCTACAACGAGGCCGAGAACCTCGAGAAGATCGTGCTCGCCGCCGGCGAGCAGCTGGCCGTGGCCGCGCCGGCTGACCATCGCGTCCTGATCGTCGACGACAACTCCCCCGACGGGACGGGCGCGATCGCCGACCGGCTCGCCGAGCGCCTGGACTGGGTCGACGTGCTGCACCGACCGGGCAAGGCCGGTCTCGGCCACGCCTACCTGGCCGGCTTTGCGCGAGCGCTGGAGGGCGGCGCGCAGCTGGTGATCGAGATGGACGCCGATTTCTCACACAACCCGGCCTACCTGCCCGACCTGCTGGCGGCCGCCGAGCACGCCGACCTCGTCCTGGGCTCGCGCTATGTCCCCGGCGGCGGAGTCCGCGACTGGGGACTGCTGCGCCGGCTGATCAGCCGCGGCGGCGGCCTGTATGCCCGCAGAATCCTCGGCGTCGACGTGCAGGACCTCACCGGTGGGTTCAAGTGCATTCGCCGCGAGGTGCTGGAGGCGATCGACCTGCCGAGCGTCCGCGCCGAGGGCTACGTTTTCCAGATCGAGGTCACCTACCGAGCCGTGCTGGCCGGCTTCACCGTCAAGGAGATCCCGATCGTGTTCCGGGATCGTGCTGTGGGTAGTTCCAAGATGTCGAGCCGGATCGCCCTGGAAGCGATGCTGCTCGTCCCGGTCATGAAGCGCAGCGCGGCGGCATCGCTGGACCGCGCCGGCGAGACGCGACCCTCCCAAACGCGGTAATTAACGCGATCTCAATGTTGCCCATACTCTTAGCTGACTGCCCACCGGGCATCCTGAAGGACAGATGAGTTCCAGCCGATCCTTCAGCGCCGTGCCGCAGGGCACCGGGTACGAGATCCCCAGCGCTGCCCTCGGAGTCGGCGACGTCCGCACAAGTTCTCGCCGCGCCCGGTACGCCCTGGCTGCGCTGGTCGCCAGCGGTTCGCTTGTCGCAGTCGCGGCCGCCCACACCACCGCGCTGCTGCCCGAGACGATTCGGCCCGTGCCCCCCGCGCTGGCCGGCGTGTTCAACGGCATCGGACTTGACCTGCACGGCGGCGGCGCGATCGCGGTGCTGACCCTGGTGTTCATCTCCTACGCGTTCGTCGTGCGGTTCGCCGGCGAGCTGTCGACACGCACGGTCCTGATGGGGATCGCGGCGTTGCACGCGTTCGTGCTGCTCGCCCCACCCCTGGTCTCCACCGACATCTTCAGCTACCAGTCCTACGCGCGCATGGGCGCCCTGTATGGCACCAATCCCTACACCCATGGCCCGTACGCGATCTCACTCGACGGCGTGTTCCCCTACATCGGGTCCAAGTGGTCCTACATCCCGACCGCCTACGGTCCGGTGTTCACCGTCTTCAGCTATCTGCTCGTTCCGCTGTCGATCGCCGCCAGCGTGTTCGCGTACAAGTCGATCGCGGCGCTGGCCAGCATCGCGCTCGTCGCGGTCGTCTGGCACTGCGCCCGGCTGCGCGGCGGCAATCCGGTGCGCGCCGCCGCGCTGGTCGGTCTCAACCCGCTGCTCGTCATCTATGCGGTGGGCGGGGGTCATAACGACCTGCTGATGCTGCTGGCGATGACCGGCGGGATCTACGCGGTGCTCGCCTCCCGGGATCGCCAGGGCGCCAGCCTCTCGGTGCTCGCCGCCGGGCTCAAGCTCACCGGCGGCCTGGTGCTGCCGTTCGCGCTGGTCGCCGGCGGACCCAATCGCGGCCGGCCGCGGCGTGACCTCCTCCTCGGCACCGCTCTGGGAATCGCGCTGATCGGGACCTTCAGCCTGATCGTGTTCGGGACGGGGTCCTTCGACATGCTCAGCACCGTCCAGCACAGCCAGGCCGAGGGCGGTTGGCAGAGCCTGCCCGGGTTCATCGGCGCCGGCCTTGGCGTGACCGCGGGACACATCGCCGGCTACATCATGGCCGCGGGGTTCCTGGGCATCACCGGGCGCCTGCTGTGGCGTGTCTGGAAGGGCCAGATGGATTGGATCGACGGCGCCGCCTGGGCGATGGTGGCGATGCTGCTCGCCTCCAGCTCACTGCTGCCGTGGTATGTGGCGTGGCTGCTGCCACTCGCCGCGCTCGCTCACGACCGGCGCCTGACCCGGGTGATGCTCGTGCTCACCGCGGTCGTCCAGTTCATCCAGATGCTCGGCTATATCCCCCATGGGAGCGGCCTGCTGTAGGCCTGACGGCCGGTCAGCCCTTAGGATGAGCCGATGAGCGTCGCTCCCAGAGTGTTTGACGGCGAGCCTCGCGAGCTGGCGTTGATCAGCGTCGTCGCGCCGGTCTACAACGAGGACGCGCTGATCGACGAGTTCTACGCGCGGGTCTGCTCGGCCCTCAAGGGGCTGCCGTTCGAGCTGGTGCTCGTCGACGATGGGTCGACAGACGGCTCGCCGATGAAGCTCGAGTCGCTGGCCAGCGCCGATCCCCGGGTCCGCGTTGTGTACCTGTCGCGCAACTTCGGTCACCAGACCGCGCTGACCGCCGGCCTTGACCATGCCAGCGGCGATGCGGTGGTCATGCTCGACGCCGACCTGCAGGATCCGCCGGAGCTGATCCCGACGATGCTCGATCACTGGCGCGCCGGCTGTGACGTGGTCTACGCGGTCCGTGAGCAGCGCGAGGGCGAGTCGCGGTTCAAGCTGTCGACGGCGCGGTGGTTCTACGCCCTGTTCGACAAGCTCGCCCAGGTCGAGCTGCAGCACAACTCCGGGGACTTCCGCCTGCTCGACCGCCGCCCGCTCGACGCGCTGCTGGCGATGCGAGAGCGCAACCGCTTCCTGCGCGGGATGACGGTGTGGGTCGGCTACACGCAGGCCGCCGTCCCCTACCACCGTGATCCGCGCTTTGCCGGCGAGACCAAGTACACGATCCCCAAGATGCTGCGCTTCTCGCTGGATGCGATCTCGTCGTTCTCGCACCGGCCACTGCAGCTGGCGACGCTGCTCGGCTTCCTGATCTCGACGTTGGCGTTCATCGCCATCCCCGTCGTGGTGGTGCTGCGGATCCTCGGCTCTTACCTGCCGGGCTTCAGCGCCCTGACGATCGTCGTGCTGCTGCTCGGCGGCATCGAACTGATCGCGATCGGGATCATCGGCGAATACGTGGGCCGCATCTATGACGAGGTCAAGGGCCGGCCGCTGTATCTCGTGCGCGCGCGCCGCAACATGTCCGGCGCCGACCTCGGCCCGGCGAGCTCCTCACTGCCACCGCTACACACCGCCCCGCCGCAGGACCGCGCCGAGGACTGACCCCCCGCCGAGCAGTGGTTTGGCGATTTCAGTTCCTATATGACTGAAATCGCCAACGCAGTCGCATCCCCGCGAGCCGCCAGGGGTCTCCGAGGGGCCGCTCGGAGGTTTGACGGCGCACCTGGGCCCCGAAACCTCCGACACGCCGGTGTGACACAGCATGGTCTCCTCAGCAGGATCCTTGCCGTAACCCGGTCAGGATGCCCCCGGCTGTGGGTCGCCCCCCACGAGGGGGAGCGGTCGGCGCCGCTCGACCCCTTCCCCAGCCGCAGTTGCTGTGGCGGCAGCTAGGGCTGACGGAGACCGGCGGCCAAACGCGACCACCAAGCGCTCGAGCTACCCGCCGGCGGGGCTCGGTCCGACCGACGGGTTGGAGCGCCCGTCGGGTTGGCCAGAGGTTCCCGTCCGGCGCAGCGGGCGGACGTCGGCCGGGGGGCCCTCTTCCCCCTGGGCGGCCTCCTCGGCGGCGACCTCGAGCTCGGTGATCCGGCTGGACAGGCCGCGGATGGCGTCGGCCACCGGGTCGGGTAGGTGGATCCAGTCGGTGTCGGGGCCCTCGGGCCGCCGGCCCTCGACCCGCACCGGGTGGCCGGGGTTTCCGACCACGGTGCTGTTGGGCGGCACATCGTGGATGACGACGCTGTTGGCGCCGATCTTGGCCCCGTGGCCGACTGTGATCGGCCCGAGCAGCTTGGCGCCGGAGCCGATCGTCACGTTGTCTTGCACCGTCGGGTGGCGCTTGCCGGTGGCGAACCCGGTGCCCCCCAGCGTCACGCCCTGGTACATCGTGACGTCGGCGCCGATCTCGGCGGTCTCACCGATGACGACGCCCATGCCATGGTCGATGAACAAGCCGTCACCGACCCGCACGGCGGGGTGGATCTCGATCCCGGTCACCGCCCGGGCGATCGTCGCGATCAGCCGCGGCAGCACCGGCACTCCGGCCCCGTAGAGCGCGTGGGCCACCCGGTGGGCGAGCAGCGCCTGGACGCCCGGCCACGCGGCGAGGATCTCCAGGGATCCGACCCCCTGGGCCGCGGGATCGCGGCTCTTGGCGGCGGCCAGGT
>JBAWFG010000258.1:0-20698 GCA_049591655.1 Solirubrobacteraceae bacterium
TACAAGTCGGTCGCTCAGAAGGGCATCCCGGCCAACTCGGCGCTCGTGTTCGTGATCGACCTGCACGGGGTTCAGTAGCCGCGGCGAATCCTCTGGCCCGGGGGCGGCCGACGCCGCTCCCGGCCACACGGGCTGGGCTACTGCTGCTGAGGCTCCCCGTCCTCTGACCGGGCACGGTAGAGCGGCGTCGGACCCGACACGCCCTTGAGGCGGTGACGGCCCGCTGCGGACCAGTGGAAGGCCTCCCGGGTGGCATCGCGGACCTCTCGAGTGCACAGCACGCTGCCCGGCCGCGCCACTCCGGTCACCCGGCTGGCCAGGTTGACCGAGTTGCCGTAGTAGTCGCCGGCTCGGAACAGCGCCGGGCCCAGCGCGATGCCGGCCCGCAGGCTGGGGAGCTCGTCCTCGGCCTCGAAGGCGGCGACGAGCTCCAGCGCCATCTCCACCAGCGGCTCGGGCTCCCGGGAAACGAGCAGCGCCGCGTCGCCGATCGTCTTGATCAGCCGCACCGGCGGGCGGGCGTGGGCGGCGGCGAGCGTCGACAGGCGCCCGACGACGGTGCCGAGCTCCCGGACATCGACCTGGCCGCCGAGCCGGGTGAAGCCGACGAGGTCGGCGAAGCACACCGCCATCTCCTGGGCGCCGGCCGCGTCGCCGCTCTGCAGCTCGGCGCGCCCGAGCATTCCGCGGGCGACGCTGTCTCGCAGGTGAGCCTGAAAGCCCGAGACGAGGATCGGCTTGGTCGCCGGCGCCATCTGTTCAGCCAACTCGGCGAACCGCAACGCCACCTCGTCCTCGCCGTCGCCGGCCGTCAGGAACGTATCGGTGAACGCTGCGGTGATCGTCGCCGCCAGCCGGGCCATGCCCTCGCCGAGCACTCGGCTGATCTCGCCAATCGGCTCCTCACCGAACCCGGCGTCCATGAACAGCTTGATCGCCTTGGCGGTGTCGATGTCCTCCTCGGCGAACACGCGGTCGGTGGGGCCGCTGTCCGGGAGCCCGAGCATCCCGCGGACACGGATCACCAGGTCCGCGGGGACGCCCGAGCGCTCCTCAATTTCCTCGGCGGTGTACTGGCCGCCGAGCACCCGCTCGACCGGGAGCAGCGCCAGCCGGTCCTCTTTGACTGCGGCCGTCAGCTCCTGCTCTGAGAAGCCGTCGTCGGCCAGCCGAGTGAGCAGACGCTCGCGCTGCGCACGCTGCTCACCCTCCAAGCCGTCCAGCAATCCAAGTTCACCGAAGTCCACCCACCCATCCTCTCTGATGACGGCGACGTTCGCTACGATCACGCCTCCTCGCGGAACACCTACCAGCGGTGCCCGCCCCAGCCGACCCGATCACGTTCACGTACACATGCTTTCCATCCTGATGCCGGTCTACAACGAGCTCGAACGCGTCGAGCGGGCGATCGCCGAGGTGCTCGCCACCGAGCTGCCGACGGCGTTTGAGCTGATCATCGTCGACGACGGTTCGACCGACGGTACCCGTGAGATCCTGCGCAACGGCAGCTGGGACGAGCGCGTGCGGCTGTTCGAGCACGAGCACAACCAGGGCAAGGGGGCAGCGATCCAGACGGCGCTGCGTGAGGCCCGCGGGGACTACTCCTGCATCTTTGACGCCGACCTCGAATATGACCCGGCCGACCTGGCGCTGCTGATGCCACCGCTCATCGACGGCCGCTCCAATGCCTGCTTCGGAGTCCGCGCCTTCGACGGGTACACCAGTCACTCATTCCTGTTCGTGCTCGGCAACAAGGGCGTCACGCTCGCGTGCAACGTCTTGTTCAACGTGTACCTGCACGACATCATGACCTGTCACAAGATGATCCGGACCGATCTGTTCCAGAGCCTGCCGCTGACGGCGGCCGGCTTCTCGATCGAGCCGGAGATCACCGCTCGGCTCGTCCAGCGCCGGGAGCGCATCTTCGAGGTGCCGGTGCACTACCGCGCCCGCGCCACCGACGAGGGCAAGAAGCTCACCGCCGCCGACGGGTTCCGCGTCATCGGCACGCTGCTGCGCTGCAAGTTCAGCCCGCGGTCTGCGTAGCGCCCCCGAGCGCCGCCGAGCACCGCCGAGCGCGTAACCCACTCCGCCCGCGCCGCCCCCGTCCCTGCAAACGTCAGCCCGCGCCGGTTCTGGCGGCGGGCGTGAACGTTTGCGGCGTGGGACGCCGTCAACGTCCATCGGGCCGGCTGGCGCTACCGAGGGCGGACGTTTGCGGCGAGGGGGGCCGTCAACGTCCAACGGTCCGGCTGCGACCGCTGAGGGCGGACGTTTGCAGCCGAGCCGGTAAGGCCCTGACCCTCCTCGATTGCTGTCGTTCCCCGTGCGCCCCCGCTGCCGCCCTGCGCGGCCGCGGCGCGCTCAGCGCAGGCCTACCACGCCCGCGCCCGAGCGTGGCGCCGGGAGCCCGTCGGTGGCGGCCCGATCTGCTGGGTGGAGGTGTAGATCGACTGGATCGTCGAGAACAGCGGCTGCACCGGGTTGCCGGAGAGGTCGATCTCGCCCTTCTGCACGTAGGGCGGGTCCGGGAACGGATCGCCGCCGCCCCAACCCGGGTGCGCCGCGAAGGTCTGCAGCGCGAACCACATCGCCGCGGAGATGTAGGGCTTGGAGGCGAACACGCCGAGATGGAATGACGCGGCCGCGGACTGGTACTGGTAGGTGCCGCGCTCGTCGATCGGCCCGGAGCGATTGCCCTCGAAGCCGAACTCGCTGATCATCAGCGACTTGTTCGGATAACAGGCGTGGAGGCCGTCCAGGAACGGGCTGAGCTCGTCGGGGTCGTCGGTCGACCCGCCGCCGGCATCGAACCAGCCGAAGTAGTCGTTGAAGCCGATCACGTCAAGCGGCGCGTAGGCGGCCTGGCAGGCGACGCCGGGCCAGTCGGCGAGCGCCATGCCGATCGGGCGGGTGGGGTCGAGCTGGTGGGCGATCTGGGTGGCGCCGGAGATGTAGCGCGCCTCGGCGTCGGTCGGCGGCGTGGTCAGCTCGTTGCCGATGCTCCACAGCAGGATCGACGGGTGGTTCTCGTTGGTGAGGATGTTCTGGCGCAGGATTGCGTGGGCCTTGTTGAGCCAGCTCCTCTGGCCGTAGTAGGTCGGGCTGCTCTGGTAGACCGGCACCTCGGACCACAGCAGGATCCCGTCACGGTCGGCCAGCTCCTCGATCTGGGGGTTGAGCGGATAGTGGGCACGGATGATTCCGCCGCCGAGCTCACGCACCCAGCCGACGAACGCCGCCAACTGCCCGGCAGTGAGTGCTTCGCCGGTGGTCTGGTTCTGCTCGTGGATGCTGAAGCCGCGGAGGTTGAGCACCCGGCCGTTGAGCAGCAGCTGGCCCCCCGGCCCGGAGGTGATGCTGCGGATCCCGCTGTAGCTCGTGTAGCCCTGCAGCTTGCGGCCATCGGCGTCGGAGAGCGTAAGCCCGGCGCGGTACAGGTGCGGGTCCCCGGGCGCCCAGAGGTGCGGGCGCGCGATCCGGGCCGTCGCCTGGGCGACCCAGGTGGCCCCGGCGGGGATCGTCACACCACCGAAGTTGAGGTGGGCACTGCCGTAGGAGCCGCGCAACACCACGGTCTGGGCTGCGCCGGTGGTGTTGTGGATCGGGACCTGCTCCTGGATCGTCGCCGCGCAGGTGGGGCAGGGGAGGATGGGGCGGATCACCGGGGCCATGTCGGCCCGCTGAACCGCGCGCAGGTAGACCTCCTGGTTGATCCCGCCGAAGTTCCACCAGCCGCCACTGGGGCCCGGTGGCAGCGAGGCGGCGTTGCGACGGTCGTCGACGCGGACGATCAGCCGGTTGACACCGCTGCGGACCCCCTTGAGCGGGAACTCGAATGGGAGGAATGCCCCCTCATGAGTGCCGATCCGGCGGCCGTTGAGCCACACCGTCGCGTAGTAGTTGACCGATTCGAAGCGGACGATCCAGCTGCGGAACCGGCTGGGCACATAGGAGGCGAACGCCCCCTTGGGAATCGTGAAGTCCCGTCGGTACCAGCCGACCGATCCGTTCATGCTCGCCGTCGACAGGTCGCCGGCGTTGTAGGAGTTGGGGACGCTGACCGGGGACCAGCCGTCGGTCGAGGCGACGTCACGCCACCAGCCGCCCGGGATTCCGGCGACCGTCGGGTCGGCGCGGTACAGCCACGCGCCACCCAGCAGCCAGCGGTCATCGGGCCCGTTGCGATACAGCGCACCGTAGGTCGGTGGAGTGGGGGTGTAGGCGGGCCCCGCCTGCGCGAGTGCCGGTGCGCTGCCCGGACCGATCAGGATCCCGAGGGCGAGCGCGAGTATGACCGCGAGCACGACCGCACCGCGGCGGCCACGCCCGTCGCTACACTCGTCCGCCGATGTCAGCCGTCGATTCGCCGCGGGAGCGGCCGTCCACAACCGGCTCCGCCGGCTCTGGGGAGTCTGACGGAGCGTCACGGCGTTTCCTCCTGCGTACACAGCGCTCGCCGGCGGCGGTCGCGATTGTCGTGTGCGTCGTGCTCGGTGTGCTGTCGGCGGCGCTGCTGCCGACGGTGCCCAGCTATGACCCGTGGTCGTGGGTCGTGTGGGGGCATGAGGTCTTTGACCCCCATCTCAGCTTCATCGTCAACGGCGGCCCCTCGTGGAAGCCGCTGCCGGTCATCTTCACCACGATCTGGGGTCTGTTCGGCAGCGCAGCCCCGACCCTGTGGGTGATCACCTCGCGGATCGGTGGTCTGCTCGGGTTGTGGGGCGCGTGGCGGCTCGCCAACCGGCTCGCCGGCGGCGGCTGGCTTGGAGCCCTCGCCGGGCTGCTGGCGGCGATCGGAATCGTGCTCACCGGCCGCCTGGATCAGGCCTGGTACTACTACTTCCTGCACGGGACGTCGGAGTCGATGCTGATCGGCCTCACCGTGTGGGCGGCCGACCGGTTCATCGAGGGCCGCCATCTGCAGGCCTACCTGCTGTGCGCCGCCGCTGGGCTCATCCGCCCGGAGTTCTGGCCGTTCCTCGGCGTCTACGCGATCTGGCTGGGCTGGCGCGAGCCGTCCTTCCGAACCCCGTGGATGCGCCTGCTGCTGCTCGCCGGACTGGCGATCCAGCCGATCGGATGGTTCGTGCCGCCCTGGATCACGACCGGGCATCCGTTCCTGGCCGCCAGCCACGCCTCCAGCTACAACGGCCATCTCGGCTCCAACGTGCTGCGCTCGGTCGTGACCCGCGGGATCCGGGATCAGGTCCTGCCCGCGCTGATCGCCGCGATCGCGGCGGTCGTGATCGGCTGGTTCCGTGACCGCAACCGCGCGGTGCTGTTCCTCGGCGCCTTCGTCGTCGCGTGGTGGGTGATCGTCGTTGGCGAGACGCTCGACGGGTACCCCGGGCTGGAGCGCTTCTTCCTGCCGGGCGCCGCGCTGACCTGCGTGCTCGGCGGGGCCGGGATCGCCCAGCTGGCACGGCTCGCGGGTGAACGCGCCGGCGCGCTGCGACAGCCGCTCACGGCCCTTGCCGCGCTCGTCCTGGTCGCCATCTGCATCCCCTTCAGCACCGCCCAGGTCAACGTCGCCCGCGCCGATGAGTCCCAGGCCAACCAGGCGGTGTACCTGCTCGACACCCTCAGCCGGGCGGTCGCCGCGGTCGGCGGTCGCCAGGGCGTCCTGCCGTGCCACAGCAGCTTCACCGCGATCAACCACTCCGCGCAGACCGCGCTGGCCTGGAAGCTCGGCGCCACGCTGGAGCGGGTCGGAACCTCGATGCGGGCTCCGGGAGTCGACTTCATCGGGCCGCATGCGGCGGCGATCGGCGGTAAGGCCAAGGTCGACCCCCGTCTGACCCATGAGCACCTGCTGGCGGTCGTCGGGCCGTGGCGCGTCGTGCAGTTGACCGATCCGCGGTTGCCGCCGCGCTGCGTCGGGCGCTGAGCGACCGGGGAGCGGGGCGCCCGACGCCGGGCTGACCAGAAGGGCGGCGTTCATCGCCGCCGCACCGTCTTACCGGCCTTGCGACGGTGCTTGCGCGGTGGCGTGGGCTTCTTGATCCTCACCTTGTGCTTGACGACGGTCACGTTGCCGGCCCGGTCGACGGCGGTCACGACGATCGTGAACGTGCGCCGGCGGGTGTAGGCGTGGGCGGCGTCGGTGCGGCGGATACGGGTCGTCGGGGAGCCGTCGCCCCACTTGACGGTCACCTTGGCCACGCCCGAGGTCGCGGCGCGCGTCTGGCCCGAGGGCGCCGGGTCGAAGTAGGTGACGTGCAGGTGCAGGGTCGACTTGGGGACCTGGCTGCCCTTCAGCCTCAGCCGGACGCGCGGCGCCAGGGTGTCGACGAACACCGTGGCCGAGGCGGATGTGCTCGACAGCCCGGCGAGGTTGACCGCGGTGACCTGGTAGACGTGGCGGCCGTTGGCGATCGTCACGGGCGGTGTGGTCGACAGTCCGGTGGTTGGAGGCAGCGGGGCACCGTCGATCCGCACGGTGTACTGCGGGGACCCCCACAGCTCCGCGGCGCCTGACCAGGCGAGCGTCGGCCGGGCCGTCCGGGCGTAGCTGAAGGACTGGGCCGGCACAAATCCGCCCGGGGGCTGGAACAGCTGGGCGGCGAAGATCTCGGTGGCGGCTCCCGATCCCTGGACCCATGTCGCCGATGCGTCCCCGGACACATCGCCGGCGGCGACGAGCCCGAGGTCGGCGTTGGTGGCGCCCTGAGCCGAGGAGGAGATGATCTCCTCGGGGCCCAAATCGGCGCCGTCAGGCGCGTAGCGCAGGCGGATCTCGGCCGGCCCGGCGACACCGGGCGTCTGCTGCCAGACGATGAAGTTGGAGACCAGTCCGGCGGTGGCGGGCACCGCGTCGGGAGTGCCTCCGTTGGGGAGGCTGTCGACGCGCAGCGTCTGGCCGAAACGCTCATTGGACCCGAGCGTGGTGGCGAACAGCTGGTGGGTCTGGTTGTGCTCGGCGGTGACGAACCCCGCCCCGTACTCGGTGACGGCGGTCTGGGCCTGATCTGAACCCTCGGGCCCCGGGGTGCCCAGCCCGTCGGGCTGCTCGATGCCGTCGTACTGGGAGCCGTGCAGCCGATTGATGAGCACGCGGGTTTGCTGGGCCCCCCCGCCGCTGGAGAACGTCTCCTGGAAGGCGACAGCGGCGTAGGAGGAGTCGCCACCGCTGCCGATGACGGGGTCGGTCGAGGTGACCTCGGCGGCGCCGTTCAGGTTCGGCACGTCGGCCTGCTCGGCGACCGGGCTGGGTGAGGTCTTGGTCACCTTGCGGGTGATGATGTGGCCGCCCTCGCCCCAGGCGACGATCCCCACCCCGTCCCCGGCGGTGGTGACCTGGGGGCGACCGGTGCCGGTGCCGGCGGCGGCGGCCGGGTTGGCATCAAGCGGCGTGGGCTCGAGCCCCCACTGCCCGCCGTAGTAGTAGCCGGCCCGCACATCACCGCCGCCCGCCCCGTCGGTGGCGGTGAACGCCAGGTAGGCCTTGCCGAAGTTCGACATCGAGATCGACGGGTTGCGCGCGGCCGGATAGAGCACCGCTGGAGCGCTCAGCGGGGTTCCGGAGGTCGCCGCCTGCACCGTGTAGAGCTGGCCGCCGTTGATGAACGCGACGAGCAGCAACCCATCCTGACCGGCGGCGACGACCGGCTGTGAGGATGACCCGAGCAGCCCCCCGTCGACCTGTACCGGGGCCTGGTAGGCGCCGCTGACCAGGCGCGACAGGAACACGTGGACGGTGCCGCCGATGCTCTTGAGATAGACGAGGCCCCCGGTGCCGTCGCGGGCCATCGCCAGTCCGTTGACCGACACGATCGCGCTCGACGGCCCGTCGATCAGCGTGTCGTTGGGGGCCAGCGTCGGGCTGCGGGGCCGGGCGGCGTGGGCCGTGGCCGCCCACCCGCAGGCGAGCGCCAGCACGGCCAGGACGACAAGCGCCCTGCCTGATCTCCCGGTGACCGAAGTTGAACCAATGAAGAGAGTGACAGTGGCTAGAACAGCAGAACTGCGCTGAGGTTGCGCTGGCGAGGCTCGGATGAGAGAGATCTGTCAGGCCGCCGGGTGCCGGGGCGGAAGGCGTCCGCGCAGCCACGGAGAATGTGTGCCCATGATCGTCCTCGGAATCGATCCCGGCACGGCTAACACCGGCTACGGCGTCGTTCGCGGCGTGGGCTCACGGCTGCAGACGATCACCGAGGGGGTCATCAAGACCCGGGCCGGCACGCCGCTCGAGCGACGCCTCGCCGACATCCACGAGCGCATCGGAGAACTGCTTGACGAGCACCGCCCGGAGGCGATGGCCGTCGAGGAGCTGTACTTCGGAACCAACGCCCGGTCGGCGTTTGCCGTCGGCCAGGCACGCGGTGTCGTGCTGCTCGCCGCCGGCCAGCGGGGGGTGCCGTCACGCTCCTACACCCCGCAGCAGGTCAAGGGCGCGGTGTGCGGCAACGGCCGCGCCGATAAGGACCAGGTGGCCCGGATGGTCGCCCGGCTGCTCGGACTCGGTGAGCTCTCGGTGCCCGATCACGCCACCGACGCGCTGGCGGTGGCCATCTGCGAGCTCAATCGGGCCCCGCTGGCGCGGGCGGTTGCGGGAGCCCAGGGATGATCGCGCTCATCTCCGGCACCGTGGCGGTGCGCCGCGGGGACCACGTCGTCGTCGATTGCGGCGGGGTCGGCTACCGGCTCGCGGTCTCGGCCGAGACGCTCAAGCAGGTGCCCGCGGCCGGCCGCACCGTGATGCTCCACACCCATCTCGTCGTTCGCGACGATGCGCTCGCTCTCTACGGTTTCGCCACCGAGGAGGAGCGGGACCTGTTCCTGATGCTGCTCGGCGTCCAGTCGGTCGGGCCCAAGGTCGCCCTCGCCGTCCTCTCGGGCGCTCCCCCGCGCGAGCTGCTCGGTGTCGTCGCCGCCGGTGACGTCACCCGACTGCAGGCCGCCCCTGGGGTCGGCAAGCGCACCGCCGAGCGGATCATCGTCGAGCTGCGGGAGAAGGTGGGCGCCGCGCTACCCCCCGAGACGATCACAGTCACGCGCGGCGACGACCCGCCGACGCTGGCTCGGGAGGCCCTGATCGGGCTCGGCTACACCCCTTCGGAGGTCGACGCGCTGCTCGACGGTGCTCCGGGTGAGACCACCGAGGACCTCATCGCGCATGCGTTGCGGAGTGCTCGCCGGTGAGCGTCGGACGCCTTCAGGATCCCGCCGAGCTCCCCGACGAGGGCGACGAGCTCGACGTCGAGCGCTCGCTGCGCCCGCGCCGGCTGAGCGACTTCGTCGGACAGGAGGGGGTGCGGGACCAGCTCGCGGTCTCGATCGAGGCCGCCGCCAGCCGTGGTGAGGCGCTTGACCACGTGCTGCTCGCCGGGCCGCCCGGGCTGGGCAAGACCTCGCTGGCCCAGATCGTCGCCGCCGAGCTCGGGGTGCCGTTTCACCAGACCGCCGGCCCGGCGCTCGAGCGCAAGGGCGACGTCGCCTCCTACCTCACCGCCCTGGAACCGCGGTCGGTGTTCTTCGTCGACGAGATCCACCGGCTGCCCCGCGCACTGGAGGAGACCTTCTACCCGGCGATGGAGGACGGGGTGCTCCCGATCACCGTCGGGCAGGGGGCCGGCGCGCGGATCGTCACGCTCCCGCTGCCGCCGTTCACGCTGATCGGTGCGACGACCCGCACGGGACTGCTGACGACGCCGCTGCGTGACCGCTTCGGGATCCAGCACCGTCTTGACCACTACGGTCCCGACGATCTGGCGCGGATCGTCACCCGCTCGGCCCGGCTGCTCGGCGTCGACATCGAGGACGGCGGAGCGGTCGCGATCGCCCGCCGCAGCCGGGGGACCCCGCGGGTGGCCAACCGGCTGCTGCGCCGGGTGCGCGACTACGCCGAGGTCCGCCACGGCGGCGTCGTCACCGACGTGGTCGCTGCCCACGCCCTGGACCAGCTCGAGGTCGATGACGAGGGCCTGGACCGCCTGGACCGCGAGATCCTGCGGGCGATCTGCGAGAAGTTCGGCGGCGGTCCGGTCGGACTGTCGACGCTGTCGGTGGCGGTCGCCGAGGAGCAGGACACGATCGAGGACGTTTATGAGCCCTATCTGCTCCAGCGGGGCTTGATCGAGCGCACCCCGCGCGGACGGGCGGCGACCGCCCGTGCCTACCGCCATCTGGGCCTCGAGCCGCCCGGGCAGCAGAGCTTGGTCTGACCGCCGCGAGCGGCGGTCTCTATCCTCAGGCGCCCATGAGTCGTGAGCACTATTTCATCTGCCCGCACTGCGGCAACCGGTCGATGGGCACCGATCGCAATGCCGGTTTCCGGCGCGAGGCGCGCGGCTGTGAGAAGTGCGGGTTCGCCTACCTGTTCGAGCTGCTCGACGACTACTACCCCGCGCCCAACGCTGCGTTCTTCGCCTGCGACTCCGATGGCCGGGTCGTGGATTGCGGGCGCGGGGCGTTCGAGCTGACCGGGCTCAAGACCGAGCAGGCGATCGGCCGGTCGGTCCACGACGTGCTCGGTCTGCGCTTCGACGACGGCACCGACCATGTTGCGACTGCGTTGGAATGGGAGGTCCGCGTTCAGGGCAAGCCGGTTGAGGTCAACGCCGAGCATGACCTTCCAGCGCGGGCGGTCGCCGACATCTTTCCCGCCTATGACGACGATGAGGGCGGCGTGCTGGTCGTGCTCACGCCGACCAATCACCACTAGCATCACAGGCTGCTGATGTCCGACCGCCAGCGTCACGGCTTCGTCCTGCTTCTCGTCGCGGGGCTGATCGCCGCCTCCGTGTTCGTCATCACCACCCAGCGGACGGTGCTCGGACTCGACCTCCGCGGCGGCGTCCAGCTCACCTACCAGGCCAAGCGGACCGCCCAGAGCGCCGTCACCCAGAACTCGCTCAGCCGGGCCGTGGACATCATGCGCTCCCGCGTGGACCAGCTCGGCGTCGCCCAGCCGCAGATCCAGACCACCGGCGGCAACGAGATCTCGGTCGCGCTGCCCAACGTGTCAGACATCAACCGCGCCGAGGCGGAGGTCGGGACCACTGCCCAGCTGTACTTCTATGACTGGGAGGCCAACGCCCTGACCCCCAACGGGCAGACGGTGGCCAGCCAGTTGCCGACCCAGGACGCCACGGCGCTGGAGATCAGCCAGGGCGGCGCGGCCGGCAGTCCCGGCCTCCCGGGGGCGGGAAGCATGGCGCTGTACGACGCCGTCAAGCTCGCCGCCAAACAGCCGCCGGCCCCGTTATCCAAGCATCTGTCCCGGGTCGGGCCCCAGTACTACCTGTTCGGCGCCCCCGGCAGCGCCGCGTGCTCGATCGCCGCCAAGGCCCACGGCGTGACGCCGATCCAGGGCCAGCACTGTCTGCTCGCCGGACCGGACAACGAGCCGGCGACGGCGTCACACCAGACGATCGTCAACGACCTGACCGCGCAGCTTCCGTCCGGCGTGACCGCCTCAGAGGGCCAGATCCTCTCCGTGCCGCAGGGCACGGTGGTGCTGCAGGCCGCCAACCAGACCGCGGCGAGCAAGGTCAAGTTCTCCTCCCCGTCGGCCCAGTTCTTCGTGCTGCGTGACCACGTCGCGCTGACGGGCAACGACATCACCAATCCGACTCAGGGCACCGACCAATCCGGCGCGCCCGACGTGCAGTTCGGCTTCACTCCGGCCGGCGCCAACGCGTTCCAGAGCGTCACCGCGCAGATCGCCCACCGCGGTCTGGACGCCAGCATCGGCGGGACCTACAACCAGCATTTCGCCGTTGCGCTCGACAACCAACTGGTCACCGTCCCGAACATCGACTTCAAGCAGTACCCGGACGGGATCGTCGAGAGCGGCGGCTCCAGCGGGGCCGATATCACCGGCGGCTTCACCAGCACCTCGGCGGGCGACCTGGCCACCGAGCTGCGCCTCGGCGCGCTGCCGATCCAGCTCAACCTCATCTCTGAGAACCGGGTGTCGGCGACCCTGGGTCAGCAGGCGTTGCATCAGGGTCTGATCGCGGGTCTGGTGGGGTTGGTGGTGGTGGCGCTGTTCCTGATCGCCTACTACCGGGTGCTGGGCCTGATCGCCGTCGCGGGGCTGGCCGTCTACGCGCTGTACTTCTACGCGTTGATCAAGTTGATCCCGGTCACGCTGACGTTGCCGGGAATGGCGGGTCTGATCCTGACGATCGGCGTCGCGGCAGATGCGAACATCGTGATCTTTGAGCGCGTCAAGGAGGAGATCCGCGCGGGGAGATCGATCCGGGCGGGGATCGCGACCGGTTATAAGAAGGGGTTGACGGCGATCATCGACGCCAACGTGGTCACGATCATGACGGCGTTCATCCTGTTCGTGCTGGCGACGGCCGAGGTCCAGGGGTTTGCGTTCACGCTGGGGATCGGCGTGATCGTGTCGCTGTTTACGGCGGTGTTGGCGACCCAGGCGATCCTGATGACGACGGCTGATTCGCGGACGATCGCGCGGCCGTCGGCGTTGGGTGCCGGCGGGAAGAAGCATGTGTGGCGCTATGACTTCATGGGCGCGTCGCGGTATTTCTTCTCGCTGTCGGGGGTGATCTTGTTGATCGGGGCGCTGGCGATCGGCGGCCGGGGTTTGAACCTCGGGATCGATTTCACCTCAGGCACCCGGATCACCACGACGCTGGTGCGCCCGGCAACCGCCCCTCAGGTGTCAGCGGTCGTTGCGGCCGCCGGAGCCAAGAACCCTCAGGTCCAGCGGGTCGGCAACAAGGGGGAGGACTTTGAGATCTCCTCCAAGCTGCTGCGTCCGAGCGGGATCAGCGCGGTCGAGACAGCGCTGAAAGCGAAGTTCGGAATCGCCAACAACCGCTTTGACGACAACTCGGTGGGTCCGACGTTCGGTAAGACGGTGGCCAACAGTGCGGTGGTGGCGATCATCGCCTCGCTGCTGGTGATCTCGGCGTATGTGGCGTTGCGGTTTGACTGGAAGTTCGCGGTGCCGGTGCTGATCGCGTTGATGCATGACCTGTTGATCACGGCGGGCGTGTATGCGCTGACCGGGAGGGAGGTGACGGTCGACACGGTCGCGGCGCTGCTGACCATCTTGGGGTATTCGCTGTATGACACGATCATCGTGTTTGACCGGGTGCGGGAGAACGTGCCCCGGATGCCGCGGGCGGCGTTCTCGCAGATCGTCAACCGGTCGATGTCTGAGGTGTTGACGCGGTCGATCGCGACGACGTCGTGCACGCTGCTGCCGGTGATCGCGTTGTTGATCTTCGGTGGTGCGACGTTGCAGGATTTCGCGTTCGCGCTGCTGATCGGTGTCGCCTCGGGTGCGTATTCGTCGATCTTTATCGCCTCGCCGGTGCTCACCCATTGGAAGGAGCGCGAGCCGTTGTATCGCCATCGCCGCCATCGGATCGAGACCGAGTACGGGACCGTCGCGCCGTATGCGTCGGCGGGTGCCGATGTCGAGCCGGCGCGGGAGCGGGTCCGTCGCCGCAGCGGCCGGCTCGTCGAGTCCGACCCCCAGAACGTGTCAGCGGCCGAGTTTGAGCAGATGAAGCGTTCGATCGCCGAGGAGGAGGCCGAGCCCAGCCGGCCGACCTCGACGCTGACCAAGCGCACGTCGCACATGCCCGACGGCCAGGCCGGGCGCGGAAAGCCGGCCGCCAAGCCGGCCAAGCCCGCGCGGCCCGCCAAACCCACGCAGGCCGCCAAGCCCACGCCGGCCGCCAAGCCTGGCACGCCGCCCGCGTCGGCCCCGGAGGCGACGCCGCCCGCGTCCGAGAGCCCCGCCGGCGAGGACGGGTTCCGCCACGCGCCTGACGAGGCCGAGAACGACGCGATGTCGCCCAAGCCCGAGAAGCCGGCCAAGCCCCGTTCACGCAACCGCCGTCACGGGAGGCCTCGCTGATGGGGATGCTCGCGTGGGTGATGATGGGGCTGGCGATATGGCACTTCACGATCTGGCTACCCGACCGTTCCTGGGGCGGGATCGTCGGTGCGTTCCTCGGAGCGGTGATCGGTGCGGCGCTGTTCGGCCTGATCGTCAACGGTTTCGTGATCCCCGGCCGGAGCTCGACCACGATCGCCACCACCTTGGAGGCGATCCCCGGCGCGCTGATCGGCATCGGCCTCGTCTACGCCGAGGGCATCCGCCGCGAGCGGGCCGGCGGCCAAGCCGGCATCAACCTCTCGCCGCGCTAGCCCCGCTGGCCCGGTTGTCCGCGGGCGAAGCGAGACGTTAGGATGGGCCATCTCATGGGGCGGGCGCGGCTGATCATGATCGGAATGCTGGCGGTGCTCGCACTCGCCGTGCCGGTCGTCGCGCTGGCGTCGACGAGCACGGTGTCGGTCAGCGCCGGGCTGGTCAAGGTCGGACATCCCCCAAAGCTGCACCTGCGGATCATGGTCAACGGCCACCGGGGCTATGACCAGGCGGTGCGCGCCACGCTGTGCGGCGATCTCTGCATCACCACGCCGGTGACGCCGGCCGCCAACCCGATCCGCGTCCTTGACCTGCAGTCCAACGGCACCCTCCAGGTCATCCTCGGGCTGTATAGCGGCGGGGCGCACTGCTGCTTCATCGACGAGGTGTTCGTGCGCCGGGCGCACACCGACACCTATGTGCAGGCGGCCCAGCAGAACTTCCTCGACGCCGGGGCGCGGCTGCAGACCCTCGGCGGGCACTGGTCGTTCGTGTCCGCCGACGCCCGGATCGCCGAGGACTCCTTCACCGACTTCGCCGATTCCGGCTCGCCGCTGCAGATCTGGCGGTTCCGCTCCGGGCGCTTCGTCGACGTGACCCGCTCCTATCCGTCGCGGGTCGCTCGCGACGCCGCCCAATGGTTGCGCGCCTTCAACCATCACATTGCCAACGGAGTCGGGTTCATCGCCGCCTGGGCGGCCGACGAGGACCTGCTCGGCCACGGCGCCCGGGTCAGGTCAACGCTCGCCTCCGAGGCCCGCCGCGGCCGTTTGCACAGCGCACTGGGGCTCCCGCACAACAGCCAGACGGCGTTCGTCGCCGCGCTGCTCAAGCAGTTGCGCCGGCTCGGCTACCCGCACTAGTTCACGGCACTAGCCGCCGTCGAGGGGCCCGCCGGTCCGTCTGCCGCGGACCTTACGCTGGCGTCATGGTTCCGGTTGCCACGCTGCCCGCTCTGCCTGATCCGGGGGCCGCTCCGGCTGATCCCGGGGTTGCCGGGACCGTCGCGGAGCCGGCCGCCGCGCGGCCGAAACCAGCCGCCCGGATCGAGCCGCGGCTGCGGATCGACCCATACCCGCTGGGCGACGCGCTCGCCCTCGAGCGTGAACTCGGCATCGGGCACGTCCTGGCGCAGGTGCTCGCCCGCCGCGGCCTCACCGACCCGGCTCGAGCGCGGGCGTTCATGGCGGCCGAGGATGCTCACGATCCTGACGCGTTTGATGGGATCGATCAGGCGGTGGCGCTCATCCGCCGCCACCTCGACGCCGGCGGGCGGATCGTCGTCCACGGCGATTACGACGTCGACGGCGTGTGCGCCACCGCGATCATGGTCCGCGCCCTGCGGGCGCTCGGGGCCGATGTCGGCTGGTTTCTGCCCAGCCGTGCCGACGACGGCTACGGCCTGTCGGGCCGTACGGTGGCGCGCCTCGCCGAGCGCGGCACCACGCTGATCGTCACCGTCGACTGCGGGGTCACCGCGGTCGAGGAGGTGGCTGCCGCCCGGGCTGCCGGAGTCGATGTCGTGATCTCCGATCATCACGCCCCCCGGGCCGACGGCGTGCTCCCCGACTGCCCGCTGGTCCATCCGGCGTTGTGTGACTATCCCTGCCCGACGCTGTGCGGCGCCGCGGTCTCGGCCAAGCTCGCCGAGGCGCTCGGCGCGCCCACCGCCCGGGAGGATCTCGACCTCGTGGCGCTGGCCACGGTCGCCGACCTCGTCCCGCTGGAGGGCGAGAACCGCCGCCTGGTCCGCGCCGGCCTGACCGCCCTGGCGTCAACCGACAAGCTCGGTCTGCGTGCGCTGATGGCGGTGTCCCAGGCGGATCCCAGCGCGCTGGATACGAGCACCCTGGGATTCCGTCTGGCCCCGCGCATCAACGCCGCCGGCCGCCTGGCGCGCGCCGATGCCGGCCTGGAGCTGCTGCTCACCGAGGACCCGGCTCGCGCCAAGGCGATCGCTCGGGAGCTCGACATGGTCAACGCCGAGCGCCGCGCCGTCGAGCAGCGGATCCTGTGGGAGGCCGAGACACAGGTCGCCGAACTGGAGTCCGAGCGCCCCCGCAGCGCCTACGTGCTCGCCGCCGAGGACTGGCACCCGGGCGTGGTGGGGATCGTCGCCTCGCGGATCGTCGAGCGCTACCACCGGCCGGCGATCCTGATCGGGCTCGACGGGGAGATCGGTACTGGATCGGGCCGGTCCATCCCGGGTTTTGACCTGCTCGGCGCCCTGCATGCAGCGGCCACCCACCTCGGGCGCTACGGCGGGCACCGAGCGGCCGCTGGGTTGAGCATCGAGACCGCCGGCGTGCCGGCGTTCCGGGAGGCGTTTGAGCGCCACGCCGAGGCGGTGCTGACTCCGGAGCTGCTCGAGCCGGTGGAACGCGTCGACGCGATCGTCTCCGGCTCAGAGCTCGGCCTCGACCTCGCCGAGGAGCTCGAGGCGCTGGAGCCGTGCGGCATGGGCAACCCGGCGCCGCGCCTGCTCGTGCCCGGCGGGCGCTTCGACGATGTCCGACCGATGGGTGAGGGGCGCCACGCTCGCTTCTCGCTGGTGTCCGGCGGCACCCGGGCCAAGGCGGTGGCATTCGGCTGCGACGGGCACGTCACCGATGATCCGCGCCGGCCGCTTGACGCGACCTTCCGCCTGGAGCGCAACACCTGGAACGGGGCCGTGGAGCCGCGGCTGGTGCTGCGCCACTCCCGGCCGTGCGCGCCGGCGCCGATCACGGTGCTCCCGGGCGATGGCGACTACCTGCGTGCGGCCCTGGCCGAGGTCGACAGGTCCCTGGACGGGACGGCTCACGATGGGACCCCGGCGGCCGGCCGGCTGCTCGTCGACCGCCGCGGTCACAGCCCGCTGGCCACGCTCGCCGACGCCGTCGCCTGCGGGGATCCGGTGCTGGCCATCTGCGCTGATGTTCCGCGGCGGCTGTCCGGGCTGCAGGAGCGGGTCGGCGGCTTCACGCTGGCGTCCTACGCCGAGCTGGAGCTGACACCCGCGGCGGCGACCCCGTTTGCCCACCTGGTGGCGCTCGATCCTCCGGCCGCCGGCGCCGATCAGGCGGTGCTCCGGGCCGGCGCGGGGGTTACACAGTTTGCCTGGGGCGCCCCTGAGCTACGCTTTGCTGAGCAGATGCACGAGCTGGAGTACGGACTCCGTGCTTCGCTCGTCGCCTTCTACCGCGCCCTGCGGGCGCGGGAACGGGCGGCCGGCGAGGAGCTCGAGCGCCTGCTTCGCGGCGATGGTCCGCATGGTCGATCGGCACGTCTGGCCGGCCGGCTGATCCGGGTACTCGCGGAGTTGGAGCTCGTCAGCCTCGACCGGGATCTGCCGGCCCTGGCGATCGCGGGCCGAGCGCCGACGGCGCTCGAGCACTCGTCGTCCTTCAGGGTCTATGCCCAGCGATATGAGGACGGCAGGCGATTCCTGAACAGCGCAAACCTTCGAGCAGGCGGTTGAGCCGGGCGATCAGTCGCGGCGACGGCGCCAACGGCAAGCCGCCGAAGGATCCCGCGCGTGATCGTGAGGCCCCGGCGACGGTCGTCGCTGACGAACGCCCGCGGGTCGGTGGGGTGAGCGCTGCCGGCGGGCCGCCCCAGCCGCCCGTCGATCCCGGCATCGAGCTCTCGCCGTCTGAGCAGCGTCTGCTCGGCGACCTGTTCGCGATCGTGGAGGAGCACGCCGACCAGGCACTTCCGATCGACCGTGACCGGGTGCGGGCCGCATTTGCCTACGCCTGCCTTCACCATGCCGATCAGCGGCGGCTGTCGGGCGAGGAGTTCATCATCCATCCGGTCGGGGTGGCGCGGATCTGCGCCGGCATGCGCCTCGATACCGAGACCCTGTGCGCCGCCCTGCTGCACGACACCGTCGAGGACACGAGCGCGTCGCTGGCCGACGTGGAGGAGACCTTCGGCGAGGAGATCGCCGGGCTCGTCGATGGCGTCACGAAGCTCACCGGGCTGACCTTCCAGTCACGCGACGAGGCCCAGGCCGAGAACTACCGCAAGATGGTCGTGGCGATGGCCACCGACATCCGGGTCATCCTCATCAAGCTCGCCGACCGGCTGCACAACATGCGCACGATCTCGGCGATGTCCAAGCAGAAGCAGATCGAGAAGTCTCGGGAGACGCTGGACATCTACGCGCCGATCGCCCACCGGCTCGGTATCCACGCGATCAAGTGGGAGCTGGAGGACCTCGCCTTCCAGACCCTGCATCCGCGCAAGTACAACGACATCAAGGGCCTCGTTGCCCAGCAGCGCGGCGAGCGCGAGCGCTATGTCAACGAGGCCGGAGAGATCGTCGCCTCCGAGCTGGCCGAGCTCGGGATCGACGCGGACATCTCAGGCCGCGCCAAGCACTTCTATTCCATCTACGCCAAGATGACCAAGAAGGGGCGGGAGTTCAACGAGATCTATGACCTCACCGCGATGCGGGTGATCGTCGACTCGGTCAAGGACTGCTACGGCGCCGTGGGGGTCATCCATTCGCTGTGGAAGCCGCTGCCGGGGCGTTTCAAGGACTTCATCGCGATGCCGAAGTTCAACATGTACCAGTCGCTGCACACGACCGTGATCGGACCCGAGGGGCGGCCGCTGGAGATCCAGATCCGGACCCGGGAGATGCACGACCTGGCCGAGTTCGGGATCGCCGCCCACTGGATGTACAAGGAGGGCGCGCGCGCGGAGGCGATCCGCGGCGGCGAGAACGACCCCAAGTTGAAGTGGCTGCGCTCGCTCATGGATTGGCAGCAGGAGACCGCCGATCCCAAGGAGTTCATGGAGACGCTGAAGGTCGACCTGTTCGAGGACGAGGTCTTCCTGTTCACGCCCAAGGGCGAGGTCAAGTCGCTGGCCGCCGGCGCCACCCCGCTCGATTTCGCCTACGAGATCCACACCGACGTCGGGCACCGCTGCGTGGGGGCCAAGGTCAACGGCAAGATCGTGCCGCTCTCCTATCAGCTGCGCTCCGGTGACATCGTCGAGGTCCTCACCTCCAAGCGCGAGCGCGGGCCCTCCCGGGACTGGCTGGCGCTCGTCAAGACGACCCGGGCGCGCAACAAGATCAAGGCGTGGTTCAAGGCCGAGTCACGGCGTGACACCGAGCACACCGGGCGTGAACTGCTTCAGGACGCGCTGCGCAAGCAGGGGCTGCCGGCCCAGAAGCTCGTCGGCTCGCCGCTGCTGGCCGACGTCATCCGTGAGATGGGCTTCCGCAAGGGCGACGACTTCTACATCGCGCTCGGCGGGGCGAAGATCTCGGCCACCACGGTCGTCAACAAGGTCATGCAGCGCCTCAAGCAGGGCGAGGCTGCCGAGTCAGAGCCGACCGCCGCCGACGACCTGCTGCAGACCAACCGCCGCCGGACGCGGCCGACGACCTCCTCCTCACGCTTCGGGATCGCCGTCGAGGGGATCGACGAGGTCATGCTGCGCCTGGCCAAGTGCTGCCGGCCGGTGCCGGGCGACCCGATCGTCGGCTACATCTCGCTCGGGCGGGGGATCACGATCCACCGCGAGGACTGCCCCAATGTCGTCGTGCTCAAGAAGGATCCCGAGCGGTTCACCAGCGTCTCCTGGGACGGCGACGCCGAGACCTCGTTCCGGGTCGAGATCCAGGTCGACGGCTGGGACCGCCACCGCCTGCTGGAGGACATGACCCGGACGTTTGCGGAGGCGGGCATCAACATCCTCGACGCACATTGCACCGTCAACCACCCGATGGTCAAGAACCGGTTCGTGGTGGAGGTGGGGGACACCCGCACGCTTGACCAGGCGATCAACCGCCTACGCAACATCGACGCGGTATTCGACGCCTACCGGGTTACGCCGGGCGCCGGCTGAGCAATCTGCCGCGCCAGCGGGCCGCCGAGAAACCGCGCGATGTCATACCGCCACACGGCCACCGTCACCGATCCCAGCCGGATGAGCCGCTGCGGGCGCGGCAGCTGCGGTGGCAGGCGGTCGGGGAGGTTCCCGTCGTGAGGAGCGAGCACGAGATAGCTCGGCGTGGCGGCGCGCGGTGCATACCAGGCGTCGGCGCGGGCCAGCCGGGCCCGCTCGGTCACCCCGCCGATGTCCATCACCGGGTAGACGTCCAGACGGCCGTCCGAGGACCAGGTGAGGCTCGCCGCATCCCAGTAACCGGCGTAGCCCACCGTCAGGTGCAGTGACCGGGTCAGCCGTTCGATTGCGGCAGCCCGGGGCACGCCGGCGCCCCGGTAGATCTGGGTGACCGCGTCGCCGGCGCCGAGCGCCACGAGGCCGGCACTGACGAACACCGCGGCGCCGAGACCGACGAGCGCCCGGCTGCCCCGGCCGGCGATGAGCAGCGGCACGAGTGCCGCGACCGCCGGTACGGCGATGATGATGTAGCGATCCGAGGGCGCCAGCGCGACGTTCGTGAACACGTAGGCCGCGGCCGCACACAGCAGTGCTCCGGCCCAGAACGCCACGTGCGCGAGGCGGGCCCGGTCCCCGGGCTGCTCGGCGGGCGTGGGCAGCTGGCGTGCGACGACCCGCGCGCAGGCGATCAGCCCGGCGACGCTCACCACC
>JBAWFG010000259.1:0-4741 GCA_049591655.1 Solirubrobacteraceae bacterium
GGGTAGACCGGGCCGCATGCGGCCCGTACCCGCTGGCGCATGCGCCATCGGCGGGTGCGCGCATGCGCGCACCCGAACAGCTATTTGAGCTCGGCCGAGGTCTTGCCGAGCAGCTGGCGGGCGATGATCAGCAGCTGGATCTGCTGGGTGCCCTCGAACAGGTCGAGGATCTTGGCGTCCCGGGCCCACTTCTCCAGCAGCTCACCCTCGCCGAAGCCGGTGGCGCCGCACAGGGCGACGCAGCGCAGCGCGACGTCAGTGCCCATCCGGCCGGCCTTTGCCTTGGCCATCGATGCCTGCACCGAGTTGGGCTTCTTGTTGTCGGCCATCCACGCCGCCTGGAGGGTGAGCAGCCGGGCGGCCTCCCAGTCGGCCTCCATGGCGATGAACTCGGCCGCGGCCGCGCTCTGCAGCGCCGGTGCAGCGTCGTAGTCGATCTCGATCCCCGCCGACGCCAGGTGCTCCCGGGTCGTCTCCAGGCACGCCCGGGCGACGCCGACGGCCATGCCGGCGACGAGCGGCCGGGTGTTGTCGAAGGTCTGCATGACCCCGGAGAAGCCGCCCTTGGGGGCGATCTCCGGATCGCCCAGCAGGTTCTCCTTGGGTACGCGGCAGTCGTCGAGCACGAACGCGGCGGTGTCGGAGGCCCGGATGCCGAGCTTGTGCTCGAGCCGGTCGAGCTTCAGGCCCGGGTTGTCGCGTTCGACGACGAACGATTTGATCGCGGCGCGGCCCTGGGAGCGGTCGAGCGTCGCCCACACGACGATCAGCTCGGCGCGGTCCCCGGAGGTGACGTAGATCTTCTCGCCGTTGAGGACGTACTCGTCGCCCTCGAGCTTGGCCGAGGTGCGGATCGCCGCCGAGTCCGAGCCCGCCTCGGGCTCGGTGATCGCCATCGCGGCCCATTTGCCGCCGAAGCGCTCCAGTTGCTCCTCGTTGGCGACGGCGGCGATCGCCGCCTGGCCGAGACCCTGGCGGGGCATCGCCAGCAGCAGGCCGACATCGCCCCAGCACAGCTCGATGAGGCCGAGCAGGCTGGCCATGTTGGAGCCGTTCCGGTTCTCGCCCTCGGCCGGCTGCTTGGCCGAACCGTTGGAGCCGCCGCCGACCGTGCCGGCCCCGGCACCGCCGAGGGCGCCGCTCTCGTTCATGCCGTCGATCAGCGCGGCGAGCATGTCGAGTTCCTTGGGGTACTCGTGCTCGGCCGTGTCGTACTTGCGGCTGTTGGGGCGGAAGATCTCAGTCGCGACCTGGTGCGACTGCGACACAAGGCCGCCGAATTTCTTGGGGATTTCGAGATTGATCATGTTCTGTGCCTAGACGAGCAGTGCGCCCTCCATCAGTCCGGCGGCGCGCAGGTCCCGGTACCAGCGCTCGACCGGATGCTCCTTGACATAACCGTGGCCACCGAGCAGCTGCACGCCCTCGGAGCCGATCGCCATCGCCCGGTCGGCACACAGCCGGCGGGCGAGCGCCACCTCACGGGAGAACGGCAGCCCCTGGTCGACGCGGCCCGCCGCCCGGTAGGTGGCGAGGCGCAGGCCGTCGAGCTCGATGGCGATGTTGGCGACCGCAAAGGCGACCGCCTGGCGGTTGGAGATCGGCTCGCCGAACGCCTTGCGGTCCTTGACGTAGTCGCTGACGTAGTCGAGCACCGCCTGCCCGGTCCCGACCGCCAGGGCGCACCAGGCGAGCCGGCCGAGGGCGACGCACTCGGCGTAGATCTCCCGATCGCCGCCGCCGAGCAGCGCGGTGGCGGGAAGCTGGACGTCCTCGAGGATGAGCCGGCTCGTGGCGGCGGCTCGGATCCCCATGCCCGGCTCGGGCTCGACCGAGATCCCGGCGGTGCGGGACTCGACGATGAAGAGCGAGGGCGTGCCGTCGAGCTCGGCGGCCACGACGAACAACTCGGCGTCGGCCGCGCGGGGGACGAGCGCCTTGACGCCGTTGAGCACATAGCCGCCACCGCCCGGCTGGGCGGTGCACTGCAGCGCGAACGGGTCAAACAGCGGCCGAGGCTCCATGATCGCCAGTGCTGCGGCCGGGACGTCCTCGCCCACGAACTCGGGCAGGTAGGTGGCCTGCTGCTCGGCATCGCCCCACAGGCTGATCGCCGTCGAGACCGCGGCCGGAGCCAGGCAGGCGACCGCGATCCCCATATCACCGCGGGCCAGCGCTTCGGTCATCAGCACCGTCGTCGTTGCCGAGCGTTCCTCGACGGCGCCGCCGAGCTCCTCGGGGACCCCGACCATCGTCAGTCCGAGCTCGTTGGCCTGGGTGAGCAGTTCCGCGGGAGCGACACAGGCAGTGTCGGCGTCGAGCGCGGCGGGCCGCAGCCGGTCAAGCGCGAACTCGCGGACCGAGTCACGCAGCATCACCTGCTCGTCGGAGGGGGACAGGTCGAATAGATCGCTGCGGCGAGCGCGCGGTTGACGCGCGGGACGTGAGAGGCGCTGGGCGGCGGCGAACGTCCGGCCGGCGGTTGCCGCGGTGCGGGCAGAGGTCTTGGTGGCGCCGTGGATGAGGCTGACGACCGGATCCCGGAGCCCGAGCCGGTCGATCGTCCCGGAGGACGCGACGCGGTTGAGGGCCCGAAGTCCGACCGCCATGCCGCGTTCGGCGATGTTGGGGGCGGTTGGCATCGTGCCGTCACGATATCACGATCTGTTGTCACGTCAGTCGATGTCATGATCGCCCGCCGCGCCACTCCGTCGCTCGGACGTTTGAGGCATATGGACACCACAACCTCCGGGGCGGGCGCTCCTGCGCGTCATCTGGGCGCTTCTTATGGGGTTCTTATGACGGCTGCGTCATGCTCGATAGGTGCGCGTACTGATCGCCGAGGACGAACTGCGGCTCGCCGACACGATCGCGCGCGGACTGCGCCGGCAGGGCTTCGCCGTCGATCTCGCTCCCGACGGTGAGCAGGCACTCGTCAAGTCACGGGTCGTGCGCTACGACGTGCTTGTGCTCGACCGCGATCTTCCCGGCGTGCACGGCGATGACGTGTGTCGCATGGTGCGCGAGGAGCGCCCCGATACGGGGATCCTGATGCTCACCGCGGCGGGCGCGCTGGAGGATGTCATCGACGGCCTCTCCCTTGGCGCCGACGACTACCTGCCTAAGCCGTTTCGGTTCGCCGAGCTCGTCGCGCGGATCCATGCGCTGGCGCGCCGCGCCGCGCCGAGCCGCCCGCCGGTCCTGCACCATGGTGACCTCGAGCTCGACCCGGCCCGACGCCGGCTCACCCGGGACGGCCGCGAGCTGGAGCTCGCCCGCAAGGAGTTCGCGGTTCTGGAGGCGCTGATGGCGGCCGACGGCGCTACGGTGTCAGCCGAGCAGTTGTTGGAACGCGTATGGGACGAGCACACCGATCCGTTCACCAACGTCGTGCGGATGACGATCATGACCCTGCGCCGCAAGCTGGGGGACCCGCCGGTGGTGCAGACGGTGATCGGGGTCGGCTACCGGATGGCGTGAGCCCCGAGGGGCAAGAGCGGTCGGCGGCCAGCCGCCGCCGCACCCGGCTGGGGCCGCCCGCGCCGACGATCCGTCTGCGGCTCTCGGCCCTGTACGGGACGGTGTTCCTGGTGACCGGGGCCGCGCTGCTCACGGTCGGATACCTGTTCGTGCGCAGCAACCTGCGCACACACCACAGCCTCCATGCCGAGCTGCTGCGTCTCGGCATCCACCCCGTCCGTGGGGAGTTCGGCTTCCCGCCAGGGTCGCCGACGGGCAAGCTGATCCACACGGTGCAGAACCAGATTCTCGGTGGAGCTCTGCACCGGCTGCTCATCGAGTACGCCGTGGCGCTGGTCGTGATGACCGTGATCTCGGTCGTGATCGGCTGGTTGCTCGCCGGCCGGGCCCTCGCGCCGCTGCGTGAGATCACCGCCACCGCGAACCGCGTCTCCAGCGAGAACCTCGGCGAGCGGATCGCGCTGCGCGGGCCTGCCGACGAGCTGCGCGAGCTCGCCGACACCTTTGACCGGATGCTCGCCCGTCTGGATGGCGCATTCGCCAGCCAGCGTCATTTCGTGGCCAATGCCTCCCATGAGCTGCGCACCCCGCTGGCGATCATGCGCACCGAGGTCGACGTCACGCTCGCCGACCCCGACGCCTCGGTCACCGAGCTGCGCGACATGGGCGAGGCGATCCGCGACACCGTTGACCGCTGCGAGCGCCTGATCGCCAGCCTGCTGCTGCTGGCCCGCAGCGAGGCCTCGGCCGGGCACGCGGAGCCGGTCGACCTCGCCGCACTCGCCGCCGACTGCATCACCGACCTGTGGGCTCCCGCCCAGGACGTGCAGATCGAGATCGGCGACGATCTGGAACCAGCCTGGACGAGCGGAGATCCGGGGCTGCTGGAGCGGCTCATCGCCAACCTTGTCGACAACGGGATCCACCACAACAAGCCCGGTGGCTACGTGACGATCAAGACGCGCACCGCCGGTGATGTGGTCGAGCTGGTGGTCCGCAACGGGGGCCCTGCGATCGCGCCCGATCGCCTGCAGGAGCTCATCGAGCCGTTCCGCCGCCTGGACCGGTCGACCGGCGGGTTCGGGCTCGGACTGTCGATCGTGCGGTCGATCGCCGAGGCTCATCAGGGCACTGCGACGCTGGCGGCGCCGGCCGAGGGCGGCCTCGAGGTCCGGGTGCGCCTGCCGCGGCTGCGGATTCCCAAGCCGGGTCGGGCGGCCCGCGCCGAGGCGGCCCGTGCCGAGGCGGTGCGGCCGGTCTC
>JBAWFG010000260.1:0-5378 GCA_049591655.1 Solirubrobacteraceae bacterium
ATCTAAGCCCCGGATGGGGGCTTAGATTGCACAGCCGCCCGCATGATCCCGTAGGTTCTCGGCCAAGATGTTCGAGGGGTTCACCGCACACGACCTGGAGTGCGACCGCGGGTCGATCCACGCGCTCGTCGGCGGCGATGGTCCTCCCCTGCTGCTGCTCCACGGCTATCCGCAGTCACACCTGATGTGGCACGCTGTCGCGCCCTTGCTGGCGCAGCGCTTCACCGTTGTGGCCAGCGATCTCTCCGGCTACGGGGAGTCATTGCGGCCCGAGGTCGCCGCCGACCACGCGCCCCACTCCAAGCGTGCCCTAGCCGCCGACCAGGTCCAGGCGATGGCTGCTCTCGGCCATGAGCGCTTTGCTGTCGCCGGGCACGACCGCGGTGGCCGCGTCGCCTACCGCATGGCGCTCGACGCGCCCGAGCGGGTCTCAGCGCTGGCCGTTCTGGACATCGTTCCGACCGCCGACGTCTGGGCCCGAGCGGATGATCGGATGGCGCTCGGCTACTGGCACTGGGGCTTTCTCGCTCAGCCCTCCCCCCTCCCCGAACGGCTGATCGCTGCGGATCCCGACGCCTACTTCGACGCGCACCTGCGCGTGATCGGTCTGGGAGCCGCTCCGGACCGCTATCCCGACGAGGTGCTGGCCGCCTACCGGCGCCAGCTCGATGACCCGAGTGCCGTGCAGGCGATCTGTGAGGACTACCGGGCCGGCGCCACGATCGACCGCCAGCTCGACGAGGCCGACCGCGGCCGGAGGATCACGTGCCCGGTCCTGTGCCTATGGGGCGCCCGCGGGGCGCTTGAGCTGTTCTACGGCGACGTGCTCGAGGTGTGGCGGCCATGGACGCAGGAGCTCAGTGGGCGTGGCGTCGACGCATCGCACTTCCTCGCCGAGGATCGGCCCGAGGAGGTCGCCGCCGAGATCGCCGGGTGGCTCGGCCGCCCACTCGGCTGAGCGGCGGACTCAGGCCCCGCCGTAGCTGACAACGAGGTCGGTGGCGACGCCGACGATGAATCCGAGCGCGAGCAGGTTGAGCGCCAGCGTCTTGAATCCATACCGCCGCGTCGCGGTCCAGATCTCGCCGATGACGTAGATGATGGCGCCGCCGGCGACCGCGTAGAAGCAGAGTTCCAGGAACGTTGAGTGGACCTGGTAGCCGACAACCGTGCCCAGGAACGTCGGGCCGCCGGCCACCAGCCCGGCGATGCCCAGCCAGCGCCAGGACGGGCGGACGCCGCCGAGCGGGCCGACGATGCCGAAGCCCTCGGTGGCGTTGTGCAGCCCGAAGCCGACGATCAGCACCGTCGCCAGGCCGATCGCTCCGGTCCGCGCCGACACGCCGATCGCCAGGCCTTCGGCGAAGTTGTGCAGGCCGATTGCCACCGCGATCGTCATCCCGGTGCGCAGGGCCCGGCGCTCCATGACCCGGGCCGGGTCGGCCCCCGGCCATGGCTCGGCCGCGGTGGCCGCCGCATCACCACCGGCGATCGGCGGTCGGCCCGGCGCGCGGGAGCGCAGCCGCCGCTCGCAGACCGAGATGCCGGCCGTCCCCGCAGCGAACATGACCGCCATGGCGGCGAACAGCCCGATCACATGGCCGAGCCCGGTGCGGTGATTGCGGAAGTCAGTCAGCGCGCTCTGCACGATCCCCTGGGCATGACTGGTGACGTCCATGAAGATGAACGCCAGCAGCCCGACCGAGAACATCGCCAGCGCCACGCGCAGGCGCTCGTCCATGCTGCGCAGACGACCCAGCGGCAGCCCGATGAAGATCGTCAGGCCGGCGATCGCCCCCAGCACGAGTGTTTCGGCAGCGCTCATGTGTCCGCGATCTTAGGGGACCCTAATCCGTTGTGCGAACCCACGATAACCAGATTCCAAAGGATCGCTGCCCAAATCCGGCGACCGGCGGTCAGGCCCGGCGCTCGACACCGGCCGAGGCCCCCGGGGCGAGTTGGAACTCGGTGATCGCCACGTCGCCAAGCGCCTCGTCGATCGCCGCCAGCGTGTCGGGCGTGAGCGTGACCCCCGCGGCGGCGGCATTGTCGTGGACCTGCTCGGGGCGCGAGGCGCCGATGATCGCCGATGCCACGTTGGGCTGGCGCAGGACCCAGGCGATTGCCAGCTGGGCCATGCTGAGGCCCGCCTGCTCGGCGATCGGCGCCAGCCGGGCGACAGCGCTCAACGTCTCATCGTTGAGGAAGCGCCCGATGAACGTGCTCATCTCGGCGCTCGCCGCGCGTGAGCCCTCCGGCGGCTGCTCCCCGGGCCGGTACTTCCCGGTCAGGACGCCCTCGGCCAGCGGCGACCAGCAGACCTGCGAGATCGATTCACGTTCGCACAGTGCCAGCACCTCGGCCTCCGGGCCACGCCACAGGGCCGAATACTGGGGTTGGGAGGAGACGAACCTCTCCGCTCCGGGAACCGCGAGTCCGGCCTCGATCTGCTCCGGGGTCCATTCGCTGAAGCCGATGTAGCGTGCCTTGCCGGAGCGCACGACCTCCGACAGCGCCTCCATCGTCTCCTCGATCGGAGTCGCCACGTCGAAGCGGTGGCACTGGTAGAGGTCGACGTGGTCGACCTGCAGGCGCGCCAGCGACGCGTCGATCTGCTTGTGGATCTGCTCGGCCGACAGGCCGCGGTCGCTGTCGGACATCGGAAAGAAGACCTTGGTGGCCAGCACGAACGAATCACGCGGGTAGTCCGACAGAATCTCGCCCCACGCGGTCTCGGCAGCACCGCGGCCGTACACGTTGGCGGTATCGAAGAAGTTGATGCCGGCCTCGAAGGCCGCCCGCGTGCACGCCTCGGTCTGCTCACGCTGGATCCCGCCGGAGTAGGTCAGCCACGAGCCGAGCGATACCTCGGACACCTCCAGATCGCTGTCGCCGATCCGGCGCCGCTGCATCAGGACTGCCCGTAGCGGTCGGCCTCACGGCGCGCCTCGAGCGCCGCCTGACGGCTCTGCTCGGCGTCACGCTCGGCCTGTCCGGCGGTGTCGCCGGCCTCGTGCGCGCGCTCACGCGCGGCGTCGTGTGCGGCGATCTTCTCGCGGGCCTCGGCCTCGAGGTTCTCGGCGCGGGCACGGGCGGCCTCGGCCTCGGCGCGCTGCTCGTCGCGACGGCCGGCGCTCTCCAGATTGACGCGGTCGGCGAACCGCAGCCCGTAGGCGCCGCCAATCGTTCCCAGGGCCTCGCCGTCGGGAAGCTCATCGCCGGAGTGCGTCCCGGCGCGGTCGACAGCCTCCTTGGCGTGGGCGACGCGCACGTAGTCAGGACCGACGGTGGCCCCCTCGACGGGGATCAGCGAGGATTTGCGCCCCAGCAGACCGCTCTTGACCACCAGCAGCAGCGGTGTGCCCGAGCCGGTGTCAAAGAGGACGTCCTCGAGCTTGCCCAGCTGCTCGCCGTCGGGGTCGATCACCTGCTGTCCGCGCCAGGCGGCGATGTCGTCGATTCCAACCATGACCACTGTCTACCCCCTGGATCCGCCGCCAACCCGTTAGGCCGGGCTACAGGCTCAGCGGCTCGACCACCAGGCCCAGCGGCTCGACCACCAGGCCCAGCTCCTCGACCACCTCGACCGCCTCGACCATCTAGGCCGTGGGGCGTGACATCTGGAAGATCTCGCGGACGACCGCGTAGTCGGCGGGGCCGCCAAGACGGGCGACCGGCGCCAGCCGGGTGGTGTCGACCGCGCCATCGACGATCGCGGTCTCGTCGAGGTGCACGCCGACGACCTGGCCGATGACGAGATGCTGGTCGGTGAGCCGGCCCTCCAGATCGGCAAGCCGGAGCCGGTGGACGACCTTGCACTCCATCGCACAGCGCGCGCGGGCCACCCGCGGTGGCGCCACGAGCTCGGAGGGGGCCATCTCCAGACCGGCGCGCTCGAACTCGCTGTGCCCCCGGGGCAGCGGGGCGGAGCTCTCATTCATCTCGGTCCGCAGCTCGAAGGAGACGAGGTTCCAGACGAACTCGTCGATTTCCGACGCGAACGTCGCCGAGTCCTTGGCCCCCATGCTGGAGAACGCCAGCATCGGTGGCGCCTCGGCGATCGCGTTGAAGAAGCTGTAGGGCGCGAGGTTGACCGCCCCGTCGGCCGACATCGTCGAGACCCAGCCGATCGGGCGTGGCGTGACGAGCGCCTTGAATGGGTCGTGGGCCAGGCCGCCGCGGCCCCGATGATCGCCCGGTTGATAGAAGATCACGGCCCCGCAACCTATCGCGTGGCACTCGCCGGCCACTTGCGGGCGCAACTTCCGGCCGCCAGCGGGTATAGAAAGCGCGGTGCAACCGCGAGGAGGAGTCCAATGAAACGTATGCTCAAGCTGGCGCTGCTGTCACTCGTGACCGGCGCAGCGATCACCGGGGTCGCCGTGGCCGCCTCATCCCCGACCGTCGTCAGTGGCCCGGCCACCAAGATCGGTCAGACCGCCGCCGTGCTCACCGGCAAGGTCAACCCCAACGGCCGGTCCACGGGATATGAGTTCGCCTACGGCCCGACGACCGCCTACGGCGGCCTCACCGCGGCCAAATCGGCGGGCTCGGGCACCAAGACGCTCAGCGTGTCCCAGACGATCACCGGGCTGACCCCGGGCACCGTCTACCACTACCGGATCGGCGCAACATCGAGCGGCGGGACCGCCCTCGGCGCCGACCGCACCTTCACGACCGCCGGGCATCCCCCGGCGGCAGTCGTGACCGGCGCTCCGGTCAACATCGGTCAGACGGCCGCCACCCCGACGGGCACCGTCAACCCCGAGGGTGCGTCGACGGATTGGTATGTCCAGTACGGCCTCAGCACCGCATACGGCCTGCAGAGCTCCTCACAGCCCCTGTCGCCTGTCAACTCACCGCTCCCGGTGTCGGCGACGCTGACCGGCCTCAGCCCGGCCACGCTGTTCCATTATCGGGTTGTCGCGGTGCACGGTGGCGGCATCACGTCCGTCGGCGCTGACGCCACCTTCTTCACCGAGCCCGCCATCCGTCCCCGGCCTGGGATCCGGGCGCGGGTCGCCCCGCGGCGTGACTCCCACGCTCCGTACACGTTCACGACGAGGGGGACCCTGGCCGGCGCCGGCTTCATCCCGGCCGCCCAGCGCTGTGCCGGCAACGTCGGCATCCGCTTCTACAACGGGCGCCGCCAGCTCGCGTTCGTCGTCGCCCCCGTCGGCGGCAACTGCGGCTTCTCCGCCGCTGCCACCTTCCGGCGCCTGCGCGGGCCGGCGCCGGCTCGTGTGAAGGTCCGGATCGACTACCGCGGCACGTCCTACGTGGCGCCGGGACAGAGCGTGAAGTACGTGACCGCCGGCTGACGAGGCCTCCGCCCGCCTGCCCCGTCCGCGCCGGCGTGGACGGGGCCGGGGGCGCGC
>JBAWFG010000261.1:0-7846 GCA_049591655.1 Solirubrobacteraceae bacterium
GGCGAGGTCATGCAGCTCCTCGGGGCGCAGGTCGCCCAGGCTCGCGGGGACGCCGTCGCCCAGCTGAGCGCGCAGCGCTTGGAACGCTTCGTCGGCCACCGCTCTACACGCCCCGCTCAGCGGCGGATCGGCGAACCTCTGAGGGCCGGACGGAGCTGGCGGCAGCGCATCGGCGCCTAGTATTGATGATCAGACGCATGCGCGCGCTCCTATCCCTCCCCGAGCCTCCGTTCGCCGAGCTTTCGGAGGCCGCAGAGCCCCGCCCGCGCTCCGATCAGGCGGTCGTCGCCGTCCGGGCGTTCAGCCTCAACCGCGGTGAAAGCCGGCGCCTGGCTTCAATGAAGCGCGGGTCGGTGACCGGCTGGGATCTGGCCGGCGTTGTCCAGGAGCCGGCCGCCGACGGCAGCGGGCCGCCGGCCGGCGCCCGCGTTGTCGGCTACGTGCTCGCCGGGGCATGGGCTGAGCGCGTCACCGTCGCCACCGAGCACCTCGCCGTGTTGCCCGAGGCGATCTCGTTTGAGCAGGCCTCCACGCTGCCCGTCGCGGGCCTCACCGCGCTGCGGGCGCTCGAGCAGGGCGGGTTCGTGGTCGGCAAACGGGTGCTCGTCACCGGCGCCTCGGGCGGGGTCGGGCGGTTCGGGATCCAGCTGGCGAAACTGGGTGGCGCGCACGTGACCGCCGTCGCCCGGCGCCGTGAGGGTCTGGCGGCGCTCGGTGCCGACGAGGTGCTGGCCGAGCTCACCGAGCAGGGCGAGGACTTCGACGTCGTGCTCGACGGGATCGGCGGTCCGGTGCTCGGCGTCGCGCTGCAACGTGTCGCCCCTCGGGGGATCGTCGTCAGCTATGCCTCGACGGTTCCCGAGCCGGTCAGCTATCCCACGCGGGAGCTGTTCTCCCGTGCCCCCGGCGCCCGGCTCTACGGCCTCTACATCTTCGCCGAGCTCGACCACACCCGGTCAGCCGCCGCCGACCTGCGCCGGCTCGCCGAGCTGGTGGCGGCGGGGTCGCTTGACCCTCAGATCGACCTCACCGCGCCGTGGGCGCAGGCGCCTGAAGCGATCGGTGCTCTGCTGGACCGGCGGGTCGCCGGCAAGGCGGTGCTGACCGTCGACTGACGCCTATCCGGCGTCGTGGCTGGTGTCGATGGCGACGTAGGAGTAGTCACCGTGGTAGCCGGCCTGGGCGGTGGGGACCATTGCGCCGCAGCCGTCACGCAGGTCCTCGCAGTCAAAGCGCCTGCCCCTGTGCATCTCGCCACCTCTCCAGTTGACTGGCGGAGGTACTACCCGAACCAGTGCTCCGAAAAACGGTCTGAAGGGCGGCGCCGTCACAAGGAGCGTCTGCGGCGGCCATCCGTGTTGAGCATTGATTAGGCGAGCCCAGGCCGGGTAGTGGCGGGCTCGCATCCGGGGCGGTTTGTCCGTACATTGTGCGGCCTGGGAACACGACCTCTTGGAGGAGGATCAGTGAGTAGATACGTCAGGCTGCTGGCAGGCACTCTGCTGGCAGCGGTCGCCGCGATCGCGATCGGCGCCTGCGGAAGCAGCGGGTCATCGTCATCGTCGAGCGCTAGTTCGTCGGGCAGTGCCGGAGCATCGTCGTCAGCATCGTCGGGAGGATCCGGCGGAACCGTCACCCTGCTGCAGGGCACCGCGCCTCAGTCCCTGGACCCGGGGCTTGACTACACAACGCAGGGATCCGAGGTCAACTGGCTGGTGTACACCGGTCTGACCAGCTACGCGCACGCCAACGGCACCGCCGGGACGAAGCTGATCCCGGGCCTGGCCACCGGTCTACCGGTCATCTCGGACGGGGGCAAGACCTACACCGCGACGTTGCGCAAGGGCCTTACCTTCTCGAATGGCAAGCCCGTCAAGGCCAGCGACTTCGCCTACACAGTGGAGCGCGCGATCAACATCCCGTGGGGTGGCTCGGGCCAGTTCATCACCCCGGTGATCGTCGGGGCCCAGGCCTATGCCAACCACAAGGCCAAGTCGATCAGCGGCATCACCACCGACGATGCCACCGGCAAGATCACGATTCACCTCACCGCGCCCTATGGGCCGTTTGACAACGTGCTCGCATTCCCCTCGCTGGGAATCATCCCGACCGGGTTCCCGATGAAGGTTCAGCCGACGAGCCCGCCGCCCGGCGTCGGGCCGTACGAGGTCAAGAACATCGTGCCCAACCAGTCCTATTCGATGGTCCGCAACCCCAAGTGGGCCTCGGAGGGCATCAGCGGCATCCCCGCCGCTCACAGCGACGTCGACGTCAAGATCTCGCCCAACGTGACCTCCAACGCGCTGTCGGTGCTCAACAACACCGCCGACGTGTTCGACTGGGCCGACACGGTGCCGGGCAGCCTGCTCGGTCAGATCCAGGCCAAGGCGCAGGGTCGCTACGCCCAGATCAACCTGGGTGGCTCGACCTATTACATCTTCCTCAACGGAAGCCGTCCGCCGTTCAGCAGCCAGCTCGCCCGACAGGCGGTCGTGGTCGGCCTCAACCAGGACGCCATGAGCCGTTTGGGCTCGGGCACCCTGCAGCCGGCCTGCTTCTTCCTGCCGCCCGACATCCCGGGCCACCCGTCCGGACCCTGCCCGTACGGAACCCCGGGTACCGGCGACCTCGCCAAGGCCAAGGCGCTGGTCAAGCAGTCGGGGATGGCCGGACAGCCGGTCACGGTGTGGTCAGAGACGCGCGCTCCGCGTCAGCAGTGGATGACCTACTACACCTCGTTCCTGAATCAGATCGGGTTCAAGGCGACCCAGAAGGTGATCGCCGACGCGACGTACTTCACCACGATCGGTGAGCAGAAGTCGCTGCATCCGCAGACCGGTTTCGACGACTGGAACCAGGACTTCCCCAACCCGGTCGACTTCTACGGAACCCTGCTGGACGGCAAGGCGATCCTGCCGACCAACAACCTCAATACCGGAGAGGTCAACGACCCGTACGTCAACGCCCAGATCCAGAAGCTCGGCGCCACGCCGACGACGGAGCTGAGCAAGGTGACCGCGGGGTGGCAGGCACTCGAGCAGTACGTGGCCAAGAAGGCCTATGTCGCGGTGTTCGGGTACCAGAAGTTCCCCAAGTTCATGTCGAGCCGCATGGACTACAGCGCGGCCATCTTCCAGCCGATCTACGGCTGGGACATCAGCTCGTTCGCATTGAAGTAGTGGCAGCGGCGGGCCGGGAGGTCTAGGCTTTCCGGCCCGCCCCCTCCGCTTCCCTCTCGAGCGATATGTCGATAGTCACCGGCCCCGGCAACACCGGGGGCACCGAATTCTCAGAAGGGCTCGACGCCGGCTTCGTCTCCGATGGACAGGAGCTGCCGCCCGGCATCAGCCCGTGGGCGCTGGCCTGGCGACGGTTACGGCGCAACAAGACCGCCCTGTTCTTCGGCTTCGTCTTCCTGGTGATCCTGGTGCTGTGCCTGCTGGCGCCGATCTACTCCAGCGACATCGCCCACATCGGGCCCAACGCCGAGAACATCACCGGCACGGTCAAGGTCGGCAATAAGACCGAGAACGTGGTCTCGCTGATCGGCATTCCGATCGGCCCCACCTGGACTTCGCACTACTTCTTCGGCGCCGATGAGAATGGCCGGGACGTCGCCGTGCGCCTGCTCTACGGCGGACGTAACTCGCTGGAGATCGGTGCGGTGGCAACGCTGATCACGATGCTGTTCGGCGTCGTGCTGGGGATTCTGGCCGGCTACTTCCGGGGTCCCATGGACGGCCTGATCAGCCGCGCCAACGACGTCGTGTGGGCGTTTCCGGCGGTGCTGCTCGGCGTCACGCTCGGCACCGTGCTGGCGATCCGCGGCATCGGACCCCTGAAGGGCACGACGTTGATGGTGCCGGCGATCGTCATCGGATTCGTCTACATCCCCTACGTGTTTCGTCCGATTCGGGCCCAGGTACTGACCCTGCGTGAGCGCGAGTTCATCGACGCGGCTCGCCAACAGGGCCTCAGCCACCCGCAGATCATGTGGTCGGAGATCCTGCCCAACCTCTCCTCCACGATCCTCGTCTTCATCCCGCTGATCCTGGCCAACGCGATCCTGCTGGAGGCCGGCCTGACCTACCTGGGCGCCGGCGTACAGCCGCCCAATCCCTCCTGGGGGACGATGATCAGCACCGGCCTGGACACGATCCCGACCGCGTTCCACAACGTCCTGGTGCCCGGCATCATGCTCGTGATCGCGGTGCTGTCGATCAACATCTTCGGTGACGGACTGCGTGACGCCCTGGACCCGCGGGCCAAGGTGCGGATCGGTCGATGAGCCGGTTCATCGTCCGCCGGCTGCTGGTGATGGTGGCGCTGCTGTTCGTGATCTCGGTGATCACCTTCCTGATGTTCGTCGTCGTCCTGCCCGGCGGCAACCCGGCGAGCCTGCTCGCGGGTCGTCTGGCCACGCCGGAGGAGGTCCACCTGATCAGCGTCCGCTACGGGTTCGATCAGCCGGTCTACATCCAATACCTCGACACGATGAAGAACATCTTCACCGCACAGGCGTACTCGTATCAGTCGGGCTTCAACGTGATCGCTGAGATCAAGGCCGGGATGGGGGCCACCCTGTCGCTGGCACTCGGTGCCGGGGTCATCTGGCTGCTGACCTCGATCGTGTTCGGGACCCTGGCCGCGATTCGCTCGGGCCGCTACACCGATCGCGTGCTCACTGTCCTGTCGATGATCGGCGTGTCGATGCCGCCGTTCTTTCTCGGCGCGATGCTCATCTACTACCTCGGCTATGAGACCAACACCATCCCGCTGGGGGGATATGTCCCGTTCACCACGGACCCGGTCCAGTGGTTCACGCACATGCTGGCGCCCTGGTTCACCCTGTCGGTTCTGTTCATCGGCTTCTACTCCCGGGTGCTGCGCTCAACGATCCTCGAGACGATCAACGAGGACTACGTTCGCACCGCGCGAGCCAAGGGGCTGTCCGAACGTCAGGTACTGCTGCGCCACATCCTGCGCAATAGCCTGATCCCGATCATCTCGCTGTGGGGTCTGGATATCGCCCAGGTGATCGGTGGCGGGGCGATCCTCACCGAGACCGTGTTCAACCTCCACGGCGTCGGGCAGCTGGCGCGGGACTCGATCGGCCGTCTGGACACGATCACGCTGCTGGCGATCGTCATCCTCACCGCCGTGGCGGTCGTCGTGCTCGGTGCGGTCGTCGATGTCGTCCACGCCTTCCTCGATCCGCGGATCCGGCTCGAGGCATGACCGCATCTGGCGCCCCGCTGCTGGAGGTCTCAGACCTCAAGGTGTCCTTCGCGACTGAGGACGGGGTCGTGCGCGCCGTCGACGGTGTGTCGTTCTCGGTCGCTCCCGGCGAAGTGGTGGCGATCGTCGGCGAGTCCGGGTCGGGAAAGTCGGTGACGGCGATGACGCTGATGGGGCTGACCCGCGGGCCCAACGCGGACTTCGCCGGTGAGGCCCATTTTGATGGTCAGGAGCTGGTCCGGGCCAGCGACGAGCAGCTGCGCAAGGTGCGCGGGGCCGGGATCGCGATGGTCTTCCAGGATCCGATGAGCTCGCTGGATCCCGTCTACCGGGTCGGCGATCAGATCGTCGAGCAGATCCGGGCCCACGACCACAAGGTCTCCAAGGCCCAGGCGATGGACCGCGCCGCCGAACTGATGGAGCGAGTCGGCATCCCACGGGGCGGTGACCGCTTGCGCTCCTATCCACATGAGTTCTCAGGCGGGATGCGCCAGCGGGTGATGATCGCGATGGCGCTGTCCTGTGCGCCCAAGCTGCTGATCGCCGACGAGCCGACGACCGCGCTCGACGTGACGATCCAGGCGCAGATCCTCGACGAGCTGCGACTCCTGCGTGACGAGACCCACGCCGGCGTGATCCTCGTCACCCACGATCTCGGCGTCGTCGCCGACATCGCCGACCGCGTGATCGTCATGTACGCCGGGCGCGTGGTCGAGCAGGGGACGCTGGACGACATCTTCTATGACCCCCAGCACCCCTACACGTGGGGCCTGCTCGGGTCGATCACGCGGATCGACTCCGACCGCTCGCTGCGCCTGCCGGCGATCCCCGGAGCTCCGCCGTCGCTGTTGCGCCCGCCCGACGGGTGCCATTTTCGTCCTCGCTGCCCCCACGCGTTCGACAGCTGCGTCAACGTCCCCGCCCTGGAGAGCCGGGCGCCGGATCGGCCGACGAGCCTGGACCGCTGCTTCCTCAGCCCCGAGGACAAGCGCCGGCTGCGTCAGGTCGGTGACCGAATCGGTTTGGCCAGCCCGGAGCCGGTGAGCTCGTGAGCGCCACCGAGCCTGAGACCGCCACCCCGCAGGGCCCGGGCCCGGAGAGCAACGGGAACCGCACCGCGCTGCTTGAAGTCGATCACCTGCGAGTGCTGTTTCCGATCAAGGCCGGCCTGATCATCGACCGGCAGGTGGGTCAGGTCCATGCCGTCGACGACGTCTCCTTCGCCCTGCGTGAGGGCGAGACGCTCGGCATCGTCGGCGAGTCCGGGTGCGGCAAGACGACGCTCATCCGGGTGCTCGTTCGGTTGATCGCGGCGACGTCGGGCTCGATCCGCTTTCGCGGCCAGGACATCACCACCAGCAACCGCCGGGCGCTGGAGCCCATCCGCCGTGAGATGCAGATGGTCTTCCAGGACCCACAGGCTTCGCTCAACCCCCGCAAGCGGGTCGGCCAGATCCTGGCCACGCCGCTGAAGCGGCGCGGCGTCGGACGAGACAACCTGACCGCGGAGAGCCGGACGCTGCTCGAGCGCGTCGGTCTCTCCGGGGACGTGCTCAACCGCTTCCCGCACGAGTTCTCCGGCGGACAGCGCCAGCGGCTCGGCATCGCCCGGGCGCTGGCGGTCGACCCTCGTCTCGTTTTGCTCGACGAGCCGGTGTCGGCGCTTGACGTTTCGATCCAGGCGCAGGTCATCAACCTGCTCGACGACCTCCAGCAGGAGTTCCAGCTCAGCTACGTGTTCGTCGCCCACGATCTCAGCGTCGTGCGCCACGTGTCAGACCGGATCGTCGTCATGTACCTCGGCAAGCTGATGGAGATCTCACCCGCCGAGGAGCTCTACTCCAAGCCGATCCACCCCTACACATCGGCGCTGCTGAGCGCGATCCCGATCCCGGACCCCAAGCTCAATCGCTCGCGGGAACGCACGGTCGTCTCCGGCGAGCCCCCCAACCCGATCAACCCGCCCCCGGGCTGCCGCTTTCACACCCGCTGCCCGCGCGCCACCGACATCTGCCGCACCATCGAGCCGCCGCTGACCGAGTACGCCGGTGGCCACCTCGCCGCCTGCCATCACCCGCAGAACGTCACCGAGCAGGAGGTCGCTGCCGCCGTCCGCTCGGATGCCAGCCCCCTGAGCTCCGGCCCCGAGGCGCCAAAGGCCGGCGGTGCGGCGTTCGGCGACGGTAAGGGCAGCGACGACGGCAACGGCAGCGCCGGCGCCGGCGCCGAGCCGGCATAAGGCCCTCCCCGGCAGCGGGTAAGGCCCCGGCAGCGCGATCGCGCTGCGTTGTGCCGATGTGGGCCGTCGTGTCGCAGTCGATTCTGGATGCACGTTGTCAGCGACCGAAAGGACATCAACGTGCATCCCAACTTCACCACCGCTATGGCGGCCAGCCGCAGCGACGATCTCCGCCGCGCCGCCGACCGCGCCCGGCGGGCCTCGGCGGCCCGCTCGCACCATCGATTCACGTCCGGCATCCAGCGATACTTGGGCGGTGCGATCACGACTGACGAGCAGCCGCTTCGTGGGTCGGGCCGGCGAGCTGGCCGAGCTGCAGCTGGCGGTGCAGGACGCCGCCGCGGGCCGGCCCAGCCTCGTCCTGCTCGG
>JBAWFG010000262.1:0-2956 GCA_049591655.1 Solirubrobacteraceae bacterium
GGCGTGAGCGAGGTGAGCATCCTCAACCATCACCGCGAACACGATCGAGGCGAGGCCGCGTGGCCCGAACCAGCCCATGAACGCGACCGTGGGACCCAGCGCGTGGGTCCCCCACAGCGCGATTGCGACCGGCAGCATTCGCACGATCGTCAAGCTCAGGACGGCATAGAGGGCGATCTGCCAGCTCACATGCTCAAACACCGGGCCGAGTAGCAAGGCGCCGAAGACGAGGAAGGTGACGGTGTCAAGCGCCGCCCCGGTCTCCTCGGTGAAGCGCATCATCGAGGCAAGGTTCTCGCGCGCGATCAGCCCGAACAGCGATCCGGCGACGAACGCGGCGATGAACCCCGACCCGCCAAGGGCGACCGCGAGTCCGTAGGCGAGTATCGCGGCGGCCACGGGGATGATCTGTCGCCAGGCATCGTCGATCAGCTGCCGTGCTTCGGCCGCGTTGACAACCACGGCGGCGAGGACGCCCGCCACGATGCCGCCGAGTAACCCGTAGCCGATCTCCTCGGCCACCACGCGCAGTGGGTGGTGCTCGGCGCCGGCGCCGGAGATGGTTGCCAACGCGATCAACAGGAGAGGAACGCAGATCCCATCGTTGAGGCCGCTCTCGACGTTGAGCGACTGGCGCACCACCTGCGGAAGCCTGGAGTCCGTGACGACCGCGCTGCCGAGCCCGGCGTCGGTAGGTGCGAGGATCACCCCGAGAATCAACGCCTCGCTCAGCGAGAACGACCCAAACAGAAGCATCGCGACCAGTCCGCCGAGCACAACCGTGAGCGGCAGACCCAGGCCAAGCAGCCGCGCCGGCATCGAAGCCTCGCGTCGTAGCGCCCGCAGATCCACGCGCGAGGAATCCGAGAACAACACCACCGCGAGCGTCGCCTCGGCCAACGTCCGCACGGTTGAACTCGTCGGACGAACAGAAAGGTCATCCAGCAGCAGCGGCCCCGCCAGCACGCCGAGCGCGGTGACGACCATCGCCGGCGTGATCGGAGTGCTTGACAGACGCCGCGACATCGCCGCAACCAGCAGTAACGCAAGCCCGACGATTGCCAGCCCCGAGTTCACCGCTCGTCCTTCACCGCGGAGGTCTCGCAGGGCGACACAGTCCGGGGAGATTTGCAGGCGGCACCGCCGCGATGCATCGGCCAAAAGGGATGATTCGTGCGCCCGTCGGTCACGGGTGTAGCGCTAACGCACGATCATCCTTTTCGGCCGATGCCGGGCAGCGGGCGCGCGTGCGAGTGTCGACGTTGCCCAGATGTGTGAGACAGCCGACATCAAGCGTGACCGGGTGCGATGAGCTCTCCCATGGCACCGAACGTCGTTGGTATAGGCGCCCCAGGAGGCCGCACGGTCCACAGCATGTGCGGCATGTGTGCGGTGCGTTGCCCGATGGAGGTGACGGTGCAGGACGGCCGGGTGACCTGGTTGCAGGGCAACACCCACGACCCGGTGCTCGGCGCAAGTCTGTGCGCCAAGGGCGCGGCAGGCCTGTTTCTGGAGTCTGACGACGAGCGTCCACAGACGCCGCTGATCCGGACGGGCGCGCGGGGCGCAGGCCAATGGCGGCGGGCGTCCTGGGATGAAGCCCTGGACTACGTCGCCGAGAAACTGAAGGAGACGATCGATGTCTACGGCGCGCGTGGGATCGCGCTGTCTGATCGTGGTGGCCCGTTCGTCGATCTGACCCAGACGTTCGTCAAGGCGCTCGGTTCGCCGAACTACTTCAATCACGACGCTGCCTGCGCCGGAAATGTCCACAACGCGATGCGTTCGCTGTACGGGTTCGGCGTCGCGGGGCTCATCTTCGATTACGCGCACTGCAAGCACCTGGTGCTCTACGGCCGCAATGTGGTCGAATCCCTGATGGTCAAGGAGGCCAAGGTGTTCATGGCCGCCGTGGCGAGGGGGATGCGCTGCACGTACATCGATCCGCGGGCCACGATCACGGCCTGCAAGGCCACCCGCTACTGGCAGGTGCGACCCAAGAGCGACTACGCGCTGAACCTCGCGATCATCCACGAGGTCCTGGAGCGCGAGGTCTACGACAAGGAGTTCGTGGCCCGCTTCGTCTCCGGCATGGGCACCCTGCGCCAGGCGGTCAAGGACACGACGCCCGAGTGGCAGGAGCCGCATACCGGCGTCACCGCCGCCGAGCTGCGCGCGTTCGTGACCGAGATCGCCGCTGACGCCCCACACGTGATCTTCCATCCGGGCTGGATGTCGGCTCGCCATAAGCAGTCGTTCTACGTGAGCCGCTCGGCGATGATCCTGAACGCGCTGATGGGCAACATCGAGATTCCGGGCGGATGCGTGCTCGGAAAGGCCCCCGACCACTACGGCCGCAGGGGCTTGAATCATCTGGCAGACCGGGTGCCGGAGGTCACGGAGCCACGCGTGGATGGTGCCGGCGGTGAGCGGCCGCAGTGGGATCCCGCCACCGGCGTGGTGCACCGGGCGTTCGCCGCCATGGACACCGAGCAGCCCTACGGGATCGGCGCGTACTTCGCCTATCGCCACGACCCGTTCACCGGCCTGCCCGATCCGGACGCCGCGCAGCGGGCGATCGCAAAGCTCAAGCTGCTCGTCTCGATCGACGTCCGCTACTCGGAGATGGGCTGGTTCGCCGACGTGATCCTCCCCGAGTCGACCTACCTGGAGCGCGCCAACATTCTGTGCCAGATGAACGGCCCGGTGCCGGTCTTCTCGATGCGCGACCAGGCGATTGCACCGCGTTTTGATAGCCGGCCGGCGTGGTGGATCTTCCGTGAGATCCTGCACCGGATGGGGATCAAGCAGGCGCTTGACTTCGAGACCATCGAGGAGCTGTGGAACTACCAGCTCGACGGCACCGGCGTCACGATCTCGGAGATGCGCGAGACCGGGATCGTCGGCCTGGCGGCCGCGCCGACACTGATCCCCCGCGACGAACTGCGGTTCCCGA
>JBAWFG010000263.1:0-5900 GCA_049591655.1 Solirubrobacteraceae bacterium
GCGTGCCACAGGGGCAGCCCGTAGAGCGCCAGCGCTCCGAACAGCCCGGCGTCAAGCACGCCGACCCCGCCGGGGATCGGGATCGCATTGGCGAGATAGCCGGCCAGGTAGGCGACGATGAGTGCCGCAACCGGTGGTACCGGGCCGACGGCCGCGAGCGTGATCCACAGGACGGCGATGTCGAACAGCAGGTAGCCCAGGGCGCCGAGCAGACGCCAGTTGGGTCGCACCAGCTCATCACGGGCGGCCGGGATCCCGGCGCCGATGTCGGTCAACCAGACGGGCGCCGGGCGCTCGCCCCAGATGCGGCGCATGACTCTCGGCAGCGCGAGGCCGGCGATGATCGCGCCGACACCGGCCGCCACCGGGATCCCGGCCCGCACCACGTCATGCGGGCCGTCCCCGATCCCCAACAGCAGGACGAGGCCGGCGATGGCGAGCAGAATCACGTTGACGGCGCTGGTCAAAAAGAACAGGCCGCTTGAGCGGCGCAGGATCTGTCGGGTGGGCATGCCGACGAGGTGAAGCAGCCACCCGCCGACGGCCAGTGCGCCGACCCCGCCGCCGGGCAGCAGCGCGCCCGACCCCATCTGCGACCAGGCCATCTCCCGAGCCACCTCGCTGGGCAGCGGCGCAAAGAACTGACGGAAGATGACCACGAAGCTGAGGCACGAGGCCAGCTCCAGCGCGACCGCGGCCGCCACCAGCGCCGGGTTCATGTCGGCGATCTCCCGGAGGACCGGACGCAGGTCCGGCACCGCCAGCAACACCGTGCCCAGGCAGACCGCCAGAAACACGACGGTCACCAGCCGCCGGCGCAGATCGGTACGACCGATCGGCGCCGGCGCCCCCGCCGGCTCCTGGCGCGGAGGGGCGGCGGGGGTGGTGACCGGAGGGGTGTCGGGGACGAAGGTGGCGGACATCGGCGAGTCAGCCGACCGAGCTAGGACCGGCTTACGCGGTCGCCCGGGGCAACCCGTTGGCCCGGGCGATGAGCTCGGCCACCGACCAGCGGCGCAGCGGGCGGGCCGGGCGGGACTCGTTGCCCGACCGCGGGGCGCTCCGACGGCGAGTCAGAGCGGTCGCCGCAGCGGCAACCGGCGCTCCGGGCCGCCGACGGGTTTGAACGCTGTGGACGGCGCTCTCGGAGATGAAATCTCCGGCCTGGAATTGAGTGGGGGTGATTGCGTTACTCATGTGAGGTGCTCCTTGCGTCGAGCGCGTCGGGTCGCTGGGACAGCGAGGCCGGCGTGCCGTCTGGGTCAGGTGGTCTCCAGACTGAGGTTGTGGTCGTTGATGGCCTCGGCGTTGGCGGCGCGGGCGCGGGCGGCTCCGTCCCGGGGAAGGACGACGATCGCGATCAGCAACCCGGCGCCGAACAGTGCTGCGGCCCATTCGAATGCCGTCGTGTAGCCGTGGATGGAGGCGGCGCTGGCCAGCCCCGCGGTCCCAATATGGGCGGCGGCGTAGCTGGCCGCCGAACTGGCGAAGATGGTGCTCAGCAGGGCGGTGCCCACCGACCCACCCACCTGCTGGGAAGTGTTGACCATCGCCGCGGCGACGCCGGCGTCGGTGTTCTTAACCCCGAGGGTCGCGGTGGAGAACGCGGGGGCGAAGACGCAGCCCATACCCACTCCGGTCAGCAGCAGGCCGGGGAGCACGTGGGTGACGTAGTCCCCGCCGGGAGTCAGCTGGGTGAAGAGGAGCATCGCGATGATGCCCAGCGTCATCCCGGCCATGACCAGCGGCCGAGCCCCGGTGCGATGCAGGACCCGCGTCTGCACGGTGGTCGAGGTGAGGACGATCATCGCCGTCATCGGCAGGAACGCCAGCCCGGTGTCCAGCGGGGAGAAGCCGAGGTTCTCCTGCAGGTAGTAGGTGAGGAACAGGAACACGGCGAACACCGCCGAGCCGGCCAGCGCGATCGTGGCGTAGGCGCCGCCCCGCGCCCGGTCGATGATGATGTGCAGCGGCAGCAGCGGGTGGGCGACCCGGCGCTCCAGCACCACGAAGGTGCTGAGCAGCACGACGCTGGCGGCCAGCGACACGATTGTCAGCGGGGCCGACCAGGAGGTCGTCTCCGCGTGGGAGAAGCCGAAGACGAGGGCGAACAGACCACTGGAGGCCAGCACCGTGCCCGGGATGTCGATCCGGGGCGGGTTGGGCTGACGCTCGTTCTGCAGTACTCGCAGCGCCACGATGGCGGTCGGGACGGCGATGAACAGGTTGACGTACAGGCTCCAGCGCCACGAGATCGCCTGGGTGAGCACGCCCCCGAGCAGGAGTCCGACCGACGCGCCGCCGGCGGCGATGGCGCTGAAGATGCCGAACGCCTTGGGCCGGTCCGGGGAGCCCCGGAAGGTCACGGTCAGCAGGCCGAGCGCGGAGGGGGCAAGGATGGCACCGAAGGCTCCCTGCAGGGTCCGGGCCGCGACCAGCATCCCGAACGACTGCGATAGCCCGCCGATGGCGGAGGCCACCGCGAACCCGGAGAGTCCGCCGATCAGCGTCCATTTACGGCCGAACAGGTCGCCGAGCTTGCCGCCGAGCAGCAGCAGGCTGCCGAACGCCAGGGCGTAGGCGGTGATCACCCACTGGCGGTTGTCGGTGGAGAAATGCAATGCCCGCTGGGCTGACGGGAGCGCGATGTTCACGATCGTCGCGTCGAGCACGACCATCAGCTGGGCGACCCCCAGCAGGGCGAGAACAACCCACCGGTTGGGGCGGGGAATAGTGGTGGTATCAGGGCTTATGGTGCTCATGGTGATCCTTCCGGTCGCAGTGGCGAAGACCTTAGCACGAATCATCCCTGTTACAAGAACTAATTACGAATTGGGTATCGTACTTATCCTGCCCACGATGCCCGGAATTCCGCTATAATTGCGTCCATGATGTGTCCCGAGAGCCGCCCCTCAGTCGCCAGTTCGATGGTGCTGCTGCCGCGCTTGGCCAAGCAGATCTATCGCCGCAGCAACCCCGAGCTTCTGGGGATCGACCTGCGTCACCTGATGGCCCTGAGCTATCTCGGCGACCACGACGGGGCTCCCCAGCAGGAGTTCGTCGACGCGCTGTGCATGGACGCCAAGAACGTCGTGCTGCTGCTCAACGAGCTCGAGGAGTCCGGCTACCTCATCCGCCGGCGTGACACCGAAGACCGTCGCCGCCACCGCGTCGAGATGACCGCGGCCGGCCGCAAGGCGCTGGCCAAGGCCGTCGTAGCGATGGAAGAGGTCGAGAACCAGGTTCTCCAGGCGCTCGACGACGAGGAGCGGGCCACCCTGTGGCGGTTGCTGGCCCGCGCGCTGCACGGTGTCGAGCCCGCCGACGGCGAGCCGAGCCGGCCGACGGTCGGGTCAGCCGCTCACTAACCGCGCGCAGGGCCGAGTCGGGGTTTGCCGGCGTCGGAGGTGCGGGGGGTGCATTTTGCGCCCAACTCACATCCACCGCGGGGGGTGGGCGCAAAAGTGAGGCCTATGGGGGCGCAATCGCCTACACCCCCGGCTTGGGCCCGGATTTGTCACGTTTTGGGCAGTCCGCGCGCCCGCCAACCTGCGCGCTTACAACGTGACCTCCGGAGCGGTGAGATCCACAGATCGATCACCTCGTGGGAGACCTGGCGCCCCGCCCCTCTCCACTTCAAATTTATACCGCAGAAGCGGCCCTCATGAGGCAGTGAATCCTGCCCCATAATCACCCGCCGCGCTGGAAACCAAGACTGAGGTGGGGTTGGCCAGGTCAACTCTGCGGGAGGTGAGCGGATGGGTGGCTACGTGTTGGACTTCGACGAGATCGACCGGACCCGGGTGGGAGTCGTTGGCGGTAAGGGGGCGCTCCTGGGGGAGGTGTCACGGATCGAGGGCATCCGGGTGCCGGCCGGCTTCTGCGTGACCACGGACGCCTTCCAGCGAATCCGGGGGCAGGTGCCGTCGATCGACGATCGCCTCGACCGGCTGGCACGCGTGCCGCCGGATGACCGGGAGGCGATACGCGCGCTCAGCGCGGAGATCCGCCAGCTCCTCGAAGCGGTCGCCATCCCGGAGGATCTGGCGGTGGCGATCACCGGCTCGGTGGCCCGGCTCGGCGACGACGGTTCCTACGCAGTTCGATCCAGCGCGACGGCGGAGGACCTGCCGACGGCATCCTTCGCGGGCCAGTACGACTCCTCCCTGAATGTGGTGGGCCCCGGGGCCGTCCTGGAGCACGTGAGCCGGTGTTGGGCCTCGCTGTTCAGCGAGCGCGCCGTGACCTACCGCCTGCGTAACGGTTTTGATCACCGCAAGGTCCAGATGGCCGTGGTCGTGCAGCGGATGGTCATCCCGCAGGCGGCCGGCATCCTGTTCACGGCCGACCCCATGACCTCAAACCGGAAGCTCGCCACCGTGGAGGCCAGCGTCGGCCTCGGCGAAGCGCTGGTGTCCGGCCTGGTGAATGCGGACACCTTCACGGTGCGGGACGACGAGGTCGTGGCGAAAGCGGTTGCGCCGGAGCGACAGGAGCAGCCGACGCTCACCGATGCGCAGGCCGTGGCGCTCGTGCAGCTCGGCCGGCGCTTGCAAGCGCATTTCGGCACCCCCCAGGACATCGAATGGTGCCTGGCCGACGGCGACTTCTGGATCGTCCAGAGCCGACCGATCACGACGCTGTTCCCAATCCCCGCGGCCGACGACGACGAGAACCACGTCTACGTCTCCGTCGGTCACCAGCAGATGATGACCGACCCCATGAAGCCGCTCGGGCTCTCCATGTGGCAGCTGACGGCGATGGTGCCGATGCACGAGGCCGGCGGCAGGCTGTTCGTCGATGTCACCCCACGACTGGCGGCGCCGAGGACTCGGGAAGGTCTCCTGCAGGTCATGAGGACAAGCGATCCGCTGATCGGCGACGCGCTGCAGACGATCCTCGACCGCGGCGACTTCATCCGGCCGCTCCCTGACGACGGCCCAGGCGGGGGACCGAGTGACCGGGGGCTGTTCGGCGGCCCGATTCCCCCGATCGAGACCGATCCGGCGATCGTCGACGAGCTGATCGAGCGCAACGAGGCCTCCGTGGTCACCTTGCAGCGCGACATCGCGAGCCAGTCTGGATCGGCGCTGCTTGATTTCATCGCGGAGGACATCCAGGAGCTGAAGCGGCTCCTGCGTGATCCCCAGAGCCTCCCCGTGATCTTGGCCGCGAGTCAGGCCAGCCAGTGGCTCAACGAGCATCTGCAGGCGTGGCTGGGCGAGAAGAATGCGGCCGACACGCTCACGCAGTCGGTGCCCCACAACGTCACCTCGGAGATGGGACTGGCGCTCCTGGACGTCGCGGACGTGATCCGCCCGCATCCTGACGTCGTGGCCTTCCTTGAGAACGTCGAGGACGAGGGGTTCATGGATGAGCTGCCCACGCTGGCGGGCGGGCAGGAGGCCGCCGACGCCATCCGGGCCTACCTCGACACGTACGGCATGCGCTGCGTCGGCGAGATCGACATCACCAGGCCGCGGTGGAGCGAACGCCCCACCACGCTGGTGCCGATGATCCTCGGCAACATCAGGAACTTCGAGCCGGGCGCCGGCCAGCGCCGCTTCGAGCAGGGACGACAGGAGGCCTTCAGCAAGGAACAGGAGCTGCTGGAACGCCTGCGAGCGCTGCCCGACGGGGAGCGCAAGGCACAGGAGACCAAGCGGATGATCGACCGGGTCCGGACGTTCAGCGGCTACCGGGAGTATCCGAAGTACGGCATCGTCAGCCGCTCCTTCATCCACAAGCGGGCGCTGCTGGAAGAAGCTGAGCGCCTCGTGCAGGCAGACGTTCTCCGTGACAAGGAGGACATCTTCTACCTCACGTTCCAAGAGCTCCAGGACGTCGTGCGCACGCATCAGGTGGACGAGCAGCTCATCCACCAGCGCAAGGAGGCGTTC
>JBAWFG010000264.1:0-1683 GCA_049591655.1 Solirubrobacteraceae bacterium
CCCACGGCCGGCACGCCGACGAGCCCGGCCCCGGTCCCCCCAGCTCCGGTCCCGACTCCGGCTCCGGCTCCGGCTCCGGCTCCGAGCCAGCCTGCGACGATCTCAACCCCAGCCCCCGTGACCGACACGACGCCGACCGACGGCACGACGACCACCGTCGCGGCCCCCGCGCTCTCGGTCACCGCGCTGACGCCCTACACCGCCACGATCGCGTGGCCCGCCGTCACCGGCGCCACGACGACCGAGGTGCTCGTCAACGGTGAGCTGGTCGACTCCTACGCGAGCGATCTGACCAGCAGTTATCAGATCAACGAGTTGTGGCCGGCGACGAGCTACCCGGTGTCGGTCGTCCTGCAATCCGCGCTGGGCGCCACCCTGGCCACCTACTCCTCCACGGTGACGACACCGCCGGCGACCGGTGCGTTTCCGCGGTTGTATGCGTCGTCGGCGTTTATCAACACGCCGGTCGCAGCCAACCCGGCCCTCGCCGCCAACTCTGCGGCGATGGTCACTGAGGCGGTCTCCGGCTATGCGCAGAGCGCCAACCTGGTCAACAACGCCGACTGGGGGATCCCGGTCGTCACCGCCAACACCCAGTCCAGCACCTACAACGTCGGCTGCCAGTACTACTGGTGCAACCTCAACTTCGGCCAGCTCCACGTTCCCGCCGATGCTCAGGCCAACACCGGCTCAGACGGCCATCTCGTCGTCCTGCAACCCAACGGCAGCGAACTGGACATGTGGATCGGCCAACACACCAACAACACCTGGACCGCAGGCGAACGCTGGATCACCTCCGCCACCGGCCCCGCCGCCAACTGCACCACCGCCCACGGCTGCGGCGGCGCCAACGCCGCCAACTTCGCCCTCGCCGCCGGCCTCATCCGCCCCGAAGAGATCGCCCAGGGCCACATCGACCACGCCCTGGCCATCACCACCCCCGACACCCGCCAAGGCTACGTCGCCTGCCCCGCCACCAGCGGCGACGGCCACCACACCAGCCCCAACGCGCTGCCCATCGGCGCCCACGTCCAACTCGACCCCTCCATCAACGTCACCGCCCTCCCCATCCCCGCCTGGCAAAAGACCATCGCCACCGCCCTGCAAACCTACGGCGCCTACGTCGTGGACACCGGCGGCAGCCTCGGCATCTACGCCGAATCCAACCTCGGCCGCACCTACAACGCCTGGGCCAAAGCCGGCATCCCCGACACCAGCCCCAGCCTCTCAGACCTCCCCTGGAACAACCTCCGCGTCCTCACCATGACCCAATGCGCCAGCTGACGCTGACGTTGAGCCGGGGCCGCCCGGCGCGCTGAGACGCACCCCAGGCACCGGCCGCACCGATGCCGTCCCGGCGGGCCGCGCCCGCACGGCACACCCCACTCACCTGCCACGATCTGCCCGTGGTCGACACCTCTGAGAATCGGCGGATCCGCTGGTTCCTCGCTGGCAGCGCGCTCCTCCTGCTGGGGGCGATCGCGGGTGTCCTGCTCTCCCGCTCGCCCACACCGTCCCGGGCCGTGTCGACCGCGCTGGTCTCCTGGCCGCAGTCGGCCGGGGCGACGAGCGTCGAGATCGCGCTGGGCGGCCGCCTCGTCGACCGGATCCCCGCCCGGGTCGGTGCCTACCGCCTCCACGAGCTGTGGCCGGCCACCACCTACACGGTGCTCGTCACGCTGA
>JBAWFG010000265.1:0-5931 GCA_049591655.1 Solirubrobacteraceae bacterium
GGTCCTCGCCGAGTTCCCGGCGCTCGGAGTCGGCCGTGGCGCGCAGCCGCTGCAGCTGCACCTCGGACTGGGCGACGGTCAGCGTCCCGGAGTGGCGCCAGTCGCAGTCGATGCCCTCCCGCTCCACGACCGCCCCGATCTCGCCCACCGTGTCCTGGATCGCGCGGACCATCGCCCGGGCGCCGTCGGGGCCGCCCCGGGCGCGCCACGCCGACCGGGTGCCCGACAGCTTCCCGAGCACCCAGCCGCCGTTGCGACCCGAGGCGCCGAAGCCGACCTGATGTCCCTCGAGCACGACGACCTCAAGTCCTGGCCGGGCGTGGAGCAGTTCATACGCGGTCCACAGCCCGGTGAAGCCGGCGCCGATGATGCACACGTCCGCCTCCCGATCGCCCGCCAGCGCGGGACGCGGGGGACGCGACCCGAGCTGGTCGAGCCAGAACGACGGCGTGGTGGACATCCGGATTTCCGGCGAGTGCGGCGTTACAGCATCGTTTCCGGTGGCGCGAACTCGGACTCCGGCGTGACCACCTCGATCGGATCACCGAACTTGACCCGCTTCTCGTTGCGGAAGAACGCGGGAGCGGTGATCTTGCGGTAGATCATGAGCAGGATCCCACTGGCGACGCCGAGGATGCCGATCCACACCGGCACGCCGAGGCCCAGGAAGGGGGCACTGCTGTCGTTACTGGGGTCGCTGTAGACGATGACCGCCTTGACCAGGATCACCATCAGGATCAACCCGCCGACCGTCGGGAAGAAGCCGAGCATGAAGAAGTTGCGCACCGACTTCCTGAGCTCGTACCGGTAGAACCAGGTGCAGCAGAAGCCGGTGAACCCGTAGTAGATGCACACCAGGATCCCGAGACCTGCCACGCAGTCAGCGAGCACGTTGGTCGAGAGCTTCTCGATGGCGACGAACCAGATGAGTGACAGCACGCCGGCCCAGATCGTGGCCGTACCAGGAGAGAGATTGCGATCATGGATCTGGGAGAACCGACTCGGGATCGCGCCTCGGCGGGACATGGAGAGGGCCTGGCGGGCGGCGGGGATGATGGTCGTCTGCGTCGCCGCCGTCGCCGAGGTCAGCACCGCGATGGTCAGCAGGAAGTGCAGCGAGCCGAGCACGCCCTTGGCCAGGCCGCCCGCGAAGATGTCGTTGGCGTTGTTGGCGAGGTACGTGGTCCCGGCGAACGCCTGGGAGGCGACCGACACCAGCAGATAGATCCCGATGAGGACGAACGTCGACGTCACCGCGCTGCGCCCCGGCCCGTCGCTCGAGTTCTCGCTCTCCTCGTTCACCGAGACTCCGGTGTCCCAGCCCCAGTACAGGAACACGCCGAGCAGCATGCCGGACAAAAGCGCGCTGGCGCTGACCGAGAACGGGTTGAACCAGTTCAGTGCCACGTGCATCGAGTGCGTCGGCGAGTCGACGTAGGTCTTGATCAGGGCGACGACGGCGAAGATGACGAGCGTGCTCATCTCGAAGCCGAGCAGGATCTGCTGGGTCCGGGCCGAGAGCTCGATGCCCTTCCAGCAGATCCAGGTCAGCACGACGATGAAGATGCCGCCCAGCAGGATGACGTCCAACGTGTTGGCCGCCGCATTGTTCAAGCCGAACAGCTGGAACCCGTAACTGCCGGCGATCTGAGCCTGGTTGGCGTTGACGACGATGTCGGAGACGATGACGATCCAGCCGATGACCAGACCGAGCTCGGGGCTGATCGCCCGGCTGATCCATGAGAACGACGTCCCACAATCGGGATCCACCTCGTTCATGTACTGGTACGCCCAGGCGACGAACAGCATCGGGATGAACGACACGATCACGACCGCGGGGTTGTGGACCCCGATTCCGGCGACAGCGACCATGAACCCGATCGTGGCGGCCAGGCTGTATCCTGGCGCGGTCGACGCGACGCCGATGACGACGTTGCTGAGGTAGCTGATCGCGCCCTTCTTGAGCTCCTGGCGAGGGGCGCGCTGTCCGGACGTTGCCGGGGTGGGGATCGACGTGGCTTCCATCCACTTCCTTCCTCGAAGTTGACTGCGGCTAGATTGGGTGGTGGCCGTGGCGGAGCGTACCGCCACGGACGCCCCATGCCCAATCCTTCTCGTACAACGGGTGGCGATCGGGCGCTCCAACTCGGCGGACCGGAAATTGATCTGACGGGCCGTTCGGTCATATGCGAGGATCGCCGCGGGACCAACCGGAGAGAGGAGCAGCATGGACGAGCAGCAGACCCGTACCTGCGTGCAGGCTCACGCCGACGCCGTTGTGCGCGGGGATTTCGATCACGTCACCGAGGACTTCATCGTCGAGATGCGTCCACAGGTGCCCGCGATCGGCCAATCGCTTCCCCAGCCCGTCACCTCGGCGGAGGTGCAAAGCCTCACGGTCGGTGATGAGGAAAGTGTGGCCGAGATCAGCTACACCGGCGACAGTGGCTCGGTGACGATCCGCTCACACTGGCGCGACGTCGACGGACGCCCGCAGATCGTGGCCGGCCAGCCGATCTAGCCGGGACGCTCCGCCGGCGCGCTCACACTTCGATCGGCGCTTCCCGCGACCGGCGGGAGGCGCCGACCGAGGCGCCGATCACCAGGGCGATCCCCACCAGAGCGCGCGCGCTGAGCGACTGGCCGAGGACGAGCAGTCCGGCGAGCGCCGCCATCGCCGGCTCCAGGCTCATCAGCACGCCGAACACCGACGGAGCGATCCGTCGCAGCGCCTCGAGCTCGAACGAGTACGGGATCGCCGAGGACAGCATCCCGATCGCCGAGCCGAGCGCGAGCGACCGCAGGTCGAGCAGGTGCCCGCGGCCGGCGGCGATGCCCACCGGCAGTGTCGCCAGTGCCCCGATGGCCATCGCCACCGACAGGCCGCTGCCGCGCGCAAACGCCTGACCGACGCGAGCGCTGATGTGGATGTAGGCGCCCCACAGGCATCCCGCCAGCAATGCGAACGCCACCCCGGCGCTGCTGATGGGCTGCGTCCCACCGTGGGTGAGGGCGAGGATGCCCGCCGCGGCAAGGGCCACCCACACCAGGTCAAGCCGTCTCCGCGAACCGCTGACGGCAACCGCCAGCGGTCCCACGAACTCCAGCGCCACCGCGATCCCGAGCGGGATCCGGTCAAGCGCGTAGTAGAAGCTGAGGTTCATCCCGGCTAGCACCAGGCCGAACAGCGCGGCCAGCGGGAGCCGGCGCCGCTCGGCGGCGGTCAGGCGCGGGCGGGATACGGCGAGCAGCACAATTGCGGCTGAGCCCAGCCGCAACGCCGCCGCTCCCCCGGGGCCGACCGCGGCGAACAGGTGCACGGCGAGGGCACCGCCGAGCTGCACCGAGGCGATCGCGGCGATCACCAGCCCGCCCGACGGTGCGCGGGCCAGCACGCCCGCCTGGCGGGAGCGTGTCGCGGCCGGAGTCATCGTCTCGATCGTATTGACGCCCCCGGTGATCCGCCGATGGGCCGGGTGGTGCGGGGTGGTTCACTGTGCGGTGGATGGCGCCGAACGTGCACATCGAGCCCTGGAGCTCCGCCGACCGGGGGCTGCTCGACCGGTGCCTGGGCGATCCAGCGATGATGCGCGACCTCGGCGGCCCCGAGAGCGCCGAGGCCCTGGACCGCCGCCAGCGGCGCTACGCCCGGCGGGACTCCCGCCAGTACAAGGTCGTCGACGATGCCACCGGCGCCGGCGTCGGCTGGGTCGGCTACTGGCCGCGGACCTCGCACCGGGAGCGGGTCTGGGAGATCGGCTGGGCGGTGGTGCCCGAGTTCCAGGGGCGCGGGATCGCCCGGACGGGCGCCGGCCAGGTGATCGCGCTCGCCCGCTCCGAGGGCGAGCGCAGATTCCTGCACTCCTACCCGTCGGTCGCCAACGGGCCGTCCAACGCCATCTGCCGCCACCTCGGCTTCACGCTGCTGCGCGAGATCGAGCTCGAATATCCGCCCGGCCACCACATGCTCTGCAATGACTGGCTGCTCGACCTGCATCCGAGCATGTGATCTGAGATACGGTGCCCCGGCCCGTTGTCTGACCGCTCGCGGCTCGGTGCCGCGGTGAAGGAGTGATTGCGCTGTCTGCTCAAAGCCCCGACTCGACGGCCTCCGGCGAACTCATCGCGTCGGTGGGCGAGCTCGAGCTCTGCTACGAGACCTTCGGATCGCCTGGGGACCCGCCGCTGCTGCTCATCATGGGTCTCGCCTCGCAGATGCTGCTGTGGGACGACGCGTTCTGCGAGCAGCTCGCCGCCCGCGGGTTCCGTGTGATCCGCTTCGACAACCGCGACATCGGCCACTCGACGCTCCTGCGGGGCGCCCGCATCCCGAAGCGCTGGGAGCTGCTGACCCGCAGCGCTCGCGGCGCCGCGTACTCGCTTGATGAGATGGCCGCCGACGCGGCCGGTCTGCTGGAGCACCTCCAGATCCCGGCCGCCCACATCGTGGGCGCCTCGATGGGCGGCATGATCGCCCAGCTCGTGGCGATCAACCACCCCGACCGGGTGCTGTCCGTCGTGTCGATCATGTCGACGACCGGAAACCGGCACGTCGGCCGTCCCCAGCCGAAGATCGCCATGCGCATGCTCCGCAAGGCCAAGCGCGACCGCGACGGATACATCGAGGACCACGTCGCCACCTACCGCCTGATCGGGTCTCAGAGCTACGACTTCGAGGAGGAACACAAGCGTGAGCGAGCCGCCCGGCTGTTTGAGCGTGGGGTGTATCCCGCGGGCAGCGCGCGCCAGATGGGAGCGGTCATGTCCGCCCCCGACCGCACCGAGAAGCTGCGGCGGCTCAACGTTCCGGCGACCGTCATCCACGGCGACGCCGATCCGCTCGTCGACGTCTCCGGCGGCCGCGCCACCGCCGAGGCGATTCCCGATGCCGAGCTCGTGATCCTCCCAGGGATGGGCCACGACCTCCCCCGGGAGCTGTGGGGTCAGATCATCGACGCGATCGTCCGGACCGCAGCGCGCGCCTTACCGGTCGGCTGAGCGAACCTAAGCGAGGTCTCACCGTCGGCCGGGCTGCGCGCGGGTAGCCTCGGCCGCCCGGGTCCCCGTCCGCCGTCCACTGTGAGCCCTCGCCGCCACCTCGCCCCCATTCTCCTCGCGCTCGCCGCCGGGACCCTGACAGCCTGCGGCGCGGGCGCCTCCTCCGGTCACCCGGCGACGCACGCGTCCTCCTCGAACGCCGGAGCGGTCGCCGTCGGCAGCAATGCGACGACAGCCGCCACGCCGACGGCAACCTCGACGACGGCAACCCCGACGACGGCAACCGCGGCCCGCGTGGCCTCGCCCCGCCCGCGGCCGACCGCGCCGGTCGATCACTACCCGGCCCGGCTGAGCCCCCGGTGGCAGGTCATCGCCTCGGTCGGTGGCCGGCATGCGCTGTGGATCAGCCAGCGCTCCGGGGTGACGCTCGTGCGGGCCGATCAGCGGTTCGTCCACCTCGCGCTGCACGCCGGCGGCGCCGACCCAGGGGGAGGCGGCTGGCACTATGGCGACGCGGTCGGCGGAAGGGAGATCCACCATCTCATCCTCGGCTTCAACGGCGGCTTCAAGTTCAGCACCGGCGCCGGAGGGTTCGTGTCGTTCGGCCGCACCGCGGTCGCGCCCTCGGCCGGGCTGGGGTCAATCGTCACCTATCGCGATGGGCGCACCCAGATCGGCGCCTGGGACCAGGGCGTCCCGGCGCCGGGTCGGGCGATCGCCTCAGTGCGCCAGAACCTGCACCTGCTCATCGACCACGGACAGCCGGCCGCCACCGTCCAGACATGCGCAGCGTCCTGCTGGGGGGCGACGATCGGCGGCGCCGCGGCCGTCGCCCGCAGCGGCCTGGGCATCCTCGCTAACGGGGATCTCGTCTGGGCCGCGGGTGAGAGCCTGACGGTCGCGCAGTTCGCCGACGCGGTTGCCGCCGCCGGA
>JBAWFG010000266.1:0-1732 GCA_049591655.1 Solirubrobacteraceae bacterium
CCCCACCCACGGCGTCTACCGGCTCGGGGGTCTCGACGTCCGCACCGCCGACGAGGACGACCTGGCCGACGTGCGCAACCGGGAGATCGGATTCGTCTTTCAGAGCTTCAACCTCATCCCCCGGACCGGGGCGCTCGCCAACGTCGAGCTCCCGCTCGCCTACGCGGGCCTGGGACGCACCGAACGGCGGCGGCGCGCCCTGCAGGCCCTCGCCGACATGGGCCTGAGCCAGCGTGTCGACCATCTCCCATCAGAGCTGTCCGGAGGCCAGCAGCAGCGGGTCGCGATCGCCCGCGCGCTCGTCACCAACCCGGCGATGATCCTCGCCGACGAGCCGACCGGCAACCTCGACACGGCCTCGACGCGGGAGATCATGGCGATCTTCGGGGAGCTCTCGGCCGAGGGCCGGACGATCGTGCTCATCACCCATGAGCACGAGGTGGCGGCACACGCCGACCGGGTGATCGAGCTCTCCGACGGTCGCATCGTCTCCGACGGGACGTCGCTGGAGGCAACGTCGTGATCGAGACGGTCCGCATCGCACTCACCGGCCTGGCGGCCAACAAGCTGCGCTCAGGTCTCACGATCCTCGGACTGACGATCGGGGTCGGGTCGGTGATCGTGCTGGTGGCCGTCGGCACCGGGTCCTCCACGGCTGTCCAGTCGCAGATCGAGGCGCTCGGCTCAAACGTCCTGCTCGTGAGCCCCACCCCCACCCTCGGCGGCCTGCGTGGCGGCGGCGCGGTCAGCAGCGCCTCCCTGACGCTCGGCGACGCCACCGCCCTGCAGAACCGCTTCACCGCCCCCGACGTGGCGAGCGCCTCTCCGGTGGTCAACGCGGCCAACGTCACGCTCACCTACAACGGGACCACCTACAGCCCATCGTCGTTCGTGGGCACCACCCCGGCCTACCGGACCGCCCGCGATTACTCGCTGGCCGCCGGCTCGTGGTTCACCAGCGCCCAGGAGAACGCCCACGCCCGGGTGATGGTGATCGGCCCGACGGTGGTCCAGGAGCTGTTCTCCGGTGCCAACCCGATCGGTGCGACGGTTGCCGTCAACGGAACCGACTTCGAAGTGATCGGCGAGACGAACTCCAAAGGCGCCAGCGGGGCGACCAACCAGGACGACGTGGCGATGGCACCGCTGACCGCCACCCAGGACACGCTGACGGGCTACGGCACGATCGGCTCGATCGTCGTCCAGGCCCGGTCACGCCAACAGCTCGGCGCCGCCCAGACCGAGGTGACCGACATCCTCAACCAGCGCCACCCGACACCCGCGGGCTCGTCGGCCTCCAGCTTCAACGTCATCAACCAGGGCTCGATCCTGCAGGCATCGAGCTCGACCAGCGGCGTGTTCACGACCCTGCTCGGCGAGGTCGCGGCGATCTCGCTGCTCGTGGGCGGCATCGGGGTGATGAACATCATGCTGGTGTCGGTCACCGAACGCACGCGGGAGATCGGCATCCGCAAGGCGGTGGGCGCGCGGCGCTCGGACATCCTCATCCAGTTCCTGGTGGAGGCCGTGCTCGTGTCGCTGTTCGGCGGTGTCGCCGGCGTACTGGCCGGCGTTGTGGGCAGCCAGTTCAAGATCGCCGGCGTACAGCCGGTGATCGCCCCCTACTCGATCGCCCTGGCGTTCGGCGCCTCGGTGCTGATCGGACTGTTCTTCGGCACCTACCCTGCCGGTCGGGCCGCGTCGCTGCGGCCGATCGAAGCCCTGCGATTCG
>JBAWFG010000267.1:0-11344 GCA_049591655.1 Solirubrobacteraceae bacterium
CCTGGGCGTCGACGGGCAGCGACGCCTGGAGATCCGGCGGCAACTGGCCCATGAGCCGCGCGTGCTCGGCGGTCGCGGCGGTCAGCAGCGTCCGGACACTCTCACGGTGGTTGACGTCCATTCAGCGGAAGGTAGTCACCCCGGCGCGCCTGCCGTCGGCCACCAGCAATTGCGACAAACTCACCTCCGCCGCGGGGGCGGGGTAAGAAGCGTCCCCCATGGGTGCGAAATAGCCCCCACGTTCTCACCGATGCTCGGATTTGGCGCAAACCGCGGGCCCGTTGGGGGAGATGCGGCGTGCCCAGTCGCCTCCACCGGTGATTAGGATCGGCCGATGTTCGCCTCGTCAGGACGCGCCCAGATTGCCTATGACCGCGAGGGGATTGCGGATGGCGTCGACGTGCTGCTCATCCACGCGGGTGTCAACGACCGGCGCAGTTGGCGCCATGTCGTGACGAGGCTGAACTCGCGCCACCGGTGTATCGCCTATGACAACCGCGGCTACGGCGAGACGGTCTACGAGCCCGAGGACGGCTGGTCGCCCGTCGCCGACGCGGTGGCCGTGCTCGACGACGCCGGGTCTGAGCGCGCGCTGATCGTCGCCGGTTCGATGGGCGGTGCGATCGCCCTCGAGCTGACCCTGGCGCACCCCGACCGGGTCGCCGGGCTCGTACTGATCGGCACCGCGGTCAGCGGCGCGCCGTACCCGGAGCTGACCGAGGGGCCGACGGCCGAGCTCAATGCGCGCATCGAGGCGGCCATCTTGGCCGGGGACGTCGACGAGGTCGGCCGCCTGGACGCGTGGCTGTGGCTCGACGGCCCCGGCGTTGCCGAGGGACGCGTCGGCGGCTCGACGCGGGAGCTGTTCCTCGACATGAACGGACGGGCGCTGCGGGCCGAGGATCCCGGCGCGCCGGCCGAATCACCACCGGCGTGGCCCCGTCTCGGGGAGATCGCGGTGCCGACCCTGCTGCTTGTCGGCCGCCTGGACGCCGAGGAGATCCTGGCGATCGCGGGCCCTGCGGCCGCCGCCATCACCGGCGCCCGGCTCCAGCACCTCGACGGGGTCGCGCACGTTCCGCAGCTGGAGGCCGACCCGGCGACGCTCGATGCCATCGCCGCCTTCGCCGACGGTCCGTGACCATCCCCTCGCTCGGGGTCTTGGGGGCTGGTGGGTCCTATACACCCATGATCGCCCAGAACCCCGGAGCCGAGCCCCCCAGAGCCCCGGAGCCGAGCCCCCCAGAGCCCGGGAGCAGAGCCCCCAGAACCCCGGAACAGAGCCGGGCCGGCGGCGTCAGCCGAACGCGTCGATGCCGGTCAGCCGCGCTGACAGCGCCCACAGGCGCTCGGCCTGCTCGGCGTCGATCGCGTGGCTGCGTACACCGCGCGTCGATGACGGGTCGTCGTCGACCTCGGCGATCTCGCAGTCCTCGCAGTAGACCCCGCCGAGCCCGTCGAGCTGGGGCGAGGTGGCGGCCCACACCTGGGTCGCCGCGCCCTGCTCGGGGGATTTGAAGCTGGTGGCGATCAGGTTGCCGTCCTCATCGATCCAGCCCCGCTCGCGCATCTCGGCCTGGGAGAGGTGGCGCTGCAGCGGGGTCATGATCCCGCCGGGGTGCAGGGCGAACGAGCGCACTCCGGCATCCTGGCCCCGCTTGTCGAGCGCCACTGCGAACAGCACGTTGGCGGTCTTGGATTGGCCGTAGGCCAGCCACTTGTCGTAATCGTCCTCGAACTGGATGTCGTCCCACCGGATGCCGGTGCTCCGGTGAGCGCCCGAGGAGACCGCGACGACGCGCCCACGGCCGGCGGCGATCAGCGGCCACAGCCGGTTCACCAGCGCGAAGTGGCCGAGGTGGTTGGTGGCGAACTGCGCCTCCCACCCGTGGCCGATGCGCGTCTCCGGGCAGGCCATGATCCCGGCGCTGTCGATCACGAAGTCGATCGGCCGCTCGGCATCGAGGATCCGCCCGGCGAGCGCGCCGACGCTGTCAAGGTCTCCGAGGTCGAGCGTCTCGAGGGTGACACCGTCGATATCCGCCACCGCCTCCCGGGCGCTGTCCGGCCGGCGGGCGGGAACGATCACCTCGGCGCCTGCGCCCGCCAGGGCCCGGGTTGTCTCCAGGCCGAGCCCGGAGTAGCCGCCGGTGACCAGTGCCAGGCGGCCGGAGAGGTCGATTCCGTCCAGGACCTCGGCCGCGGTGGTCTGGGCTCCGAAGCCGGAGCCGATCGGGTGTTGGGGCGTTGTCATCCCCCGCAGCCTAGGACGGCCGCGGGTGGTGTCGGGGCTCGGCGCCCCGTCACTCCGCGGGCTCGAGCACGAACACCGGAATCTCCCGCTCGGTCTTGGTCTGGTACTCGGCGTAGTCCGGCCACACCGCCACCGCGCGCTCCCACCAGGCCGCTCGCTCCTCGCCGCTCAGCTCCCGCGCCCGGTAGTCGCCTCGCGCCGGGCCGTCCTGGAGTTCGACGAGCGGATGCTCGACGATGTTGCGATACCAGGCGGGGTGCTCGGGGGCACCGCCCTTGGACGCGACGGCGGCGTAGGAGCCGTGGTGCTCAACACGCATCACCGGGTTCTTGCGCAGCTTGCCCGAGCCGGCCCCGAGCGACGTGATGACGACGACCGGGACGCCGCGCAGCACGGTGCCGCGCGTCCCGCCGGAGCTCTCGTACTCCTGCACCTGGTCACGGACCCATTTCGCGGAGCTTGGCGCGTATTCCCCCTGCAGTGGCATCGGTTCCCTCTCGGTTTGGGTGGTGATCGGAGGGTAGGACACCCCCGGCCGCACGCAGTCAGCAGTTTGCCCCCGCGGGCGGTCCGGGGGTCGCCGGTCACAGAGCGCGGCGAGGGCCGGATGGCGGTGCGTTGCAGCGGGCCTAGGTTGGGCGCACATCGACACCGGAGACCGCTCATGACCACCATCCCTGACCACCAACGCCTGCACCGCCCCAGCTTCGAGCGCTTCGACGACTCGGTTGGCCGGATGCTCGGCGTCGACATGCGCCTGCTCTACGGGATGGCCGCGCCGATTCTCGTGATCGTCGGGCTGCTGATCGTCCTCGGCCTGCATCCGAGCGAGTGGCTCGTGGGCGCGATCATGCTCGTTGAGCTCGTGGGCCTGGCACTCGTGCTGGTCGGCATCTTCGGCGTCATGGACAACCACGAGCCGGGGGGTGGCGGCAGCGACTAGGCGCCATCTCCGGGGCGCCGCTCACTGGGCGCGATCGGCAACCCGACGCCGTAGCGGACCCCGACCAGCCGGGTCAGGATGCACACGGCCGCCCCGAGCAGGGGGAACACCGCGCTGCGTCCCGCGGTGCCGTGACCGACGACGACGACCGTGGCGCCGAGCAGGGCGGGCACCGCGTACAGGTCGGAGCTGAGGACCTCCGGCACCTGGCGCAGCAGCACATCCCGGACCATGCCGCCGCCGACGCCGGTGACCGCGCCGAGGATGATCGACTGCACCGGACCCAGCCCGTAGGCGATCGCGGCGCTCGCGCCGGTGACGCAGAAGAGGCCCAGCCCGACTGCGTCAAACAGGGTGAACGCGTCCTGGACCCGGTCCAGTGCCGGGCGGGCGAAGAAGCTGACCAGGCCCGCGGCCGCGGCTGCGGCCAGGTAGCGGCCGTCGCGGAAGGTAACCGGCGCCACGCCGATGAGCAGATCACGGATGACGCCACCGGCGAGCGCGGTGACGAACGCCAGGACGACGACCCCCAGTAGATCCAGACGGGCACGGACGCCGGCCAGACCACCGCTGAGGCCAAAGCCGAACGTGCCGATCAGGTTGAGCACGATCAGCAGGCTGGGGTCAAAGCCGGGGACCACGTCCGGCAGTCTCCCAGCCCACCGCCGCGACGCGGGGTCTCGTGGTGTCGTGGGGCACGCTCGCCCCCGACTCGACAGACCCCCCCCTTAATGGTGAACTGTACGGCGAGGTGGGAGCAGCGGCCCAGGACGACACGAGACCTGAGGGCATCGACCCTCGCGCGGGCACGCTTCCCGAGCCCGCGGACCTGATCGACGTCGATCGGCTGATCGGCGCGTACTACGACACGCGGCCCGATCCGGAGGATCCCGCGCAGCGCGTGTCATTCGGGACCTCGGGCCACCGGGGCACCTCGCTGAACCAGACCTTCACCGAGAGTCACGTGCTGGCGATCAGCGAGGCGGTGTGCCGCTATCGCGCCGAGCAGGGCATCGACGGGCCGCTGTTCCTCGGCCGTGACACGCACGCCCTGTCGGAACCGGCGTTTCGGACGATCGTGGAGGTGCTCGGTGCCCATGGCGTCGGAGTCGTCATCGGCGCCGACGGCGGCGCGACCCCGACGCCCGTCATCTCCCACGCGATCCTCACCCACAACCGGGGTGGGGGCGTCGGCCGCGCCGATGGCATTGTCGTGACCCCGTCGCACAACCCACCCGGCGACGGCGGCTTCAAGTACAACCCCACCCACGGCGGTCCGGCCGACACCGACGTGACCGGCTGGATCGAGCGTGAGGCCAATCGCCTGCTCGCCGGCGGCCTGCGTGAGGTGCGGCGGGTCGGTTTCGAGGATGCCGCAGTGCACCGCCGTGACTACATCGGCGGCTACGTCGATGATCTGGCAGCGGTCATCGACCTGGATGCGATCCGCTCCGCCGGCGTGCGGCTCGGCGTCGACCCGCTCGGCGGCGCTTCGCTGCACTATTGGCAGGCGATCGCCGATCGCCACGCGCTGGATCTGACGGTCGTCTCCGATGCGCTTGACCCGACCTTCCGCTTCGTCTCGCTCGACTGGGACGGCAAGATCCGGATGGACTGCTCCTCGCCGTGGGCGATGGCGCGGTTGCGAGGGATGGCCGGCGACTTCGACGTCGCGTTCGCCAACGACCCGGACGCCGACCGCCACGGCGTCGTCGTTCCCGGGGCGGGCCTGATGAACCCCAACCACGTACTGGCGACCTGCATCTCCTATCTGTTCGGTGGCCACCGGGACTGGGGAGCCGGCGTCGGGGTGGGCAAGACGCTCGTCAGTTCGAGCGTGATCGACCGCGTCGCTGCCGATCTCAATCGGCGCCTGGAGGAGGTCCCGGTCGGCTTCAAGTGGTTTGTGCCCGGCCTGTTGGACGGCACCCTCGGGTTCGGGGGCGAGGAGAGTGCCGGCGCTTCCTTCCTGCGCCGTGACGGCAGTGTGTGGAGCACCGATAAGGACGGGCTGATCCCGTGCCTGCTCGCCGCCGAGATGAAGGCCACGACCGGTCGGGATCCGGGCGAGATCTACGAGGGCCTCGCGGACCGATTCGGCCACGCCGCCTACAAGCGCGTCGACGTCGCCGCGTCCGCGAGCGAGAAGGACATCCTCAAGCGCCTGTCGCCCGAGCAGGTGCCCAGCTCCGAGCTCGCCGGTGACCCGATCACCGACGTACTCACCACCGCTCCCGCCGAGCCCCACGCGCCGATCGGCGGCCTGAAGGTCGTCACCGAGCGCGGGTGGTTTGCCGCTCGTCCGTCAGGAACCGAGGACGTCTACAAGGTGTACGCCGAGTCGCTGGAGGGCGAGGAACACCTGCAGCGGATCCTCATCGAGGCCAAGGAGATCGTGGCCGATGCACTGAGCGGAGCCGGTGCGGGAGCGGGCACCGAATCGTGATGACTGCCGACCAGTCCCGGGTGTTCGCCATCGTCCTGGCCGGCGGCGAGGGCAAGCGACTGGCGCCGCTCACACTCGACCGGGCCAAGCCGGCGGTGCCGTTCGGTGGCAACTACCGGCTGATCGACTTCGCGCTGTCCAACCTGGTCAATGCCGGCTACCGCCGGATCGTGGTGCTCACGCAGTACAAGAGCCATTCCCTGGATCGCCACATCTCGACGACCTGGCGCTTGTCCCCGCTGCTGGGCAACTACGTCGCCCCGGTGCCCGCGCAGATGCGCCGCGGGCCCTACTGGTTCCAGGGGTCCGCCGACGCCATCTACCAGAACCTCAACCTGCTGCGCGACGAGCGCCCCGAGCATGTGATCGTGTTCGGCGCCGACCACATCTACCGGATGGATCCCGCCCAGATGGTCCGCCAGCACGTCGAGTCCGGGGCGGCGGTGACGGTGGCCGCGCTGCGGGTGCCGATCGAGCAGGCTGACCAATTCGGCGTGATCGAGACCGCTGCCGACGGGCACACGATCACTGCGTTTCACGAGAAGCCCAAGCACGCGGTTGGTCTCCATGACGCGCCTCACCAGGTGTACGCGTCGATGGGCAACTACGTGTTCAGCGCCGACACGCTGATCGACGTCGTCACCCAGGACGCACAGGCGCGGGAGTCCTCGCACGATATGGGCGGCAACATCATCCCGATGCTCGTCGGCTCCGGCTCGGCGCACGTGTACGACTTCTCGGCCAACGAGGTGCCGGGGTCGACCGATCGTGACCGGGGTTACTGGCGCGATGTCGGAACCCTGGACGCGTTCTACGACGCCCACATGGACCTGATCTCCGTCTTTCCGATCTTCAATCTCTACAACCTGGAGTGGCCGATCCTGACGTTCCCCGACCCGCTTCCGCCAGCCAAGTTCGTGTTCGCCGACAACGGGCGCACCGGGCACGCGCTGGATTCGATGGTCTGCTCCGGCGTGATCATCTCCGGGGCTGAGGTGCGCCGGTCGATCCTCTCTCCGGCCGTGCACGTGCATTCCTACGCCGAGGTCGAGGGGTCGGTGCTGTTCTCAGGCGTCGAGGTCGGGCGCGGCGCACTGGTGCGCAACGCCATCCTCGACAAGGACGTGGTAGTCGAGCCCGGCGCCACAGTCGGGGTCGATCTGGAGCTCGACCGCGAGCGCTTCACGGTCTCTGACGCCGGTGTGGTCGTGGTGCCCAAGGGGGCCCGCGTGCCCGCGGGCGCGCGCGCCTGACCGTGCGGGTCTCGCTGCTCACCCGGGAGTATCCCCCCGAGGTGTACGGCGGGGCCGGGGTGCACGTCGAATACCTCTCCCGGGAGCTGCGCTCGCTCGTCGACCTAACCGTGCAGTGCTGGGGGGCGCAGCGCGACGATCCCTCAGTGCACGCGCACCGGCCCTGGGAGGCGCTCGCCGGATCGGCGCCGCACATCGCCGCGCTGCAGGCGCTCTCGGTCGACCTGCTGATGGCTGCCGGGGTCGACGGCGCCGAGGTCGCGCACAGCCACACCTGGTACGCGCAGTTCGCCGGGCATCTCGCCAAGCTCACCTACGACATCCCACACGTCACCACGGTCCACTCGCTTGAGCCGCTGCGCCCCTGGAAGGCGGAGCAGCTCGGCGGCGGCTATGCGCTATCGAGCTTCTGTGAGCGGATCGCCCTGCTCGGTGCCGACGCGGTGATCGCCGTGTCGGAGGGCTCCCGCCGCGACATCCTGGCCTGCTATCCGGAGATCGACCCCGATCGCGTGCAGGTCATCTACAACGGGATCGACACCGACCAGTACGCGCCCGACCGTGGCACCGACGTGCTGGAGCGGCTCGGCGTCGACCCCGGGCGGCCGTCGGTCGTGTTCGTCGGTCGCATCACTCGCCAGAAGGGCGTGCCCCATCTGCTGCGGGCCGCGCTGCAGTTCGATCCCGCTGCCCAGCTTGTCCTGTGCGCCGGCGCGCCCGACACGCCGGAGATCGGCGCCGAGGTCGCCGCCGGCGTTGAGCGGCTGCGGGAGCAGCGCGACGGCGTGCTGTGGATCGACCAGATGCTCCCCAAGCGCGATGTGATCCAGTTGCTCAGCCACGCGACCGTGTTCGCCTGCCCATCGATCTACGAGCCGCTCGGGATCGTCAACCTTGAGGCGATGGCGTGCGAGGCGGCCGTCGTCGCCTCGGCCACCGGTGGCATCGTCGAGGTCGTCGCCGACGGAGATACCGGTCTGCTCGTCGAGCTCGCACAGGTGCCGGGGTCGATCGACCCCGTCGATCCCGAGGGGTTCGCCACCGCGTTCGCCGCGGCGGTCAACGCGCTGATCGGCGATCCCGACCGCGCCGCGCGGATGGGCGACGCCGGGCGCCGGCGCGCCATCGAGCACTTCGCCTGGCCGGCGATCGCGGCCCAGACGGTCGAGGTCTACCGCCGAGCCGCTGCCGCCCCGGTTGCGGAGCATTAGGATCGCCCGATCGTGAGCTCCGTTGCCTCCCGGCACTCCCCGACCCCGTTCGCGGAACGGCCGCTGGGGGCCCGGATCCTGCTCGCGGGGGTGATCCCGGCCGCGCTGGGCGCCCTCGCCGGGATCCTGCTCGGCGTCTCGGCGGTCGCCTACGCGGCCGTCGGCCTGCTCGCGGCCGTCGGCTCGTTCGTGGCCGGCTTCGAGCACCGCACGGCCTGGAGCGGCGCTGATCGGGGGTTCGTCGCCGGTCTCGTGTACGGCATCGCGTTGCTGGTGGCCCACGGTCTGGCCGGCACGACCGCCACCGTCTCGCTCGGCAGCTTCCCACCGGCGCTGGCGCTCGTCACCGCGCTGGTGAGCATGTTCCTCACTGCCGCTGGGGCGACCCGGGAGCCGGCCCGGGCCGATTGAACGATGCGCGGGCGGCCTCGACTGCGGCGTGGGCGTCGCAGCCGCGCAGATGGTCGTTGACCAGCCCCATCGACTGCATGAACGCATACACCGTGGTCGGCCCGACGAATCGCCAGCCCCGGCGCTTGAGGTCCTTCGCCAAGGCGGTTGACTCCGGTGTGACGCTGAGGCGGGCCAGTTGCCCCGGGTCGATCGGCCGTCCGCGCTCGGCGGGCTCGTAGCGCCAGACGTAGGCGGCCAGCGAGCCCTCGGCCTCGACGAGCTCAACTGCCCGGCGGGCGTTGTTGATCACCGCCTCGATCTTGCCGCGGTGGCGCACGATGCCCGCGTCGCCGAGCAGCCGGGTGACGTCACGCTCACCGAACGCCGCAACCCGGTGATAGTCGAAGTTGGCAAACCCCTCTCGGAACGCTTCGCGCTTGCGCAGGATCGTCAGCCACGACAGCCCCGCCTGAAATCCCTCCAGGCTCAGTTTCTCGAACAGGCGCCGGTCGTCGGCGACCGGGAACCCCCACTCGAGGTCGTGGTAGGGCCGGTAATCGGGGGCCGAGTCGCCCCACCGGCAGCGCGCCACGCCGTCGTCTCCGACCGAGATGCCGCTGTCGGTTGTGTCCGCCATCGCCCCGGAGTCTGGCGGATGCAACAGAGCTTACGTGGCCCGGAGGTGAGCTTCTATACCGTGGGCCGGCATGGTTTCCGCAATCGGCCTCCGACGCGCGGTGCGCTGCGCCGTCGTCTGCCTGCTGATCGCCGGTGCCGGCACCCGGGCGGTGGCCCGCGCCGCCGACCCCTATGACGCTGAGATCGTCCAGACGAGCGGCGACCTGTCCCAGCGGCTCGCCCGCCAGCCCGATGCGGAGTTCGGGGCCATCTCCGGCGCCGCCCACCTGCCGGTGATCAACGTCAACGCCGGGGTGCCGTTCCAGACCGTCAAGGGATTCGGCGCCGCGATGACCGACACCTCGGCCTGGCTGATGGAGCGCGAGATCGCGCCCGCGACACGCTCCCAGCTCTTCGGCGAGCTGTTCGGCGCCGGCGGTATCCACCTCAACTTCGTGCGGGTGCCGATGGGAGCGTCGGACTTCACCCGCACCGGGGTCCCCTACACCTACGACGACATGCCCGCCGGGCAGTCGGACCCGCGGCTGCGCCGCTTCTCGATCGGCCGCGATCGCGCGTACATCATCCCGGCACTGCGCCAGGCGCTGGCGGCAAACCCGCAGACCGCGTTCCTGGCCAGCCCGTGGACTGCGCCGGCGTGGATGAAGGGCAATCGATCGCTGGGGAACGCCGGCAACCTCGGCACGCTGCGCGGCTCGGCGTACAGGCCCTGGGCCGAGTACTTCGTGCGCTTCCTGCAGGCCTACCGGGCCGCCGGGGTCCCGATCGGCGCGCTCACAGTCCAGAACGAGCCGGGGACCCCGACGCTGTACCCCGGGATGAACCTCTCAGCCGCCGCCGAGTCGAACCTGATCGTGCAGGACCTGCGCCCCGCACTGGCCGGCGCGGGGTTGCATCCCGCCATCTACGGGGGGGATCTCGGCTGGGGCCCGAACAACAACGGCTACATGAGCAGCTCGATCTTCGGCGCGGCGGGCGGCTCGCTGACCGGCCTCTCCTGGCACTGCTACTACGGGGCCCCCGGGGTCATGAACGAGTTCCGCCACGCCGACCCGCGACTTGACGAGATCGTCGATGAGTGCTCGCCGGGCGGGACCTCGCCGACCCCGACCTCCGAGATCGTGATCGCCTCGCTCCGGGACTGGGCCAGCACCGTGGCGCTGTGGAACCTCGCCCTCGACCCCCACGGCGGCCCGGTGCAGGTGCCCAATCACGGTTGCCCCGCCTGCGTCGGATTGGCCTCGATCGACGAGCACACCGCGCACGTGGGGCTCACGCGCAGCTACTACCAGCTCGGCCAGGCGAGCGCGTTCATCACCCCCGGTGCGCGCCGGATCGCCTCCAACCATTTCGTCTCCTACGCCTATCCCCACAAGGGGGTGAGCGTCGTGACCCCCGGGCTTGACGACGTGGCGTTCCGCAACCCGGACGGCAGCGTCGTGCTTGTCGCCTATGACAACGCACCGCAGCCCGCGCGCTTTGCCGTCGCCTGGCGCGGACGGGCACTGCCCTACGCGCTCGGCCCCGGCTCGATGGTGACGATGGTGTTCAACCGGCCGTGATGCCCACGTGCGCACTCACGAGAGCACTGATGGCCTCCGGGCGACCGGAAGCTGTCATCGCGCACCGAGCGCAGGGGCGTGTGCGACACTGTGGGCGCGCTGCGGGAGGCGTCCTCCGTCGATGCGTCAACTGAAGCCGAGAAGAGGTCGCCATTGAATACAGTGGAGTCAGTGCCCCGGCCGGCCGGGACCGGGCAACTGAGCGAGGCACCGGAACCCGGGGTTCCGGCTGCGCGCGCCTCCGCATCGAGCTGGCTGTGGACGGCTCCCCTGCTGACGCTCGTCATCGGCCTCGCCGTGACGGTGACGCTGGCGCTCGTCTCCGAGTCGCAGTACAAGAGCAACGAGAAGCGCCTGATCACGCTACGGGTGCGTGACGCCGGTCAGCTGCTCGCCAGCGCGTTCACCGCGATTCAAACGCCGCTGACCTCCACCGCCGAGCTCGCCGACGCCACCGGGGGCAGCGTCGCCAAGTTCCGACGCTTCGTCGCGCCCTACGCCGGCGCTCCGCCCACCCACCAGTTCGTCTCGATGTCGCTGTGGCGTGCCGCCGACCTGTCTGCCGGACCGGTGGCGGTGGCCGGCGTGCCGCCGTTGCTGGCCTCCACGCCGGCCCAGGCCCAGGCGTTCCTGGGTCGTGCCG
>JBAWFG010000268.1:0-11328 GCA_049591655.1 Solirubrobacteraceae bacterium
CATCGGCACGGGGCTGCCGTGGTGCGCCGCGACCGGGGTGGCGCGCACGAGGTAGGCCTCCTCGGCGCCGAGCGCCTCGGCAATCGCAACGACCCCCGGGGCGAGCGTCAGCTCGCCGCCGCCCGGCGGTAGGTTGAGCCGGCTTCCCGGCAGCCACCCCATCGGCTCGGAGGCGATCAGGCGGCCGCTCGGAGAGATCAGCGCCCGCGGCCCGTGACCGGCGCTGAGCTGATCGCCGTAGCGGTTGAGCAGCCGGCCGTCGCGGTTGAGCATCTCGCAGCGCAGGTGCGCCTCGACGGCCTGCGCCGTCGCGGTGGCGACGGCCATGCTGTGCGGGTGCACGGTCGCCATCTGGCCGGTGAGGTCGATGACGCCGATCACGTGCCCGGTGTCCGGATCGTGCACCGGGGCAGCGGCGCACGTCCACGACTGCACCATCTCGTTGAAGTGCTCGGCGGCGAACACCTGCACCGCATGCTCGGCGGCGAGCGCGGTCCCGATCGCGTTGGTCCCGGCACCGCCCTCGCTCCACAGTGTGCCCTCGGCGAAGTTCATCGACTCGGCGGCTCGCAGACGGACCGCCGGGTTGCCCTCGACCCACAGCAGGATCCCGTTGGAGTCAGAGACGACGATCAGGTTCTGTGACTCGTCGGCACTGGCGGCCAGGCAGGACCGGATCAGGGCCGCGGTCTCGGCGAGCGGATGCATCTCCCACCGCGCCGACGCCTCGTCCTCGTCGGCGACGATCGGCGCGATCCGCACCCCGGACGGGTCGACCCCGGCGGCCGCCGAACGCCGCCACGACTCCTCGATGGGCACGCGCAGCGTCGCCCCCTCGCCGCGCTTGGCCGGTTTGTCCCAGCGCCCGCCGACGAATCGCTCCCAGGCCCGCCTGATCTCCCGCGCGCGCTCCGCGGGAGCGGTGGCCACGTCGATGGCCAGCCACGGATTCGACATGCTCAGATCGAGTCTACGTCCCCCTGTCAAGCGGCTGAGCGGTCAGGTCGTCGATGGGTGCGGCGGATCCTGCGGGGTCGGGAACGCGCCGTCGATCAGCTCGATCCGGTAGCCGTCGGGGTCGGCGACGAAGCAGATCCGGTACTCCTCCCGGGAATCGGTCCCACCCACCCCGTAGGGGGGCTTCTCGGGCTCGATCCCGTTCTCGGCCAGACGACCGAGCAGTCCGTCGAGGTCATCGACGACGAGCGCCAGATGGTTGTAGCCGTCGCCGAGGTCGTAGGGCTCCTCGCGGCCGACGTTGACCGTGAGCTCGAGCACGTCGCCGTCGCCGGGGAGGCCGAGGTAGACGTTGTAGGCCGACTCGAAGTTGAGCCGGCCGCGGTGCTCGAAGCCGAGGTGGGCATAGAACGTGAGCGATCTCTGGATGTCGAGAACGCGGATGCAGGTGTGGACGTAGCGTGAGCTCATGAGCGCGAGCCTATCCCTCCGGGCGCCGGTCGGTGAACGCCGGCGAGCGCCTCGGGGTCGATGCCGGCACGGCGGGGCCGCAAGGTCGGCGAGGGCATGACCGGGGGGTTCGGGCGAGGGTCCGGCTGCGGAGAGCGCCGGGGCGGGCGGCCCCCGTCGTCGTCGTCGGACGGACCGCCGTCGGACAGGCGCGTGGGCAGTGCCATCGCCACCGCAACCACCACCACGGCGCCGACGGCCAGCCCAACGTTGAGCAGGATCACCGATGTCACATCCACGCGCTCAGGCTGCTCGGATCGCTCGGCGGCAAACGTCGGGGCAGAGATTGCACAATTCATGGCGGTGATCCAACGCGAGGGCTGGCGCGTAGATTCCGCCTGACGTGACCTCCGCACTCCGCTACCGGCTGCTCGACCTCGCTCTGGAGCGTGGCGGGGTGCCCGATGCGGTCCTGCGGGCCGGCTCGCTGTACGGCGCCTGGGCGCGCGAGCGACGCGAGTCGCGCGGAGGGGTCGTCGCCCAGCAGGACCGGTTTCGGGAGCTCGTGGAGCGGATGTCCTGCGGCCCGATCGCCGAGGTCCCCGAGAAGGCCAACGAACAGCACTACGAGCTGCCGGCCGAGTACCTCGGGCTGATCCTCGGCCCGCGACGCAAGTACTCGGGCTGCCTGTGGCCCGACGGGGTCAGCACTCTGGCCGGCGCCGAGGAGGCGATGCTGGAGCTCAGCTGCCGCCGCGCCCAGGTCGCCAACGGGATGCGGATCCTCGACCTCGGCTGTGGCTGGGGCTCGCTGTCGCTGTGGCTGGCTGAGCGCTACCCGGCGTCGTCGATCACCGGGGTCTCCAACAGCCAGGGCCAGCGGGAGTGGATCGAGGCCGTGGCTGGGCGGCGGGGGCTCACCAACCTGACGATCATCACCGCCGACGTCAACGACTTTGAACCCGGCGAGCGCTTTGACCGCGTGATGTCGATCGAGATGTTCGAGCACGTGCGCAACTGGCGTGCGCTGCTGGCGCGGGTCGCGGCCTGGCTGCAGGACGACGGCAAGGCGTTCGTCCACGTCTTCAGCCACCGGACCCTCCCCTACCTGTTCCGAGGCACGTGGGCGGCCGAACGGTTCTTCACCGCCGGGCTGATGCCCAGCCACGAGCTCATGCCCCATTTCCAGCACGACCTCATCATCGCCGACGAATGGATCGTGCCCGGCACCCACTACGCGCGCACGCTGCAGGCGTGGCTGGGCAACCTCGATGCCAACGCCGAGCGCGCGCTGGCGGTCCTGCGCGACGCTGGGTACAGCGAGCGCGAGGCCCGCCGGCTGCTTGGCACCTGGCGGTTGTTCCTCATCTCCACCGACGTCATCTGGCGCTACCGCGCCGGAAACCGGTGGCTGGTCAGCCACTACCTCCTGGAGCGACGCGAGCGGGGCGGCAGCGGGATGAAACCCGAGGTTCGCTCTACGTAGTCGGCGTACTCGGGGCGACGCTGCGCGATGTCCCGCTCGAGCATCTTCTTGCCGGTCCCCTGGATGAGCAGCCCGCTCATCACCAGCGGCCCGATCGCCGTCCACCAGGTGCCGCCGGCCTGCAGCGCGACCAGCCACAGCCCCCACCACACGCAGAAATCCCCGAAATAGTTGGGGTGGCGCGTGTAGCGCCACAGACCGCCGTCCATCACCCGGTCATGGCTGTCGGGGCGGGCCTTGAACCGCCGCATCTGCTCATCGCCGACGGCCTCGAAGAACAGCCCCACCACGAACAGCACCAGGCCGGGGATGATCGCGGCGCTGAGTCCCGTCGGGCGCCCGGCGGCGACCTGCACCGGCAGCGAGACAACGAGGACGAGCAGCGCCTGAGAGCCGAAGATCGCGACGAGGCTGTAGAGGATGAACGCCTCCCCCTTGCGCTTGCGGATGGAGGCGTAACGGCGATCCTCCTGTGGGTCTGAGAGCTTGCGGACCAGCAGGTAGCCGCCGAGCCGCAGCCCCCAGACCGCCGTCATCGCCAACAGCAGCCAGCGCCGGCCCACGCACCCGGCGCCGGTGAGCGCCGCGATCAGCGCCACGAGCGCGAACGCCGGCCCCCACGCAGGGTCGACGATCGAGACGTCGCGCAGCGCGATGCTCACCAGCCACAGGATCACGAACAGAACGGCGACGCCGATGGCGGCATAGAGGGTCACCGTGCCGGGGCCGGCGACCGTGATGGCGGCGGTCGTCATGGCATGAGCGGGCGCGGCGGGCAGATGTCGTTAAGAATGACGCGGATGGACCCCGCCCAATCACCGAGCGCTCTCGCGCCCCTGAAGATCCTCGATTTCTCCCGCGTGCTGGCGGGCCCGTTCGCCACGATGATGCTCGCCGACCTCGGCGCTGAGGTGACCAAAGTGGAACGACCCGGTGGCGGGGATGAGACGCGCAGCTGGGGGCCACCCCACGACGCGCGCGGCCGCGCCACCTACTTTCAGTCGGTCAACCGCAACAAACGCAGCGTCGTGATCGATCTCGCCGACCCGGCGGGCCTGGCGCGGGCACGGGCGCTCGCGACAGAGGCCGACGTCGTTGTGGAGAACTTCCGTCCCGGAGTGCTCGACCGGCTCGGGCTCGGCTACCGGGAGTTGAGCGCCGCCGACCCCGGGCTCATCTACTGCTCGATCACCGGCTTCGGCGCCGGCGAGGGCGCCGCCCTGCCCGGCTACGACCTGCTCGTCCAGGCGCTCGGCGGCCTGATGAGCATCACCGGCGCGCCCGACGGGGAGCCTCAGAAGGTCGGCGTCGCGCTCGTCGACGTCCTCGCCGGCCTGTTTGCCACCGTCGGCATCCTCGCCGCCCTGCGCCACCGCGATCACACCGGCGAGGGTCAGCGGGTCGAGGTCAACCTGTTCTCGGCGCTGCTGGCGGCGCTCGTCAACCAGGGCTCGGCGTACACGATCGCCGGGGCGGTGCCGGCCCGGATGGGCAACGCGCATCCGAGCATTTCCCCCTATGAGCTCTATGAGACCGGCGATGGCGATCTCGTCGTCGCCGTTGGTAACGATCGCCAGTTCCGGTCGCTATGCGAGGTGATCGGCGCGCCGGCGCTCGCCGCCGACGCCCGGTTTGCCACCAACGCCGACCGCGTCGCGCACCGGGACGCGCTCAAGTCCGAGCTCGTGGCCCGGTTCACGGCGGGATCGGCCGCGGAGTGGGCCGAGCGCCTGACCGCGGAGCGGGTGCCGGCCGGCGTGGTCAACGACGTCGCGGGGGCGTTCGCGCTCGCCCAGCAGCTGGGACTTGATCCGATCGTCGAGGTTCCCAGCCCCGACGCAGACGCGCCCCCGGTAGCGCTGACCCGCAACCCGATCGGGCTGTCGCGCACCCCACCGAGCTATCGAAGCGCCCCGCCGGATCTGCCAGAGCGGTGATCACGTCCCGGCGGGTCGGCGGCCGCCGGTGCGGTCAGGCGCTGAGCGCCCGCTCGATCGCCGTGGTGATCTTCGGGTCCTCCGGGGTGACCTTCGTCGGCCAGCGGGCGATCAGCCTCCCGTCGGCCCCGACGAGGTACTTGGTGAAGTTCCAGACCGGCGGACCGGAGTTGGGCTGGCGGCCGAGGTCGCTCCAGAGCGGCGTCGGCTCCGCGCGCACCGACCCGCGCTCGGTGAGCGGGAAGGTCACGCCATAGTTCTTCTGGCAGAACTCGCCGATCTCTGACGCGTCGTCGAACTCCTGGTCGGCGAAGTCGGCCGAGGGGGAACCGAGTACCTGCAGACCGCGCGGCGAGTAGCGCTCGTAGAGCTTCTGCAGCCCCTCGTACTGCGGCGTGTAGCCACACTTGCTGGCCGTGTTGACGATCAACGTCGGGTGACCGCGCAGCGACGCCAGGTCAAGTTCGCCGCCGTCGAGCAGCGTGACCCGGTGGGCGTAGAGGTCGGTCGGCTGATCCAACTTGGAGGTGCGGCTCAGGTACATGCGCAGCGTCGAGAGAATGCTCATGGGGTCACGCTACCCGTTCGCCTGGCGCTCGGACCGCTCCGGCGCCTGGAGGTTGCGGGCGAGCTCGTCGTGACTGTCGTCGCCGGCGGGCGCCCGGCGCGCCGTGAGATCACCCGACGCCTCCCGGACGCGGTCCCCGTGCGACTCGTCGCCGAGCGCGAGCTCAGTCAGGCGGCGCATCCGCCGGTCGGTGCTGTCAAGGAACAACGCCCGCTCATGGCCGCGCAGCGCCCAGAAACCGAGCCGGACGACGGGGTTGGGGATCGGCGCGGTGCGCGAGACGGCATGGACGCGGAACTGGACCTCGCCGGTGTCAAGCCACTTCCATACCTGCCAGTCCATCTGGCCCTCCTCGACGTGGCCCTCGAGCGTCCGGTAGGCCCATCCGAACACCCGCGCCTGGCGGGCATCATCGGTGCGTAACTCGTCATACACCTTGACCACCCGCACACCGACATACACGCGCACGAGCCCGAGCGCTCGCAGCTCGAGCAGCATCGTGCGGCCCTCCAGCGGCGCGTCGTGGTCGTAATGGGCGCGGACCATCGAGGGATCGGCGAATGCGTAGGAACGGATCAGCCGCCGAGCGATCTCCCAGCTGCCCTCACGCACGGGTTCTCCAGGAGGCTCAGCGGTCAGGGGCTGACAGCGATGGTCGACGTTCCAGCCGGGCGGTGGATCGGCGACGTTAAGTGCCTCGGCGTCGTAGTTGACCGGGGTGTCAACGAGCGCGGCCAGCCGGCGCTCGATCAGCCCCGGCCGGCTCATGACACGTACCCGTCGGCGATCCGCCGCGTATCGATCTCGATGCCGCCGGTCATCCGGCCCCCCGACAATGAGACGACCCCCTCCAAGAACGAGATCCACATATGGAGCTGGACCTCCTTGGCCATGCGGGCCCGCTGGTAGAGCACGTCGGCCAGGCGGTCGGCGCTGCGTGCCCAGGACTCGATCTCGAACCGCAGCAGGTCGCCTTCGATCACTCGGAACTCGATCTGTCCCGCCTCGAGGTGGGTCCGCAACGTGGCGAGCCGGAAGGATTCCTCGTCCTCGGCGATCACCCGCACCGGTCCGTCCCAGGGCCCCGGCATCCGAACCGTGAACTCGTCACCGACGGCGAGCGTGCCCTTCTCCCCCAACACCTTCTGGAAGCGGGCGAACTTCGTCGGCGCCGCGCGGTTGGGATCCTCCTTGACGGCGGCCATCAGCTGACGGGGGCTCAGCCGGGACTCACGGATCGAGGTGGCATAGCGGCGGTGGAACAGCGGCCCCCGTCCCCCCTCGACGCCGACGACCTCGCTGTGGTCGACGACGGGATCGAGCGATGGCGGCAGATGGCCCGCGTCGCCATCCTCCAGATGCTCATGGCGGTGCAGCGGGGTCGAGCGCCACATGTAATCCCACGACGTCAGCGCGATGCCGACCGGCCAGGTGGTGGCGGTCAGCCAGCGGCGGCCGATTGAGGGGCGTCGGGGCATGGGTCCGATCCAGGCTACCCGCGGTGCGGGCCCGGAAAAGCTGGTGTGGACGGCCGCTACGATCCGTCGCCATGCTCACCAACCTTCTGTACCGCTGCGGTCTGCGCGCCTGGATGATGCAGATCATGTCGATGAGCGCGATCGGCCTCTGCATCGGCCTGTGGATCCGCGCCAAGACGGTCGACCAGGATGAGCGCGGCAACGCCGAGCGCCGGGCGCTGTTCGTCGGGCTGTGGCCCCCGACGATCTGGCTGATCGGCGACTCGCTGTCCCGCAACGAGTAGCCGCGCGGGCGGCGGGTAGGTTGAGCTGGCGATGACCCTCGCCCACGATCGGACTGGCCGCGGTGCCCCGCTGGTCTTGCTGCACCCGCTCGGCGCTGACCGCCGCGTCTGGGACCCGCTGCTCCCCCACCTCGCCGACCAGCGCGAGGTGATCGCCCTTGACCTCCCCGGCTTCGGCGAGTCACCCCCGCTGCGTGGGGAGGTGCCACGGCCTCGCTCACTCGCCGCCGTCGTGGCCGAGCAACTGGCGGCGCTGGGGCTCGACCGACCTCATGTGGCGGGTAACTCGCTCGGCGGGTGGGTCGCGCTCGAGCTGGCGCTGAGCGGCGCCGCCCGCAGCGTCACCGGGATCGCCCCGGCTGGGCTGTGGCCCGAGCCGCTCGTCCCCAAGGCCGGGATCGCCCACCGGGTGGCCCGCGCGTCGCTTCCCCTGATCGGACCGTTGGCGGCCACGCCTCCCGGCCGGTCAGTGCTGTTGCGCGGAGCGGTCGCGCGGCCGCGACGCGTGCCCGCCGCACAGGCGGCGCACCTGATCCGCGCCTATGCCACGGCCAGCGACTTCATCGCGGTCAACGATGCGATGCGCGCTGGGCGCTTTGAGGGACTGGAGCGGATCCGGATCCCGATCACGCTCGTGTGGCCCGATCATGACCGCCTCATCCGCCGGCCGGTGTGGGTGCCGGACCGGATTCGCAACGTCGTGCTGTCAGACAGCGGCCACATCCCGATGTGGGACTCACCCCGCGAGCTGGCGCAGATCCTCATCGAGGCCAGCGGCGGCAGCGACGGCGACCCGGGTGCCGGCGACTGGCCCGAAGCCGAGCTCGCCGGCGAACCGCGTGAGACGGTCTAAAACATCTAACCGGTGAGCCCCGCGCGGGCGAGCGCGAGCTGACGGGTCAGACCCTCGCCCCGGGAGTCGGTGTAGGCCGGCCCGGTCCCGTCGATCAGCACTAGCTCCAGCATCGCAATGCCCTGCGCATAGAGCGCACCGCCGCGGCGCAGCCGGTCCGCCAGCCCGAGCAGATCGTCACGGTTGGCGAGCATCGCCGGTGCCCGCGGCACCGTCCGCACTCGGGCGCCGCGGGTCGGATCCACGAGCGCCATCCGTTCCAGGCCCTCCGCGATCCGCCGCCGGGTGCAGTCCGCAGTCAGCTGCGCCGCTCGAGCCGCCAGCAGCGCACAGCTGACCGGGCTGACTCCGGCAGCCAGTTCGCGATCCAGGTCCAGCCGGGAGAGCCGCGCCCGCAAACGGGTCACGCGCCCGGGCGCGAGCAACTCCGCCGGCGGATGTGTCCCTCGCGGTCGGCGGTCGGCCTCTCCGACCGTTCCAGCGCTGTCGTCTAGCATGACCTGACACCTCCGTAACCGCTTTACTGGTGTTGTAACCTACTATTTGGATATGACGGTGTCAAGCGAACCCCCGCTCAATCTCCAGCTCGTCATCGATTTCGTCAACACCCGTGACCTCGAGACCGGCGTGGACGAAATCGCGACCCCGAACGAACTCGCCGGATGGCTTGCCGCTCGCAGGCTGACCCCGGCCGGAGCTCCATTGCCGAGCTTGACCGAGCACGCCGACGCCGTGGCCCTGCGTGAGGCGCTTCGCGCCGTGCTGCGCAGTCACACCGACGGCGGGGAGGCACCCGGCGCCGCGGAGCAGCTCGACCGGGCCGCGCAGCGCGGGGCGGTCTCGATGCACTTCGGGGCCGACGGCGCGGTCACGGTCGCACCCCGTGCCTCGGACTTCGCCGGCACTCTCGGGCTGCTGCTCGTTCCGGTGGCACAGGCGGCGTTTAGCGGCTCCTGGGAGCGGGTCAAGGCCTGCGGTGCCGATGACTGCCGCTGGGCGTTCTACGACCAGTCGCGCAACCGCAGCGGACGCTGGTGTGACATGGCGGTCTGCGGCAACCGCACGAAGGTGCGCGCCTACCGGGCGAAGTCTGCCTAAGCGGCTGCCTGTGAGCGGGCCCGGCGCCCGCCGGTCAGCATGCTCGAGGCGGGAATCCCAATGACGACGCAGAGCACCGCGCCGAGCAACAGCGTCTGGTGAACCGTCGACGCGGTGAGCGTTCCGGAGAGCGCGACGCCGGCCAGGCCCGCGCCGATCGCCGCACCGCCCAGACGCCCGACCGACAGCAGCGCTGACGTGCGGCCGTGGGAGGCCTCCGGGGTGGCATTGAGCGCCGCCCGGGAGGTGGGGACGAACAGCATCCCCAGGCCCAGACCGACCGGGATCAGCGGCAGCACGGTGACCAGCTGGTCAAGCGGCATCCCGGGGATGCCCAGCACCGCCAGCCCGATCGCCGCACCGGCGAAGCCGAGCAGCGCCGGCAGCTTCTCCCCGTGGCGGTCGACGAGGCGGCCGGCGAGCGGGGCCGCCGCCCCAACGAGCAGCGCCACCAACACCAGCGCCCCGGCGGCACCAAGCGCCGAGAATCCGGCGACGCGCTGCAGATACTGCTCGGCGATGTAGAAGGCGCCGATCATCACCGCGAACGTCAATGCGGCGACGAGGGTGGCGGCCAGGACGATCCGGTTGCGCGCCGGATTGGGGCCCTTCGCTGCACCGTCGCCATGGATGATCGCCGGCAGCAGGCGCCAGATGGCGATGCCCACCGCAAGGGTCAGCGGCAGCAGCGCCCACCAGTTCGCCCGCCAGCCAAAGGCGACGGTCAGCAGGCCGCCGAGCAGCGGCCCGAGCAGGTTGGACATACCGGCGCTCGCGCCCCAGATGCCGAGCGCGCTGCCGCGGCGTTCGGGTGGGAAGCCCGACACCGCGCCGGCGAGCGCCGCGGGGCTGACCAGGCCCGCGCCGGCACCCTGAATGACGCGGGCGACGAGCAGCTGATCGAAGCTCTGGACGATCGCGCCGGCAAGCGCGCCGATGCCGAACAGGGTCAGGCCGACGAGGGCGAGCCGCCGGGCCCCGAGGCGGTCGACGAGCTCGCCGCCCGGGATGAGGACGAGCGCGTAGGCGGCGAAGTAGGCGCTGAGCACGGCCGAGGTGCTCGAGCCCTTCACGTGCAGGCCCTGGGCCACCGAGGGCAGCGCGACGGTGATCAGGGTGCCATCGAGCTGGAGCAGGGCCGCCGCGGCGGTGCAGGCGGCCAGCCGCGTCCATGCCGAACGGGGTACCGGGGGCTTGGCTTGCGCCTGCTCGTCGGCCGGCGCGACAACGGTCGTGTCACTCACGTCTCCTCAGTATGGAGGCTCCGCTGCGGAGCCACGAAACCGGGGGCTCACGGGGACGACGGCCTATCCTTATGCGCATGTCATTCACACGCCCGTACGCGCCCGCCAGCCCGGCGCTCACTCGTGACCAGACGCGGGGCGTCTTCGGTCAGGTGATGGGTCTCGTCGCCCTCACACTCGGCTGCACGGCGCTCGGCGCCTACATCGGACGCGATTTCACCGGCGGCAGCGGGCTGCTGTTCTTGATCGTCCTGTTCGGCTTTGTCTTTGGTCTGCAAGCGGCCTCCGCACGCGGCCACGAGCAGCTGGCGATAGCGCTGCTGTTCGGGCTCGGATTGGCGCTCGGGATCTTCCTCGGGCCGGTGCTCGCCGCTTACACACAGGCCGAACCGGCGGCGGTGTACGAAGCTGCGGGATCGACCGCCGCATTCGTTGGCGCGCTGGGCTCCTACGGCTACGCCACTCGGCGTGACCTATCCAGCTGGGCTCGCCCGCTGTTCTTCGCAATCTGCGCGTTCTGCGTGTTCATCCTGGCGGCGATCTTCATCAACATCCCCGGGGCCAATCTGATCTGGGCGATCGGCGGCCTGGTCCTGTTCGGGGCGTTCACGATCTTCGACTTCAACCGCCTGCGGCGCACGTCGATGCAGAGCGCGGTGCCGATCGCCGCCGCGATCTTCCTGGACGTGTTCAACATCTTCCTGTTCTTCCTCTCGCTGTTCGGCGGCGGCGGCTCACGCCGCTGACCGCTCAGCGCGGGCAGGAGCAGGCTCAGTTCTAGGTCTGGACGTCGTCGGCGACGTAGTGCCGGCCGCCGCCGGCGTCCTCCCAGACCCGCATCACGCGCCCGCTCCGCGGGTCCCGGAAGCGCTCATCGGTCGCACGCCAATCGGGCTGGGGAGCATCCGCGTCGCCATGCCCGCGACCCCAGCGGGGCCGCCGCTGCTCCGCCGCGGCCGGCTCGGCGCTGAGC
>JBAWFG010000269.1:0-4323 GCA_049591655.1 Solirubrobacteraceae bacterium
CACCGGCTCGGCGGCTCGTCGGCGCCCCCGCCGGACCGACCGGTGACCGACGCGGCGCACGAGCACGCACTGCTGGATGAGGGCCTCGGGGCAGCGCGAACGGCGATCGAACACGACCGCGGTCTCGTCACCGCCCGGGCGGGCAGTGCCGAGGCGGAGATCTTCGACGCGCACCTGGCGCTGCTTGACGACGACGCGTTGCTGGAGCCGGCGTTGAGGGGCATCGATTCCGGGCTCAGCGCCGAGCGGGCGTGGTACGAGGCAGCGCAGGAGGTCGCCGAGCGCTACCGGCAGCTCTCAGAGCCGCTGCTGCGAGAGCGGGCCACCGACGTGCTCGACGTCGGCCGTCGTGTCGTCGGGGTCCTGACCGGGGCCGGCCCGGACCAGGCGGTCCCCGAGGGGGCGATCGTGGTCGCCGACGAGTTGACTCCCGCCGACGCCGCCGGTCTTGATCCCGACCGGGTGGCCGCGATCGCCACCGCCCGCGGTTCCACGACCGCCCACGCCGCGATCCTCGCCCGCGCCCTCGGATTACCGGCTGTCGTCGGGCTCGGCGATGGCGTTCTGGCCATCCAAGCCGCCACGCCGGTGCTGCTCGACGGAGAGGCGGGGTGGATCGAGATCGATCCACCGGACGGCGACCTGAGCGCCGCCCGGGAGCGCCGCGACCGGGCGCAGCAGCGCCGGACGGCCGCCCGGGAGCGGGCCACCGAGCCGGCCATCACCCGGGACGGAATCCGGGTCGACGTGTTCGCCAACCTCGGCTCGGCAGCGCAGGCCGCCCAGGCCGTCGCCATGGGGGCGGAGGGGGTCGGGCTGCTGCGCACCGAGTTTCTGTTCCTCGACCGGGACACGCTGCCCGATGAGGACGAGCAGGTGCGCACGCTCACCGAGATCGCCGTCGCGCTTGGCGGCCGGGACCTCATCGTCCGCACGCTCGACGCCGGCGCGGACAAGCCGCTGCCGGCGCTGCCGATGCCCACGGAGGCCAACCCGTTCCTCGGGGTGCGCGGGATCCGCCTCGCGCTGGCGCAGCCCGAGTTGCTCTCCACCCAGCTGCGGGCGGTGCTGCGGGTCGCCGTCGAGCACCCGGTCAAGGTGATGCTGCCGATGGTGGCGACGCTGTCTGAGATCACCGCCACCCGGGACCTGCTGGACCAGGCACGGCGCCAGACCGGAATCGACGCCCCGCTGGAGCTGGGGATCATGGTGGAGGTGCCCGCAGCGGCGCTGTCGGCAGAGCGCCTGGCCGCCCACGTCGACTTCTTCTCATTGGGCACCAACGACCTCGCCCAGTACACGATGGCCGCCGAGCGGGGCGACGCCCGGCTGGCGTCGCTGCTGGCCGGGCCCCACCCGGCGGTGATGCGGCTCGTCGCCGCCACCGTTGCCGGGGCCCTCGCCCACGGCCGCTGGGTGGGGGTGTGCGGTGAGTTGGCGGGCGATCCGGCCGCCGCGGTGCTGTTGGCCGGCCTCGGAGTCACCGAGCTCAGCATGGCGCCCGGCCTGGTCGCCGAGGCCAAGGCGGCCCTGCGCGAGGTGTCGATGGCCGACGCCCAGGCCGCAGCGCAGGCCGCGCTGGAGGTCGATGATGCCGACGCGGCTCGCGCCCTCGCGTTGCGCCTGTTGTGAGGTAGTCTCCGCACCGTGGAGGCCGGTGCCCTGACCGCGTTGCGATCATCCCGAGCCCTCGCCATTGGCACCGGTGTGCGGATCGTCGTCTCGCCGGTGATCATGGCTCTGCTGCTCAGCCACAGTTTCACCGCCGCCGGGATCCTGTTCCTCGCCGCGGCCGTCACCGACTGGTTCGACGGGCGGCTGGCCCGGCGCTGGGGGGTCACCACCCGGCTGGGATCGTTCCTGGACACGACCGCCGACAAGCTGCTGGTGACAACGGCGCTCGTCGGGCTCGTCGCCGTTCATCGCGCCTCGCCGTGGGTGGCGCTGGTGATCATCGCCCGTGAATTCACGATCCTCGGCCTGCGCGCCGCGGTGGCGGCCGGCGGCCTGCAGTTCGAGACCTCGATGCTGGGCAAATGGAAGGCGACGGTGCAGTTCGTGGCGGTGGCACTGGCGATGTTCCGCCCCGACGTGATCATCGGCGATGCCTACCTGGACCAATGGGCGATGGTGGTGGCGGCGATCGTCACCGCCTGGTCAGGCGCCGACTACCTCGCCCGCTCCAGCTCCGCGCTGCGTTCCTGACCGATGCGGATCTTCGTCACCGGCGCCACCGGCGTCATCGGCCGCGCGCTCGTCACCCGCCTGCTGGCGCGCGGCGACGACGTCGTCGCCCTGGCCCGCTCGACGACCGCCCGCGTGGCGCTGGAGCAGCGTGGCGTCACGGTCGTCGAGGGCGACGTGTACGACGAGCCGGCGATGGCCCGCGGTATGGAGGGCTGCGAGCTGGCCTTCAACCTCGCCGGGGTCAACTCGCTGTGCGTCGCTGATCCGGCGCCGATGCGGCGCGCCAATGTCCAGGGCGCCGCGGTCGCCGTCCGCGCCGCGGCCCAGGTGGGACTCCCGCGCCTCGTGCATACCTCATCGGCGGCGACGATCGGCGAGCGCACCGGGGTCGTGGCCAACGAGTTCACCGAGCACCGCGGCTCCTACCTGTCGACCTATGAGCGCACCAAGACCGAGGGTGAGCAGGCCGCGCTGGCCGCCGCGCTGGAGCTCGGCCAGGACCTGGTGTGCGTCAACCCGTCCTCGGTCCAGGGGCCCGGCCGGGCCGGTGGGACGGGCCGGTTCCTGCTGGCGTTCCTCGACGGCCGGCTCAAAATGTTCGTCGACACCAACGTGAGTCTCGTGGACATCGACGACTGCATCACCGGGCATCTGCTGGCGGCGGAGAACGGGCTCAACGGTCAGCGATACCTGCTCAGCGGGATCCGCCTGTCGATGACCGAGGCCCTGGCGCTCGCTGCCGAGGTGGCCGGAGTCCAGCGCCGTCCCCGGTTCGTCCCGGCACCGGTGGCCGGCGTCGCCGGCACCGCCGTCGAATATGCCTTCCGCCTGCGGGGCCGCCAGCCGCCGGTCTGCCGGGAGATGGTCAGGACGCTGCTGCACGGTCACCAGTACGACGGATCACGCGCGGAGCGCGAGCTCGGCCTCCGCTACACGCCCGCCCGTGACACGCTGCTGCGCACGATCGAGTGGGCGCGCGCGGAGGGTCTGCTGCGCAACGCCTGAAACCGCCCTCCGCCCGGGCGCCGGTTATGCCCCGGCGTACATCAGCGAGCCCGGAGTGGTCAGCGACTCGCCCGTCTCCAACAGCGTCTTGAGCCCGGAGAGAACCTGCGGCCAGCCGCCGTAGATCTGCGCGTTGGCGCCGTCGCGCAACTGGTCGTGGATGACTGTCAGGCGACAGGAGTCACCGACCGGCTCGATCTCCCACGTCACTCGGGACGTGCTCTCCGCGCGGACATCCTCGCCCCACAGGGCGTTGAAGCTCTGCACCAGGCGCCGCGGCGGGTCGACCTCCAGGTTCTCCCCGGCGGCGATCGGCCCGGGGGCCGCGGGACTCGTCTGCTCATACGCCGAACCGGGGCCCCAGTCGGACACGACCCCGACGCCGAACCAGTAGCGCCGGCGCTGCGCGTCGTCGGTGATCGCCTCCCACAACCGTTCCGGGGTCGTCTTGATGTAGATCTCGAACACCTTCTCCATCTCGGTCTCCTCCTGCTCGAGTGTGTGCTTGAGCTCTGACAGCGACGCCGCCCACGGCTCGGAGTACTTGCTGACCCAGCGATCGTGGATGAGCCGGATCGGGACCGGGTTGAGAAAGTGCAGCTTCTCGCGACCGCGCCGCTGGGTGGTGACCAGGCCGGCCTCATGGAGCACCTTGAGATGCTTCATCACCCCGAAGCGCGACATCTCAAGCCGCCCCTCGAGCTCGGTGAGGGTCTGCCCGTCACGCATGAACAGCGCGTCGAGCAGGCCCCGCCGGGTGGGATCGGCCAGCGCCTTGAACACCGGGTCCATGGCGAAAGGATACGTGACCTTTTGGTCACATGTCAAGCGCCCTCAGCGCAGATGCGGCGGCCAGTGCATTGTCTCGGGTTCCGGCGATGTGCCGGCCCACAGCAGGAGCACCGCGCAGGCAGCGTGGTCAAGCACGAACCGGGTCTCCGGGCCGAGGCTCTTGGGCCCCAGGCGGGGCTCCCCGTCGCGGACGAGGACGAGCACGTCGGCGTCCGCGGCCGCCTCCAGCACCTCGCGCTCGATCCTTCCGCGCCGCGCGAGCGTCTGCGCAGGACGGCCGAAGCGTTCCCGGGCCGCCTGCAGCAGTGCCTCGGCCTCCTCCTGGGCGATGTGGCGCAC
>JBAWFG010000270.1:0-7856 GCA_049591655.1 Solirubrobacteraceae bacterium
GCCAGGGCGCTGGAGCGCGACACCCGTGGGTTCATCTCGATGATGACGATCTCGTCGGTCTCTGAGTTGACCGCGAACTGGACGTTGGAGCCGCCGGTTTCGACCCCGACGGCCCGGATCACCTTGATCGCCTGGTCACGCAGCGACTGGTACTGCTTGTCGGTGAGCGTCTGCTGGGGGGCGACGCAGACGCTGTCGCCGGTGTGGACGCCCATCGGGTCGAGGTTCTCGATCGAGCAGACGATCACGACGTTGTCGGTGTGGTCGCGCATCACCTCCAGCTCGAACTCGCCCCAGCCGAGCACCGACTCCTCCAGCAGCACCTGTCCGATCGGCGAGGCGGCCAGCCCGCCGCCGACGATCCGCTCGATGTCGGCCTCGCTGCGCACGACCCCGCCGCCGGTGCCGCCGAGCGTGAACGCCGGACGTACGATGAACGGCAGCCCGAGCTCCTGCACCGCCACGCGGGCGTCGTCGGTGGAGTGCGCGATCGTGCTGCGTGGGACCCGCAGGCCCGCGGCGGTCATCGTGTCCCGGAACAGCTCGCGGTCCTCGGCCCGCTGGATCGCGTCGTAGTCGGCGCCGATCAGCTCGACGCCGAAGCGCTCCAGGGTGCCGTTCTCGTGCAGCGCCTTGGCGAGGTTGAGCGCGGTCTGGCCGCCGAGCGTCGGGAGCAGCGCGTCGGGTCGCTCGCGTTCGATGACCTGGGTCACCGGGCCGGGCAGCAGCGGCTCGATGTAGGTGGTGGTCGCCACCTCGGGGTCGGTCATGATCGTCGCCGGGTTGGAGTTGACGAGCACGACCTCGTAGCCCTCGGCCTCGAGCACGCGGCACGCCTGGGTGCCGGAGTAGTCAAACTCGGCGGCCTGACCGATCACGATCGGTCCGGAGCCGAGCAGCAGGATCTTGTGGATGTCGGTGCGGCGGGGCATGGGTCAGACGGTGGCCTTGATTGCTTGAACGAAGCGGTCGAACAGGTAGAGGGAATCGTGGGGGCCGGGGCCGGCCTCGGGGTGGTACTGGACGGTCGCGCCGGGCACATCGCGCAGGGTCAGCCCCTCGACGGTCCGGTCATACAGATTGATGTGGGTCAGCTCCGCGGTCCCGAAGTCGGTCTCCCAGCGCACCGGCTCGTCGTCCTCGATCGTGCGCGCGCCGCCCGGGCCGAGCACCGCGAACCCGTGGTTCTGGCTGGTGATCTCGGTCCGGCCGGTCGACAGATCCTTGACCGGGTGGTTGGAGCCGTGGTGGCCGAACGGGAGCTTGTAGGTCTCCAGGCCGACCGCCCGGCACAGCAACTGGTGGCCGAGGCAGATCCCGTACACCGGCAGCATGCCGACGAGTCCGCGGACGGTATCGACGACGTAGTCAAGCGCTCCGGGGTCGCCGGGACCGTTGGCGAGAAACACGGCGTCGGGGCGGCCGGCGAGCAGCTCCTCGGGGCTCGCCGTGCACGGATGCAGGGTGACGGCGGCGCCGCGGGAGCGCAGGTGGGCCAGGATCGAGAGCTTGACGCCGGTGTCGATCATGGCAATTCGCAAAAGCGAATTGCTTTGGAGTTCGCCTGGCGGCGAACTCCCGGTGGGTTCAAGGGCGCCGGTGGGCTCGAGGACGATTGGTTTATCTGGGGTGACCCCGCGGGCGAGGTCGCGGCCGGTCATCGAGGGCTCGGCGTCGATCAGCTCCCGGGCCTGGGCCTCGGGGACGTCGGCGCCGAACACCCCGCCGCGCATCGCGCCGCGGTCCCGGATGTGGCGCACGAGCGCGCGGGTGTCGACGTCGGTGATCGCCGGGATCCCGCAGTCGGCCAGCCAGCTGCACCAACCGGCCTCGGCCCCGGGGGCGTCCTCGCGGTCTACGGCGGCGCGCATGATCGCCGCGCGGGCGTGGACCCGGTCTGACTCCATCGCCTCGGCGCTGACCCCGTAGTTGCCGATGTGCGGGTAGGTGAAGGTGATCAGCTGCCCGGCGTAGCTGGGATCGGTCATCGCCTCCTGATAGCCGGCCATCGACGTGGTGAACACGATCTCGCCGACGGCGTGACCGGGGGCCCCGCAGGCGAGGCCGTCAAAGCGGGTGCCGTCCTGCAGCAGGACGTAGGCGGTGGCGGTGGGGGTCGGCATCTAGCGATCGCTCCCGGGGCCGCGGCCGGCGCGGGCAGCGACCGATGCCCGCGGGTCCTCGCCGGTGACGAGCATCGGTCGCCGGAAGGCGACCGCGCCGTCGGCGAGCGTGAGCAGCACCCGGCCCTGCAGCGTCCGGCCGTGGAACGCGCAGTTGGCGGAGCGGCTGACGTAGCCGTCCTCGCCCACCTCGAAGCGGGCGTCGAGGTCGATCAGGCACAGGTTGGCCGTCTCGCCGACCGCGATCCGTGGCGTCGGCAGGTCATACAACCCCGCGCCGGCCGTCATCCGCTCGATCACCGTCGCCAGCTCGAGGTGCCCGGTGACCACCAGTTCGGTGTAGACGGCGGCGAACGCCGTCTCCAGCCCGGTGGTGCCCATCGGCGCCTGCTCGAACGGGACCTCCTTCTCGTGCGTGGCGTGCGGCGCGTGATCGGTGGCGATGCATTCGATGACCCCCGAGCGCAGCCCCTCGACGATCGCCCGGCGATCGGACTCGGTGCGCAGCGGCGGGTTCATCTTGAAACGGCTGTCGAGTGTGCGCACCACCTCGTCGGTGAGCGTCAGATGGTGCGGGCTGGCCTCGCCGCTGACCCGGGCGCCGGCCTCCTTGGCGGCGGCCAGGGCCTCCACCGACTCGGTCGCCGACAGGTGCTGGAAGTGCACCCGGGCGTCCTCGTAGAGGGCGAGCGCCGAGTCCCGGGCGACCATCGTCGACTCCGACACCGACGGGATCCCGGCCATCCCGAGGCGCGCCGAGATCGCGCCCTCGTGCATGACGCCGTCGGCCGACAGCTCGGGGTCCTCCTCGTGCAGGGCGATGATGCCGCCGCACAGCCGCTGGTACTGCAGCGCCTTGCGCAGGATCCCGGCCGAGGTCACCGGTTTGCCGTCGTCGGTGAAGCCGATCGCGCCGAGCTCACGCAGCTCGGCCATCTCGGTGAGGTCGGTGCCCTGCAGGCCACGGGTGATCGAGGCCAGGAAGCCGACCGGCACCCGGGCCTCACGCTGCGCGCGCTCGATCAGCGAGCCGAGCACGGCGGCGCTGTCGATCGTGGGGGCCGTGTTGGGCATCGCCACCACCGCGCAGTAGCCGCCGGCGGCGGCCGCCGCGGTTCCGGTGTCAAGGTCCTCCTTGTACTCCTGGCCGGGGGTGCGCAGGTGCACGTGGGGGTCGACGAAGCCGGGGAATACGTGGCGCCCGACGGCGTCGACGACGTCGACGTGGTCAGCCGCGGGGATCCCCTCCGGGGCGCCGAGCTCGACGATCTCGCCGTCACGCACGAGCACGTCACGGGGCTCGTCGATCCCGGTCCGCGGGTCGAGCACATGGGCTCCGCGGATGAGCAGTTCGGCGCCGGGGCGCCGGGTGCAGAACAGTCGCCGGTCGCGCATCACGCCACCGCCGCCAGGACCGGGGATCCGACGAGTAACTCGTACAGGACCGCCATCCGCACCACGACCCCGGCCTTGACCTGAGCGCCGATCAGCGCCTGGGGCGAGTCGATCGTCGCCGCGGAGAGCTCGACGCCGCGGTTGACCGGGCCTGGGTGCATGACCAGCTGGTTGGGCCGCAGGCGTGACGCGTTGATCTGATATTGCGCCGCGTACTCGCGCAGCGAGGGCACGTAGGACTGATGCATGCGCTCGTGTTGCATCCGCAGCACGTAGATGACGTCGGCCTCCTCGATCCCGTCGGGTGTCGGGGTGGCGCGGCAGCCGAGCGCCTCGATCCGGCGTGGCAGCAGCGTCGGCGGGCCACAGACGGTGACGTTGGCCCCCATCCGGTTGAAGGCCAGGATGTCTGACCGGGCGACCCGTGAGTGGGTGACGTCGCCGACGATCCAGACGTTGAGCCGGTCAAGCGTCCCGAAGTGCCGGCGCAGCGTGAACACGTCAAGCAGTGCCTGGGTGGGGTGCTCATGCTTGCCGTCGCCGGCGTTGACGACCGCGGCGTCGGTCCAGCCCGCGACCAGCTGAGCGGCCCCGGCATACGGAGAGCGGATCACGATCGCCGCCGGGTCATATGCCGACAGCGTCTGCACCGTGTCCTTGAGCGACTCGCCCTTGTCGACGCTGGAGCCCGCCGAGCGGATGCTGACCACGTCGGCCGACAGGCGCTTGGCGGCGAGCTCGAAGGAGCTGCTCGTCCGCGTGCTCGCCTCGTAGAAGAGGTTGACGATGGTGCGCCCGCGCAGCGCGGGCACCTTCTTGATCTCCCGTCCGGCGACCTCGGCGAAGGACTCCGCGCGGTCCAGCACGCGCTCGATCCCGGAGCGGTCGAGGTCGTCGATCGAGATGAGGTGGCGGGGCATTCTCGTGCTCATGCGGCGGTGATCCTCGATTGCTGGGCGGGTCCGATGGTGACCTCGTCGACGCCGTCAACCTCCTCCACGTGGACGTTGACGCGCTGGTCCTGCGAGGTTGGAAGGTTCTTGCCGACGTAGTCGGGCCGGATCGGCAGCTCGCGGTGGCCGCGGTCGACGAGCGTCGCCAGCTGGACGCGGGCCGGCCGGCCGTAGTCGAACACGGCGTCGATCGCCGCCCGCACCGTGCGCCCGGTGTAGAGGACGTCGTCGACGATCACGATCGTGCGGCCGTCGATGGGGAAGTCCAGCTCGGTGGAATGCACCACCGGGCCACCCCGGCGGATGGCGAGATCGTCGCGGTAGAAGGCGATGTCGACCGACCCGAGCGGAACGGTCGTGTCCAGCAGTTCGGAGACGAGCGGCTGCAGGCGCTTGGCGAGGTGCGCGCCACGGCGGTGGATACCGACGAGCGCCAGTGCGCCGTCAGGGTTCTTCTCCACGATCTCGTGGGCGATCCGTACCAGCGTACGGCGTACATCATCGCGGTCGAGCGCGACCGTTACGGGTTCCAAAGGTGCTCCTTCCTGGCCTCACAGGACCGGGTTAAAGGGGCCGGCGGCGTGGTGAGGCGGAGCCTAGCAGCGGCCCCGGCGCACGACCCGCGACGCGGGTGTAGAGCACGTGCGGCAGCCCGGCATGGCCGATCTCCCGCACGTAGGCAAAGCCCGCCTTCTCCATCACCCGCCGGGAGGCGATGTTGTACTCCAGCGTGAGCGCAATCACCTCGTCGAGCCCGAGCGTGTCGAACGCCACGCTGACGGCGGCGCCGGCGAGCTCGCTGGCGAACCCCTGGCCCCAGCGTTCGGGCATGATCGCCCACGCCGCCTCGACCGCCAATCCGCCGATCACATCGGTGTACTGCAGGCCTCCGCGGCCGGCCAGCTCTCCGGTGGCCCGCTCGCGCCACAACCACAGCCCGAAGCCGTGGCGGTCCCAGTGACGGCGCATATCGGTCAGGCGAGCGCGGATTTCAGCCGCTCGCGGCGGCCGGGAGGTGCCCAGCAGGGTCGGATAAACCCGCGGGTCGGTCTCCAGCGCCGTGATGGCGATCTCGTGCTCGGGCCCCAGCGCCTCGCCGTGCATCCGCGGCGTGTCGATCTCCCGCGGAGCCCGCCGCCGTTTCACGTGACCGGCGCTGCCTCCGCGGCCTGACGCGCATCCCAGCGCACGAGCGCGGGCTCGCCCCGTTCGGCGAACGGGATCTCGATCGTGTCGAAGTCACGCGGGACGACCGTCTGCGGGAACACGGCGCGGGCCTCGTCGCGCAGCTGCCCGAGTGGGTGGCGCGTCGAGACGTGGTTGAGGGCGAGCATCGTGACCTCGGCGTCCCGGGCGATCGTCGCCGCCTGGCGGGCGGTGGAGTGGCCGTTGTCGGCGGCCCGGTCGTGCTCCTCCTCGGCGAACGTCGCCTCGTGCACGAGCACGTCGGCGCGGTGGGCGGCGATCCGCAGCGCCTCGCAGGGCCGCGTGTCCCCGGAGAGGACGATCTTGCGCCCGGCCCGGGCCGGCCCGAGGACCTGATCCGGAGAGACGCCGCGGACCGTCTCCCCCCGCTGCACGCGACCGAACTCCGGGCCCGGGGTGAGCCCGAGCTGCACCGCCGCCGCGGTGTCAAAGACGCCGGGGCGCTCGTCCTCATACAGGACATAGCCGAGCGCCGGGCCGCGGTGTGAGACCGGCACCGGAGCGATCCGGTAGCCGGCATGGTCGACCTCGTCGCCGGCCTCGAGCTCAACGAGCTCCAGCTCATAGCCGACCCGTCCGGCCAGCTTGAGCATGACGGTCACGAACGAGCGCAGCCCCGGCGGCCCGTACACCGTGAGCGGGCGGTCCCGGCCGCGGAGGTCAAACGTCTTGAGCATCCCCGGCAGGCCGAGCCAGTGGTCGGCGTGAAAGTGGGTGAGGAAGATCTCGGTGAGGTCGGCGAGCCCGATCGAGCTGACGAGCTGGCGCTGGGTCCCCTCGCCGCAGTCAAACAGGATCCGGTCCCCGCCCCGGTGCACAAGGATCGACGGCAGTCCCCGGCGCGCGGTGGGGATCGACCCACCGGTTCCGGCAAAGAAGATCGAGAGGTCCATGGTCGGCCTGAGTCTGGCAGTCAGTCCAGCGCGATGAGCGTGAACGCCAGCTCCGCGCCGGCCCGGCAGATGCCCATCGTGTGGCGCGGCTGGCGGCGACGGTCGGTCGGACTGCCGGGATTGAAGATCTGAAAGCCATCGGGGGCGTGCTCGTGCAGCGGGATATGGGAGTGGCCGAACACGACGGCATCGACGTCGGGAAACCGGGCCCGCATCCGTGCCAGCCGCCCCTGGGCCGGGCCGGCGTCGTGGATGATCGCGATCCGGCGGCCACCCGCGGGCACGATCGCCGTCGCGGGCAGCAGCGAGCGGACGCCGGCGTCATCGACGTTGCCGTGGACGGCGATGACCGGGCCGAGCGCCTCCAGCTCCCGGAGCACCGAGACCGCCGACAGGTCACCGGCGTGGACGATCAGATCGGCCGTGCGCAGCCGCTTCACGCAGGCCGGCGGCAGGGCCCGGGAGCCCCGCGGCAGGTGGGTGTCAGAGATGATCGCGATCTCCACGGTAAGCTGCCCACAGATCTTCCCCGATCTCAGAGCGCCCGTAGCTCAGGGGATAGAGCGTCCGCCTCCGGAGCGGAAGGTCGCACGTTCGAATCGTGCCGGGCGCGTTTCAACCAAGGAGCCCCGCTGATGGCGGGGTTTTTTGTTGGGGCAGTGGCGGCCCGGGGGTTGGGCGCTACCTTCAGAGACGCGCCGAGGGCCTCTACCTCGGCGTCATGGGCCCGGCTATCGCAAGCGCGGGCCCGCTTTTTTTTGGTGCCCGGCCACCTGCCACCAGCCACCAGCCACCAGCCGGAGGCGTACACCGGCCGCCGGGCCGCGGCTCCGGAGCCCGGGCGCGGGCCAGACGGCAAACGGCGGCTATCGCAGGGCGCGGGCGTGGTTGGCGGCCTGCAAACGTCCGCTCCCGGGCGAGCGTCGGCCCCGGTTGGACGTTGACAGCCCGGGGGGCCGCAGACGTCCACTCCCGTTTGGGCGGTGGCCCCGCTTGGACGTTGACGGCCCCCCAGGCCGCAAACGTCAACTCCCGTCCGGGGAGGCCCCGGGGTTGGCCGTTTGCAGGGCGGTGGTGGACGGAGCGACCCGGTGGGCCGCCGGGCGCCGCGGGCTCCGGCCGCCGGAGGGGTCCGACGTTCGTGTGTCCATACCCAGCAAACCTCCGAGTGGCCGCTGGGCGGATTCGCCCAGGAAACCCAAGCGCGCACTTCTAGCCTGGCCGCCATGCCCCGCCGCCCCAGCCACGCCCGCCCCTCCGGCCACCTCCCCCGCCCCAGCCACGCC
>JBAWFG010000271.1:0-6676 GCA_049591655.1 Solirubrobacteraceae bacterium
GGGGTCAGACGACAGGTTGTGGCGGGCGACCAGCGCCCCCTGGGTCTCGGCCCAGCGCAGGTCCTCGCGCACGTCGATGAGCTGCTGGTCAACCGACGGTCCGCACACCCCGGTCTGACAGCACATCGCCGGCTCATACAACTCCACCCGGCGTGCCGCCGCAGCAGCGTCGGGCCGGCGCGCGCGGATGATTGCCGAACTGGCGTGTTCGTGGACCTTGTGGGTCTCGCGGATTTCGATGTCCGTGAACCCCGCAGCCTCCAGGCCCGAACGAAACTCCTCCTCGGTCAGCGCCCCGGCGATGCAGCCGGTGAATGCAACCATGTCCGCGCGCGTGGCGTCGTCCATGTCCGGGCTGGCGATCACGTCTGAGACCGCGAACCGGCCGCCCGGCCTGAGCACCCGTGCGGCCTCGGCGAGCACCTTGGGCTTGTCGCCCGACAGGTTCACCACGCAGTTGGAGACGATCACATCGACCGAGCCGTCGGGCAGCGGGATGTTCTCGATGTAGCCCTTGATGAACTCGACGTTCTCAACGCCCGCTTCGGCGGCGTTGGCGCGGGCGAGCTCCAGCATCTCATCGGTCATGTCCAGACCGATCGCCTTGCCGGTCGCCCCGACCCGCCGGGCGCTGATCAGCACGTCCGCGCCCGCGCCGGACCCCAGGTCAAGAACCGTCTCGCCCTCGTGCAGGTCAGCGACCGCGGTCGGCACCCCGCAGCCCAAGGACGCAGCCACGGCAGTCGCCGTCGCACCCTCCGCCTGAGCATCGTCATACAGGCTTGCGCCGAACACCTCGTGGCCGGCCTCATCGGTGGTGCTCACCGTGCTGCAGCACGAACTCGACGCTCCGGACACCACGACCCGGGCGGCCTCCGCGTAGCGCTCGCGCACGGTCTCACGGATCTCCTGCGCTCCCAGGGCCTCAGCCTCCTGTCCGGCTGAACAGCCGCAGCTGTCACCCGCAGCGCTCTCGCCGCAGCAGTCGGCCTTCTCGGACGGCTCACAACAGGTCGCCTGCGCCTCCGTGCTGCAGCACGACGAGGTGGGTGCCGTCGCTGTGACGGCGGGGTCGGTGGTCAGCTCAGCCATGCGGTCAGCTCCTTCACAGCATCGGTGGAAACGGAGTAGTAGGCCCACTTGTGGCGCCGCTCGACCGTGACGATCCCGGCATCAACGAGCTTGCGCATGTGGTGCGACAGCAACGACTGCTTGATGTCAAACAACGCGATGAGCTCGCATTGGCAGACGTCATCCGCGCTGCGGCGCAGGACATCGAGGATCTGCACACGCACCGGCTCGGCCAACGCCTTGGCCAGCGTCGCTAGACGCTCAGCATCGAGTGAAGCATCAACGCCCGCAGACGGCGCGCAGCACTCCTCTGCGGCCGGTCCGGCAGGCAACGTCGGTAAAGGAGAGGTCATATCAATTTCTGTTGTTGCGAATGTGTAGGCGGGACGGTAGCACGCCGGCACGCTCGCATCAAGACTTCTTGTTCTGAGCGTGGCCGCCCTACGGAGCTGCCTTCCGGGGGGACCGTTGTGCGGGCCGGTGGTATCGGAGAGACTCTTCGCGTGGATCTGCGACGTTTGGGCTTCGCGGTTGTGCCGGTCGCCGCAGCGGCGGGTTTCGGTGGACTGGGTGCGCGCCGGGCGGCGGTGGTCTATCAGCGACTCGGCAAGCCGGTGTGGGCACCTCCGTCATCGGCGTTCGGTCCCGTGTGGTCAACGTTGTACGTCGTGATCGCAGCGGCCGGCTGGCGGCTCTCGGCCACCGCTTCTGGCAAGACCAGGGCGCTTCATCTGACGCAGCTCGCGCTCAACGGTGCGTGGCCGGCGACCTTCTTCGAAATCCGGGACAAGCGCGCCTCGCTGATGATCATCACGCTGCTCGATATCTCGCTCGGCGTTGAGGTCGCACGTCTACGCCGTGAGGATGGGCGCGCTGCCGCTCTGCTGCTGCCGTATCTGGCGTGGAGCAGTTTCGCGACCCTGCTGAATGCGGCGGTCACCGAGCCCCAGCCGGACAACTAGATTCGGCCCCACGGCTGCGACCCCGTAACCCGATCGCTTAACTGCCGAGTGATCGGATCACGATTGCTGGCGCACCGATATGTCACATTTGAGCCGGCGGCGGTGCTTAGTGGGTGTGATGAGGGTTCAAGCGCAGCGTGACGAGTGGTCCGAGCGCCTTGACGGCGGTGCGGACAACGGCGCCTTCGAGGCGTTCTTTCGTGACCAGTACCGGCCTGTTGTGCGCATGGCGCAGAGCGTGGTCGGCGATTCGCAGCAGGCCCAGGACGTGGCGCAGGATGTGTTCCTGGCTGCGTTCCGGCGGTTTGGCGGCAACTACGAGCAGGCCGCGGGCTGGGTTCGGGTCGCTGCGGTGCACACCGCCCTCAACGTGCTGCGCGGGGAGCGACGGCGGGACAGACGCCAGCTGATCGTGGAAGTGGGGAGCTCGCCTCCCAGCGTTGAGGAGAGCGTCCTGGTGCGCGAGCAGCGCGCTGAACTGCGCCGCGTCCTGCGTCGGTTGCCGCGCCGTTCGGCCGCGGTCCTGGTGATGCGTCACGGCGGCATGAGCTACGTGGAGATCGCCGAGGCGCTCGGGGTGAAGGTCGGACACATCGGGACTTTGCTGAGACGGGCGGAGTCCGCGCTGCGAAAGGAGATGGACCATGAGACACGCATCTGACGGAGTGCTCAGGCGGCTCGATGATGAGCCCTTGGCCGTTGCGGACAGCGTGAGCGAGCACGTGGCCGACTGTGCGCGCTGCAGCGCCCGGCGCGCCGAGATCGCCCGCGACACGGAGCGGGCGGCCCAGTTGTTCGCCGTCCCGACTCTCGCCCCTGACCTGGCAGGCGCGTGGGGTCGGCTGCAGCGCGAGCTCAGCGCAACCACGTTCCAGAGCACCGATCGGCGGCTGCGGGCGGTGTCTGCTGTTCGGCCCCCCACGCGGCTGCCGAGAGTGCCGCTGCGTGCCTCGCTGGCCATCGGCGCGGTCGGGATCGCAGTGGCGGGCACGGCGGCGGCGGCCACGCTCACGACCATCTTCGCGCCCACCCACGTCGCGCCGGTTTCGGTGAGCCAGGGCGACGTTCGCGCCATTGCCAGCCTCGCCGGCCTCGACGGCAGCCACTCGCTCGGAGGGTTCGCCACTCCGACCGGGTCAAGCAGACTGCGCTTCGGCACCATCACGTGGTCGTCAGGCACTGGACATCCGGTGTCCTCGCTCGCCCAGGCCTCCGCGCAGGCTGGCTTTGAGGTCCCGACGCTCACCCATGTGCCCGCGGGAGTGGGGACGGTCCGGCAGCTGGCCGTCCAGCCGGGCGTGAAGGCCACCGTGGTCTTTGACTCCAACGCGGGTCGCCTGGCCGGAAGCTCGGTGACGCTTGACGCCGGCCCGGCCGTCCTTGCGCAATACGGAGGCGCCGCGGGCAGCGACGTGCCCACGCTGGCGGTCGCGACGATGCGCCGGCCGACGGCGCGCTCGACAGGCGCAAGCACGAGCCAGATCGAGGCGTTTCTGCTGAGCCGGCCAGGGATTCCGCCCGCGCTGGCTGAGCAGGTCCGTCTGCTCGGCGACCTCAGCACCACCCTCCCGGTCCCGGTCCCGCCGGGCACTGCGGCTCGCTCCGTACAGGTCGCCGGCTCGCCCGGGGTGCTGCTCGCAGACTCCGCCAACGCGGCGTCCGCCGTGGTGTGGGAGGACGGGCAGGGCCTGCTCCATGTGGTCGCGGGAATCCTCGATTCAAGGGATGTCCTCAATGTCGCCGATCAACTCAGCTGAGCCGAGCGCGAGCCTGGGGGCACAGCGATCTGGGGCCGGCGGTCCCGTCTCGGTGCCCGACGCTGCCGGCTCGCTGGCTCACAACCGCTCCCCCGCAATCCACGCGGTCGGACTGACCAAGCGCTTTGGGGACACGCTCGCCGTCAACTCGCTGACGATGACGGTGGCCCGGGGAGAGGTATTCGGCTTCCTCGGCCCCAACGGGGCGGGGAAGACCACAGTGGTCAAACTCCTGCTCGGTCTGGCGCGCCCCACCGGCGGTGAGGCACTCGTCCTCGGCGCGCCGCTGGGAGACCGCGAGACGCGGCGGCAAATCGGATATCTCCCGGAGCTGTTTCGCTTCCAGGCGCTGCTCACCGCGAGGGAGGTCCTTCAACTGCATTGCCGGCTACTGGCGCTGCCGAAGGCGCGGCGTGGGGAGGAGTGCCGCCGGGCACTGGAGACAGTCGATCTGCTGGGGCGTGCCGACGACCGCGTCGGCACGTTCTCAAAGGGGATGCAGCAGCGCCTCGGACTCGGCGTCGCGCTGCTTGGCACGCCGGCCCTGGTGGTGCTTGACGAACCGACCAGCGCGCTGGATCCCGTCGGCCGACACGACGTGCGTGAGATCATCCGCCGGCTGCGCGAGCAGGGATCGACCGTGTTCCTCAACACCCACCTGCTCGAGGAAGCCGAGCACGTCTGCGATCGGGTAGCAGTGATCGACAAGGGAACGGCCGTCGCCACCGGCAGTCTCCAGGAGTTGCTCGGGGGCCACGCCCGGCTGCGGCTCAAGGTCGGTGGGCTTGCTGATCGCTGGTGGACGGGCCTGGACCGATTCGGTTGCTGGCACCAACAGGGCGAGTGGCTGCTGGTCGATGGCATCGATTCCTCACAGATCGCCGAACTGGTGAGCGAGATCGTCGCCCAGGGTGCGCGCGTCGAGGCCGTGATCCCCGAGCACCAGAGTCTCGAAGCCCGATTCCTCGAACTGCTGGGGGAACGGTGAACCCGGTGTTGATCATCGCCGGGCTCACGATCAGGGAAGCCGTGCGGCGACGGCTCATCTTCGCCTTCGTCGCGATCACCGCGGTGATCGTCGGGCTCAGCGCGTGGGGCTTTGATCGCCTGAGTCACACCCGCAGCCTCACCTCCGGCGAGACCAACCTCGCCATTCCCCAGGCGCTCATCCTGTTCATGTTCATGTTCAGTTTCGTGCTGGCACTGAGTGCCTCGGCGATCGCCGCTCCGTCGATCTCCTCAGAGGTCGAGTCAGGGGTCCTGTTGACAATCGTGACCCGCCCGGTGCGCCGGGCGGAGGTGCTCCTCGGCAAGTGGCTTGGCCTGGCGGTGCTGCTCGCCGGCTACGCCGGTGGCGTCTGCGCTCTTGAATTCGGGGTCGTTCGCCTTGTGAGTGGGTTCGCCGCACCGAATCCGTTCCTGGCAACCGTGTACCTGTTCGCCGAAGGCGCACTCCTGCTGACCCTGGCGCTGCTCCTGAGCACGCGCGTGCCGGTGATCGCCGCCGGCGTCATCGGGGTCGCCGTGTTCGGCGCTGGGTGGCTGGCCGGCGTCGTGGGGACGCTCGGTGCCGCCCTCAACGTCTCCGCGCTCCAGACGATCGGGAAGATCGGACGACTCGTGCTTCCCACTGACGGTCTGTGGCACGCAGCGATCTACTACCTCCAGCCCTCGTCGTTGGTCACCCAGCACCTGGAGCAAGGCGGAACGCGTGATCCCTTCTTCGCCCAGGGCGCTCCATCGTGGCCCTACCTGGCGTGGGTGCTCGGCTGGTTCCTCGTCGTCCTGATCGGCGCGGTGGTGAGCTTCGAGCGGCGTGAACTATGAGCCTGACTCGCAGCGCCCGCGCCTGAGGCGGGCAGGTTCTCGTCCCGCGTTCGCCGTGCCAGGAGAAGGCAGGCGACGGTGCTGGAGCGGATCGGCCGGCCGATCCGCCGCTGGACGGCTGCGTTCTCGGCGGCGAGAGCGTCCCGCTGTTGCGGTGACAGTCGGGCCCAGAACGACATGGTGCGCAGCAGCGCGTTGAGCTCATCGGCGGTGTGCTCCATCAGCATTGGCACTGTCGCCACCTGCGCGTCCTCAAACAGGTCCGCGGCATACCCACGCGCCAGTTCATAGTCCCCCAGCCACGCCCAGACCTCCGAGACATTGGCGCGCCGGGCTGCGACGCCGGCGAGGGTGTCGGCGAGATCCCGGTAGATGGGCAGAGCAGCGGCAGCTCCCGGCGCGATCGTCGTCATCGCGGCACGCAGCGCTTGCTGATCGGCGGCGCTGCGAGGATCGTCGAGCCCGAAGTACGAGACCAGCGCCAGGCTGCCGCCGTCCACCAACGCGTCGGCCACCCTGCGCCAGCTCACGTCCGGATCGACCCAGTGGATCGCCGAAGCCGAGAACACAGCCGCGTACTGGCCACGGGGCAGCGCGGCGTCCTCCAGACGCGCGTTGACGAACTGCACATCGCCGACGCCGTGGCACCGATCGCGAGCCCGTGCGATCAGCCGCTGTCCCGGCTCCACGGCCGTCACCCGCAGCCCGCGGGACAGCAGGCTGCGTGTGAGCTGTCCCGTGCCGCAGCCGATCTCGAGCACCGCGGCGCCGGGGCGGATGCCCTCGCACGCTCGGTCAACGAGTGCGTCGGGGTAGGTCGGACGGTGAGAGTCATAGTCCTCGGCAACCTCATCGAATACGCGTCCGTAACTGCGAGCGGCGGATTGGGGAGGCATTGCTCCACCGTAAATGAGGGCGAGGACGGCGGTGATGATCCAGCGGGCCGACGTGATGCCGGCGGCCGGTTTGTGGGAGATGCCGGTTTGACCGGGTAGGGGAGACCGCGCTCGATGTCACCGATCGCGACGCCGCGTTCGCAGCCGTCCGGCGGGCTCACGA
>JBAWFG010000272.1:0-6402 GCA_049591655.1 Solirubrobacteraceae bacterium
GGCGAGCACCGCGCCGGTCACACCGGCGCCGTCGCCGACGACCAGCTACGGGGCCGCTGCCGCCACCGGCGGCGTGGGCACGACCTCCACCGGCGGCTGAGGGTCAACCGGCGATGGTTGCGGTCGACCGCCGCATCGGCTTCATCTTCATCGGTTTCCTGGCGCTGCTGTCGGTGGCGGCGATCCGAGCCGTCGACTTCGGGGTCATCCAGGCCGGCTCGCTGCAGCAGGCGGCGGTCAGCCAGCAGATCTCCACCGAGCCCGTGCCGGCCGTCCGCGGCGCCATCACCGACCGCAACGGCGTCGAGCTGGCCCTGTCGGAGTCCGCCGCCGAGGTGATCGCCGACCCGTACCTGATCACGCGCGGCCAGCCGATGGTGACCGCGGAGAAGATGGCGCCGCTGCTGCACATGCCGGTGCTCACGGTCCTGACCGCCCTGACCAAGCCCCACACCGGCTACTCCCCGGTGGCGCGGGAGGTCCCGGCGGCGGCCGCCGCCCAGATCATGGCCAAGCGCATCAACGGGATCTCCACGGTTCCGGAGGTCAAGCGCGTCTATCCGCGGGAATGGGCTGCCTCCCAGGTGCTCGGCGGGGTCAACGCCGCCGGCGTCGGCGACGGTGGCCTGGAGTACCGCTACAACCAGGTCCTGGCCGGCAGCACCGGCGAGCGGCGGATCGTCAACGACGCCCGCGGTGACCCGATCTCGATCAACGAGGTCCGCCCGATGCGGACCGGCAAGACGGTGTCGCTGACCCTCGACGCCGCGCTCCAGGACGAGGTGGAGCAGGTGCTCGCCGGCGTCGGCGCCCAGTATTCGCCCAAGGGCGCCACCGCGATCGTCATGCAGCCCGACAGCGGCGCCATCCTCGCGCTCGCCAACTGGCCGCGGGTCAACGCCCAGGATCCCGGTGGGGCGCCCCCGAGCGACCAGATGAACAAGGCGGTCGGCTACAGCTATGAGCCCGGCTCGACGTTCAAGGCGGTGACGGTCTCCGGCGCGCTCCAGGACGGAGTCGTGACCCCGACGACCGAGCTCAACGTCCCCCCGGTGCTCCAGGTCGCCGACCGCCAGATCCACGACGCCGACCCGCACGGCTACGAGACGATGACCGTCGGCAAGGTGCTGCAGGTGTCCAGCAACATCGGCGCCGACGAGATCGGGATGCGGCTTGGTCCGACACGCTTCAACTACTGGGTGCGCCGCTTCGGCTTCGGGTCGCCGACCGGGGTGGACCTGCCCGGTGAGCAGCAGGGCGTCGTGCTGCAGCCCTCCAAGTACTCGGGATCCTCGATGGGCAACCTGCCGATGGGGCAGGGCGAGTCGGTGACGCCGATCCAGATGGCGGCCGCCTACTCGGCGATCGCCAACGGCGGCATCCTGCGCGCGCCGCACATCGTGCAGTCGGTCGGGGGCAAGGCGACGGCGATCCCCGCCGGGCACCGGATCATCTCCCAGACCACCGCGGCCGAGGTGCGCAACATGCTGCGGGGCGTGCTCGCCGACGGCGGCACCGCCTCGGGCGCCGCGATCAAGGGCTATGACATGGCCGGCAAGACCGGCACGGCGAACGTCGTCGTCGGCGGCAAGTACTCAAGCACGCAGTACATCGCGTCGTTCATCGGGATGGTTCCGGCCAACAACCCCAAGCTCGTCGTGGCGGTCATGGTCGATGAGCCCCAGGGGTCGATCTACGGTGGTTCGGTCGCCGCGCCGGCATTTCAGAAGATCGTCGGCTGGGCGGTCCCGTACCTCGGGATCTCCCCCCGCTAGGCGCCGAAGCTGCGCGACAGCCGCGCCAGGCGCTCGTCCCACTGGCCGCCGACCTCGGCCATCCAGGAGACGGCCTCTGACAGCGGCGCGGGGGTGACGCGGTAGCGAACATCGCGCCCGGCCCGCTCGCTCTCCACCAGCCCCGCCTGTGAGAGCGAGGTGAGGTGCTTGGCCACCGCCTGGCGGGTGATCGGCAGATCGCTGGCCAACTCGGTGGCGGTCGACGGGTGGGCGGCGATCTGCGAGAGCAGCCGGCGTCGCATCGGGTCAGCCAGCGCGCCGAACACCGCCCCGGCGGGATCGGAGTCCATCTCAGGCCGCCACCAGCGCGGGTCCGTACCGGTGCCCGCCGTTGCCCGAGAGCGGGATCCCGACGAGGTCGAGCACCTGCAGCGGCCGGGTCTCGACGACCCGCAGACGCGTCCCGGCGTCACAGGGGATCACTGACAGCTCCACCCGGGAGGCGACATCGCCGTCCACCGCCCACCAGAACGCCAGGCGGCCGGATCCCGCAGCGTCGTCGGGGCGCGGAGGGGAGACCTCCTCGACCCAGCCGGAGCGAATCTCCTCACCGGTCCGAAAGCGGGCCTCGCCGCCGGGACGCAGGTCCATCGCGACCTCGTCGGCCAGCCAGTCGCCCAACCAATCGGGGTTGGTCAGCGCCGCCCAGACCTCGGCCGGGGAGGCCGCGAGGTCCAGTTCACGTTGGATCAGGTCGGTCATCGAGCCTCCTGTGGGTCGACGGCGTTCCAAACACGCAACCGCAAGGTTGCGCATCTGCTAGGTTTGCGAGCAACCATTCGGTTGCACAATACCACCAGGAGGCCCCATGCCACTCGTTCCGATGGTCGTCGAGCAGACCGCCCGCGGCGAACGCTCCTTTGACATCTACTCCCGGCTGCTCAACGACCGGGTGGTGTTCCTCGGCGGGCAGGTCGACGAGGAGACCGCCAACCTCGTCGTCGCCCAGCTCGTGCATCTGGAATCCGACGACCCTGACAAGGACATCCACCTCTACATCAACTCGCCCGGGGGGTCGATCTACGCCGGTCTGGCGATCTATGACGCGATGCAGTTCATCACCCCCGACGTGCAGACCATCTGCTACGGAATCGCGATGTCGATGGGGTCGCTGCTGCTCGCCGGCGGCGCGCCCGGCAAGCGCATGGCGCTGACCAACTCCCGGGTGCTCATCCACCAGCCATCCGGGGGGTTTGACGGGCAGAGCACCGATGTCGAGATCCACGCCCGGGAGATCCTCGCCCTACGCGCGCGCGTGGATGAGATATACGCCCACCACACCGGACAATCGGTCGAGCGGGTGCACTCCGATATGGAGCGAGATCGCTATTTCACGGGCCAGGAAGCCCTTGCCTACGGGCTCGTGGACCGGGTGCTGGACCGCCGGCCCGCGGGCGCGGGTGTGAGAGGGTTCGCGGCCGGGTAGCCCCTCAGCGGTGGGCTGTGCATGCGCCCAGAGGCCCGATGGCCCGGGGGCGTATGGCGCGGTCAACCAGTTCGTACATTTGGCCATTCGTGGCCCGATTGCGACGTCCTAGAGTGCAGAGAACATAGTCGCCGCCCCAGGTCGTACTTGAAGCTCGGGGAGAGTTCTACGGCCGGGCGGCGAGACAGCGGACCGCAACTAACGGCGCGTCCCACTGTCTTTTAGGGAGATGGATTATCAGCGCCTGGCCGCAGGTAGGGCTGCCGTCCCCATGGAACCAGCCGAAACGGATACCAAGATGACCACACCCGCACTGATCAGCCACCGCACAATCGAACTCATGCCCCGAAACGCCCAGACCCTCCTCCTACCCGAGGAGGGTGCGCGTGCCTAGCCCGACGCGGTTCCGACAGAAGCAGTCCCTGGCCCGGGCCGGGGGAGTGCTGCGCCGTCGCCGTGACGCGGCGTTCGGCAGCGGCCGTCCCCACCAGGGCGACTACGACATCGATCTCTCGCCCGTCTGGGAGACGGTTCCCGGCGAGGACGCGACCCCGGCACGGCGCCGGGACACGTCGCTGCGCCGGGTCCTGGCGATCGCCGACGTGCTGGCCGCCTACGTGGCCCTGTTCTTCGTGACCGCGGTCGTGGACCGCGGAACGGTCACGGTGCGCCCGACCGTCGTGCTGCTCGCCCCACTCATCGTGCTGGCGTCCAAGGCGCTCGGCCTCTATGACCGCGACCAGCACATCATGCGCAAGACGACGATCGACGAGGTCCCCGCGGTCGGCTACCTGGCCGTCCTCTATGCGGGGACGGTGTGGCTGGCCGAAACGTTGCTGTTTCACCACTATCTGGGCCGGCCCGAGGTGTTCGCGCTCGTCGTCTCCAGCCTGCTGCTGTTTCTCGGCGGCCGGCTCCTGGCCCGGACCGTCGTCGGGGCCGTCACCGAGCCCGAGCGGTGCCTGATCCTCGGTAACGGCGGTGACGCCAGTCGCGTGACCGGCAAGCTCGACGGTTCCCCCGGCGTGCATGCCGAGGTCGTCGGCCGCCTGGCCCTCTCAGAGGTCTACACCGATGAGATCCACATCACGCGCGGTGAGCGCGGGCCGACGCTGCCGGAGATGATCGCCGAGAAGTGCGTGGACCGCGTGATCATCGCCCCGGACAGCCACGATGATCAGGAGGAGGTCCTCCACGTCATCCGCATGATCAAGGCGATCGGCGTCAAGGTCAGCGTGCTGCCCCGCCTGCTGGAGGTCGTCGGCTCCTCCTCGACGTTTGAGGACGTCGACGGGATGACGCTGCTCGGCGTGCGCCAGTACGGCGTCTCGCAGTCCTCGGGGACGCTGAAGCGGGCGATGGACATCATCGGCTCGGGGATCGGCGTGATCCTGCTCGGCCCGCTGCTCGTGCTGCTGGCGATCGCGGTCAAGCTCGACTCCCGTGGCCCGGTGTTCTTCCGCCAGCCGCGGATCGGCCGCCAGGGCGAGCGCTTTGAGATGCTCAAGTTCCGCTCGATGGTGCCCGACGCAGATGCCATCAAGCACAAGCTCCGTGATCAGAACGAGGTCGAGGGCGGTCTGTTCAAGATCGCCGAGGACCCCCGGATCACCCGGGTCGGGTCGTTTCTGCGGCGCACCTCGCTCGACGAGCTCCCGCAGCTGCTCAACGTTCTCGGCGGCAGCATGAGCCTCGTCGGCCCGCGCCCGCTCGTCGAGGACGAGGACGCGCTGATCGAGGGCTGGGAGCGCCGGCGGCTCGCCGTCAAGCCGGGCATGACCGGCCTGTGGCAGATCTTCGGATCCTCACGCATCCCCATGCAGGAGATGGTCAAGATCGACTATCTCTACGGCGCGAACTGGTCGATCTGGCTGGATCTGAAGATCCTGATCAAGACAGTTCCGTACGTCCTGCGCCGCCGCGGCCTCTGAGCTGTCCCGCGGCGCACTCGCGCCGCAGCTGCGTCCGGGGGGTGGCCACCAGCAGCGTGGCCCCCGCCGGGCGCGGTGCGCGCTGTGAGGCCTCGGGGACTGCGACCGGGGTCGGGAGGATGGCCCGGATGCCCTCATCCATCGCCACCGCCGCCTGAACCGGGAGCGTCTTGGCGCTGTGGCCGACGAAGGCACGCAGGCGGGCCCACTGTCGGGCCGCGCCCGCACCCTCACTCTCAGTCCGGGTGGCGCGGGGGCTGCCGCAGCGCGCGTTGGCCCAGGCAGCTCCGAGGATGGCGAGCGGAATGACGGCGATCCAGATGACAAGCAGCGCGGACAGCATGGGAATCAACTCTCTCCTCGGGAGCCAGCGTGCGCCAGATTATGACGTTGTTAATCGGCAGCTCACGCTCAGACTTGAGCGCTAAACCCCCTCAGGTGGAGCATTTTCTGAGTGTTGCCCCGCAAAATGCGGCAAAAAGATTGGGCCCGGGGTGGGCGCGACAAGGTGATCTGATGTCCAGCCGGTTGTCCGGCGAGTTGCTCTGAGGGTGTTGCGGTCAGTTGCCGCGGCCGGCGACGACGGCGGGTCCCGGGAGGCGGTGCGCTCATTTGCGGAAAATCTCCGGGTCGCCGTTGGATTTTCTGGCGATCGGGCGCCAGGCGCCACGAATGCGGAAATTCGTCAGGCGTGACCGGATTTTCCGCATTTGTGTGTGCCGGTGTGGGGTGTGGGGGGTGCGGTTGCCGGCGCCAGCCGGGGGACAGACGCGGACGGGCCCCGGCGGCGGATATGGTCGGCACTGTGTGGGGCGCACGTGAGCTCGACGGCACCGGCTGGCGTCCGTGGGTGGCCGGCGGACTCGGGTGGCTGGCGCTCATCGGGCTTGTCGCGGCCGGGGTGCGGCCGCTGGGCGCCGACCTGGCAGGCGGCGCGGCGCTGACGCTGGGAGGCGCCTAGCTCTACGGGCGTTGGGCCGGGGCGCCGCGGCCGTGGTCGCTGGCGGGGTGCGCCCTCGCCTGCATCATGCTGGGGTGGCCGCTGCTCGGTGTGGCGGCCCTGTTGGTGCTCAGCTGGGCCGGGGTCGGGCACTGGGGGGTGATGCTGGCGACAAAAGCGACGCCTGACGGCGCTTTTGTCGCCCGAGTGAGGGTGGCCGCCGCCCGCCGCTCAGGCGGGGACGGCGGCGGAGACGACGAGCCCGGAGAGGTCGCTGCGCTCGGCTTGGAGGGTGCGCTCGACGGCGGA